>CADCJI010000006.1 GCA_902801625.1 uncultured Bacteroidia bacterium | reverse complement strand
TGCCCATAAATGCAAAAAAGTGACATGAACCTTTCGAGGGCTCTCGACCGACCATACGAGACATAAAAAAAGAGGATGTGCCAATTTCGACACATCCTCATTTACATTTCATATAATTGTAGCGTCATTATTTGGCTTTACCATTGATGGTGATTTGAGTACCATAGGAACCGGTCTCAATTTCAGCGTCTTCGATGAGAATCAGATAATACTCCTCACCATAGACAACGGCCAACATATCGTTGTATTCTGCGCCATATTCGGTTTTGATGTTGCGATACTTTTCAATGGGCTCTTCGTTTTCAGCCAAGTTAGCGAAGTATTCGTACTTTTGGCTTACGAATTCAATGTCATCAAAGTCATCACCGTCGCAAAGGTACATGACAACATCATCATTCAAAGGCTCGATGGTGGCGAACACATCTTTGTAGCTGATAGTCCATTTCAAGCCCATGGCAGCCATTTCCGATTCGGTGTTACCTTGGAGGTTGGCACCCTTGCGGATCCATTCAATGGTGCGGCCGATCAGCTGTTCAGGAGTATCTTCCACTTTGCATCTGAAAGCGACAGTGGCGATGTTGGTTTGTTTGTCAACGTCAGTCACAACAGCCTTGATTGTGCCTTCCATAACGAGGATCTCATTTCTTTCTTGTTCGAAAAGATAGTCTTCAAAATCGTATGAAGTTTTACCAGTGAGGTCGATGGTGTCGTAATAGATTTCTTGCTCTTGACCATCTTCTTCAAAATAAGTCACATCCATGGTGATTACCATGTTCTTCAGCTCTTTCTTAGTTTCAGTGTTGGATTCAACATGGAAACCATACTTGAAATTGATAGCGCTTTCTTCGTCTAAATCAATGACTGTAGGTTGATCCTCGCTACCGGTGATGAAATACTCACCCGTCTTAACGGCGATTGAAGGTTCCGGATGCTCGACTGTCTTTGTGCAGCTTGCAAAGAAAGCAACGCTGGCGAAGCACACAAGTGCCAATGCTAATTTTTTCATTTCTTAATGATTTTAGTTAATAATTAGGTTATTTGTTTAAGTTTGTTTCTTTCAAAGAACGTGGCAAAGATAGCAAATAGTTTGCCAAACTGTAAAAAACTGACAAAAAAATTAAAAAAAAGCCTGTTTTTGGCAGGCTTTTCCTTACTTTTAATGCAGTTTCATTTTTTCAATTAGTCTTCAACGATTGCTTCGTTGGGGCAAGCGCCGGCGCAAGTGCCGCAACCAACGCAGGTATCAGGATCGATGACATAGATGTCGCCTTCCGAAATAGCGCCCACGGGGCATTCGTCAATACATGTGCCGCAAGCAACGCAGCTGTCTGTGATTTTGTAAGCCATAATGATTTTAGATTTTAATTTTAAGGTTTGTTTTGAGTTTTCGAGCCGCAAAAATACTAACAACTTTCATTCTAATATGCCCCAAAACGAAATTTTTATTCAGTCTAAATAACGATAATGGTTAAGACGCTGATATTTAACATAGTGCGACTTTACTTATAAATAGGAAAATAAAAAGCGTTTTTATTTGGGTTTGCACCTATTTATTACGTACCTTTGCAGCAAATTTAAAAGCTGTCAGCCTTCAGCAGCCAGCCATCAGCTCGGTTTAGACCGGCTGAAAGCTGATTGCTGATAGCTGAAAGCTAATCTTGAAATCTTTAAATCTTGAATATTAAATCTTTAAATCAATAAATATGACAGCAAAAAGTAAGGTTGTAGCCCTTGAACATGTCGTCATCCGTTTTTCGGGCGACTCGGGCGATGGTATGCAACTTACCGGAAATCTCTTTTCGGATTCAACAGCATTTGCCGGAAACGATTTCGCCACCTTCCCGGACTATCCGGCTGAAATCCGCCCACCGCAAGGCACCGTGGCTGGCGTTTCTGGCTTCCAAGTGCACTTTGGACACAAACCCGTTCACACCACTGGCGACCTCTGCGACGTCCTCGTGGCCATGAACCCCGCCTCCATCAAGGCTAACATGCGCTGGCTCCGCCCCGGAACCATCATCATCTTCGACTCCGACTCGGTCACTGAAAAGGCCCTCGAGAAGGCTGGTTATGCCGACGACCCGACCGTCGATGGCACCCTCGCCGACTATCAAGTGGTGAAGGCTCCTATCTCGGAACTCACCAAAGAGGCCTTGAAGGACTTCGGCATGGACAACAAGTCGATGCTGAAATCGAAGAACATGTTTGCCCTCGGTATCGTGATGTACTTGTTCAACCGCGAACTCGACACCGTTTACAAGTATTTTGAGACCAAGTTCAAAGGCAAGGACCAAGTGATTAAGGCCAACCGCACCGTCCTCGACGCTGGTTACCACTATGCCGACACTTGGGAGCTCTTCACGAACACCTATCGTGTGGAAGCCGCCGACCTAGACAAAGGCAAATACCGCAACATCACCGGCAACACTGCCGCTGCTTGGGGCCTGATGGCCGCCTCCGAGAAGTCGGGCCGCCCGCTCTTCCTCGGATCGTACCCCATCACTCCCGCCACCGACATCCTTGCCGAGTTGACGAAATACAAGAACCTCAATGTCAAGGCCTACCAAGCTGAAGATGAAATCGCTGGCATCATGTCGTCGATCGGCGCTGCCTACACAGGCTGCATGGCCGTGACGACGACTTCGGGTCCTGGCCTCTCGCTGAAGAGCGAAGCCATGGGTCTCGCCGTGATGACCGAGCTTCCGCTGGTCATCATCGACGTGCAGCGTGGCGGTCCCTCCACTGGTCTGCCGACCAAGATGGAACAGAGCGACCTGATGCAGGCCCTCTACGGCCGTAACGGCGACGCTCCGCTTGTCGTTATCGCTGCCCGCAGCTCTGCCGGTTGCTTCTACACCGCTTACGAAGCCGCCCGTATCGCCATGGAGCACATGACACCCGTCATTATGCTCAGCGATGGTTCACTGGGTAACGGCTCCGAGGTGTTCCGCATCCCCAAGATGGCTGACCTGCCAAGCATCACGCCACCGCTGGCCAAAGCCAACGACCCGGATTATATGCCTTACCGCCGCGATGAGAAATGGCTCCGCCGCGAATGGGCTATCCCTGGCACACCTGGTCTGCGTCACCGCGTTGGTGGTTTGGAAAAGGAAAACGGCAAGGGTAACCTCTCGACCAATCCCGAGAACCACCAGATCATGACCGAACTCCGTGAAGAGAAGATCAACCGCGTGGCCAACGACATCCCGCTGCAGGAAATCTACGGCGACAAGAACGCCGACCTCCTCGTGGTGAGCTGGGGTGGTACCTTCGGTACCGTCCGCACCGCCGTCGAAGGCCTGATGGAAGAAGGCAAGAGCATCGCTCACGCCCACTTCGACTACATCATGCCATTGCCGCGCAACACCGAGGAAGTGCTGCAAGGTCACAAGAAGATCGTGGTCTGCGAAATCAACCGCGGCCAGTTTGCCAAGTACCTGCGCATGAACTTCCCAGAGTATAAGTGCGAGCAATTCAATAAGGTGATGGGCCTGCCGTTCACCATCGGCGAGCTTGAAGCTAAGTTTAACGACCTTTTAAAATAGAGGATTTTGCAAGCGATCAGGTGGTGAAATGGTGCCCCGGTTGTGGTGACCACGCCATCTTGAAGGCCGTTCAAGACATTTTCCCGAAGTTGGGTAAAAAGAAGGAAGATATCGTTGTCGTTTCCGGCATCGGCTGCTCCTCGCGCTTCCCTTACTACATGAATACATACGGTTTCCATAGCATCCACGGTCGTGCTGCTGCTGCCGCCACTGGCGTGAAGCTGGCCAACCCGAACCTCAGCGTGTGGATGATCACCGGCGACGGCGACTGCACCGCCATCGGTGGTAACCACTTCATCCACGCCTGCCGTCGTAACATCGACATCAACCTTATCCTGTTCAACAACCGTATCTATGGTATGACCAAGGGTCAGTTCTCGCCCTGCACCTTCCGTGGCACGAAGACCAAGACTTCGCCGCAAGGTACTTACGAGGATCCGTTCAATCCTGGCGAACTCGCCATCGGTGCCAAGGCTACCTTCTTTGCCCGTGGCGTGGATATCAACCCCAAGGAGCTGAGCGAAATCTTCTGGGAGTCGTACAAGCACGACGGTATCGCCGTGACCGAGGTCCTGCAAAACTGTATGATCTTCTCCAACGGCGTGCACGAAAACATCACCGGCAAGGATGTCCGCGACGACATGCAGGTGAAGTGTGTCCACGGCCAGCCGCTCATTTTCGGTAAGAACCGCGACAAAGGTATCCGCCTCAATGGCAACCAACTTGAAGTGGTGAAGATTGGCGAGAACGGCATAACCGAGAAGGACATTCTCGTCCACGACAAGACCACCGAGGACACGGGTATCCACATGATGCTGGCACACATGATGCCGCCTCATTTCCCCGTCGCCATCGGCGTCATCCGCGACGTGAAGGCTCCGACCTTCAACGACAGCCTTGACCAAGTCATCGAAAACGAGAAGGCCAACTCGAAGATCAAGTGCATGGACGACCTGCTGAACAGCGGTTCGACCTGGACCATCGATTAAGCTAAGGTCCCTGAGCCTGTCGAAGGGCCGATTCATAGAAGCCTTGACAGGTCGACCTTAAAACCTGAAAAATCCCGCCCAAACGAGCGGGATTTTTTTCATTTTCTGATTATCAAACATGTTGCGTTTTAAGGAAATTGATTACTTTTGCAATATGAAGACAAAAAAAGATTATATTGAACTTATTGAAAATCAAGAGGATGAGTTAAGGAAAAACTTCGGAATCCGTTCGCTTCGCCTATTTGGGTCTGTGTCGCGAGATGAGCAGATTGAAGGAAGCGATGTTGATGTTTGTGTGGAAATGGAGCCTCAAGCCTATTTGATAGTTCGATTGAAACGTTTCCTTGAGCGTCTTTTGGGTTGTCCGGTGGATGTGGTGAGGATGCACAAACACATGAATCCTTACTTATTACAAGAAATCAATCGCGATGGAATTTACGTCATTAAGTAAACGAGACAGGGTACTGGGCATTTTTCAGCAAATTGAGAACGCCATTGAGCAGCTCAAGAATTGGAATGCTAATATCGAGACGGCTGAGGATTATTATTTGTCGCCTGACGGAATGCAAAAACTTGCAGCCAGTTGCATGTTGATTGAAGCAATAGGAGAGGGTATCCATCAAATAGATGGGATTACAGAAGGTGAGTTGCTTAAGGAACGTTCGGAGATTCCATGGGAGGATGTAATAGGAATCCGCAACCATATCGCACATGGTTATTTTGACATTGATGGTGAAGTGGTGCTGCTGACTATTCGTCAAGACCTTGACCCGTTGCTCGAAGCAGTAAAGTATTTCATCAATTCGATATAAGAAATTCTATCTCCAGCAATGTTGTATTCTCCGCAAGATGACAGAGAAAATCATTATTTTTGCAATCGAATAATAGTACAAAATGCAACACCTTATTGAGAATCCTATAAAAAATACAAACCATGTTTGAATATATCTTTTACAGGCTCAACCTCGCATACAAAAAACACGAGCCAAGCACGAATCATGGTTTTAGTGCGTCAATAGCACTATCAGCATTTCAATTCTTTATGCTTGGTGGTGTAATGATTGTTCTCAATGGTTGTTTTGACATTATTAGTGTGTCGAAAGACAACATACTTGGTAAAATCATAGCATTAGGATTAATGGCATTGTTGGTATTCTACAACTACAAGCATTACACTCCGAAAATCAAGGAAATGGATGAAAGATTTGCCAATCATCCAGCCAACAAATGGCTTAAAGATTGGTTGTTTTTCCTCCTTTTCATCTTGATTTCTCTCTCCTTTCTTTTCATCCCATTCCTTTTCGCCCACTTGATGAAGTAGATTTTGAAGGAGGTTGAAATAAAAAACATAATGGTGTCACTTTTACTCCTAACTGTCAACTGAACAACTGACAACTGCTAACTAATATGAAAATCCCCTTCAAACCTGGAACCCTGATTTATCCTTTGCCCGCCGTGATGGTCACTTGCGGCGACTGCGAGGAAAACTACAATATCATCACCATCGGCTGGACGGGTACCATCTGTTCCGACCCGCCCATGTGCTACATCTCCGTCCGCAAGGAACGCCATTCGCACGAACTCATCATGAAAAACAAGGAGTTCGTCATCAACCTGACGACGGAGGAACTGGCCGCTGCCACGGACTGGTGCGGTGTGCGCTCGGGCCGCGACTACAACAAGTTCAAGCAGATGCACTTGCATACCGAGCCAGCACAAATCGTGAAAGCCCCTTTGATTGCCGAGTCGCCTTTGAGCATCGAGTGCAAGGTGGTGGAAGTGAAGGAACTAGGCTCGCACGATATGTTCATCGCTGAGGTGGTGGCTGTCAATGCGGAGGAAAAGCTCATCGACAAGGGCACGGGCGCTTTCCAACTCAATCACGCCAAGCCTTTGGCTTATTCGCACGGCAAGTATTACGGCCTCGGCGAGAAGATTGGTGGATTCGGGTTTTCGGTGAAGAAAAAGAAATGATTTATTTTGCAGATTGTGAGAGTTTTGTACTTTTGCAGTCAGAGTAACCATAATAGTATGAGAACATGAAAAAGATTTTGTTTGTTTTGGCGTTTCTTGTGTTGGCATGTGGTCTGAGGGCCCAATGCCCGCCTGGAGTGAATGATGTGAGTTTGACCGACTGCCACGACATCGAATACAACCTGAATAGCATTCTTGACCAAGGTCAATATGTGTTGGTGCATATTGTGACGAATATGAATTCGACTTCACAGACGACGGCCTTCAATAAATTATATCACCAATTCGGATGCAACGGTCATGAACTTTTCTTCATGGAGGTTTTGCCCGCACAGAACGATTCCACTTGTCGGTTATGGGAAGAAACCCAAAACGCCGAATTTCCTGTGTTTGGTATGGATGGCGGAGGAAACCAATTCTATTCTGATTTCTATGATTGTTTTTATTATTCGGGCAATAATAAGTATCTATTGATAACTCCGAACCATGAAATCTATCAGGAACCGTTAGGCTATCACCTTGAGGAAGAATTGGAAGACATTGGCTTCGTTCCATCAAATTGCGAGTGGGGTGAGCATTCTGCACCCGAAAATCTTAATGCCTCATTAATAGAAGGACAGTTTCGATTGATATGGGATAAGAGGGAAGGCGCATCGTATTATCATGTGTATTATAGGCGAAGGTCTTGGATGGATTATAATATGATGGCGACAACGACAGATACGTGTTATCAAGGTGTTTATATCCCATACGAAGATAATCACTATTATGTGGTTTCGTGTTTTGAAGATGGGTCAGAATACATATCTGATACTGTTTCAATAGGCTTTGAAGCTCCTGATTTCGTCGCAGTCGATTGCAATGGAAACGAAATTCATTTGTACGATATTTTGGATAGCGGTCAATATGTGTTTATCGATTTCTTCCATTATACTTGTGGGCCATGCCGTGAGCTGATGCCTTTTGTAGAGGAGTCCTATTATTACTATGGTTGCAACGACAAAGATGTGTTTTACATGGAAATCTCATCAGATAATGTAAGCCTTTGTTTGCAATGGAGCGAAGAATTTGGCGTGGAGTATCCTACAATCAGCAAAGAAGATGGAGGAGGTGAGATACGTTCCGTCTATCGAATTCCCGGCGATCCGTTTTTTATGCTTATTGCCCCCGACCGTTCTATTGTATTGTCATCATGGTATAACTTTGCCTTTGATGATTTTCAATCTATTGTAGATGCTTTTGTTCCGTTTGACATACAGGTTTACCAATGCTATCATGATGTGGAAGAAGAAAACGAAACGAATTACGAGCTTTTCCCCAATCCCGCAGATACTTTTGTGAATCTCTCTGTGGAAGGCTCAAGTTTAGTACAAATCTATAATGCCTTAGGACAACTGATGGATTCATTTGTTGTTGAAAACCAGCAAGCTAAGATAGAAACAGGCAATTATCCTGAAGGATTGTACTTCGTTCAAGTAAATGGTCAGGGATTTGGAAAAGTTGTGGTAAGGCATTGATGATGCTCCAGGAATTCGAGTCATATATTAATAGGTGTAATTTGCTGGCCGAGGGCGAAAAAATCATCCTTGCCCTCAGCGGCGGCATTGACTCCATGGTTTTGGCGGACTTATTGCTGAAAGCCAAGGTGGAATTTGTCGCGGCGCACTGCAATTTCCATTTGCGCGGCTATGAGTCGGACGGCGATGATTGGTTCGTGCGCAAGTTTGCTGAAAAGCGTGGAATACAGTGCTATGTGCAGCATTTTGAAACCGAGAAATATGCTGCAAAATATGGCATCTCCATCGAGATGGCTGCCCGAGATCTGCGCTATGGCTGGTTTGAGCAGTTGAGGCAGCAGTTGGGTTATGACAAAATCGCTGTAGCCCACCATGCCGACGACCAAGCCGAAACTTTTTTCATCAACCTGTTGCGCGGCGCAGGTCTCAACGGACTGAAAGGCATGAAACCACAAAATGGCGTTATCATTCGTCCTTTGCTGTGGGCTTCGCGAGAACAGATCCGAAAGTATGCTGTTGAGAATCATATCGTTTGGCGGGAAGACCATACCAATGTAGAGTCGGTCTATCTACGCAATAGAATCCGCAACCAGCTATTACCAGTTTTCGATGAACTTCAACCAAAGGCGCGGCATGGTTTGTATAAGTCATTGGAACATCTTGCCGCTGAAAATGAACTATATTGTGAATTGCTGAAAGAGAAGTTGGCGCAAATTGTGGAACGAGAGGGTGAGATTCAGCGGTTGCCTTATTCTGTACTTTCACCTAGTGTTGGCGGCCCTTCGACAGGCTCAGGGACCTTGGATTTTACTTTCCAATTGCTTTTTGAATGGTTGCGCCAATATGGTTTCAACACCGACCAATGTCACTTCATCTACGATGCCATCGGAACGGGTATTGGAAACCAATACTGTTCGCCTACGCATTGCGTAGTAATCGGAAGAGATAATCTTCAACTCTCTGAAATAAAGGAGAAAACAGATGATGAAATCCAGATTCAAATAGGGGAAGAAGAGATTCTCTCGCCCATTCATCTTCGTTTCTCCAAATTGGAAAAAACTACCGATTTCATCATCGACAAGTCATCCGAAATGGCGCAATTGGATTTCGACAAATTGAGTTTTCCTTTGACCTTGCGCCATTGGCGGCATGCTGACCGTTTCCATCCTTTAGGCATGAAAGGTTCCAAGCTGTTGAGTGATTTCTTTGTGGATCAGAAGTTTACGGAATACCAAAAACAAAATGTTTGGCTCTTGGTTTCCGCTGATGGCGAAATCCTTTGGGTGGTGGGCTACCGAATCGATGACCGTTTCAAGATTGTTAACGACACAAAGACCGTTTTTGAATGCAGATTAGGCCGCTATTGAGAACGGCCTTTTTTGTTCTTTGTCGGTAAAATTATGTTTTTTCTCGATTGTGTTGTAAATTTTCTTATTTTTGCACCTTAATATATTAAGTATCATTGTTTGCAAACTAATTCTAAATCTCTTATGAAACGATTTTTCTTTTGCCTGCTGTTGGCCTTTATCGCTGTTATGCCAATGCAGGTGCGTGCACAGATTATCGAACCTGTCAAATGGTCTATTGTAGTCCAAGACCTTAACGAGACGGAATTTGACATTGTGGCCACTGCCACTATCGACCCCGAGTATCACATCTATTCCACCAAGATGCCCGACTTGGGGCCGCTTCCTACGGTGTTCGACATCAAGACCTCGGAGTTTTTTGAGGCGGTTGGTGAGGCCCGCGACCTTACCGATGTGCCTATGTTTTATGATGACATCTTTGAAGTGGAATACAAGCAGTTTGCTGGCACGGCGCAGTTTGCCCAGACCTTCCGTAAACTGAAGGACGGCAGTTTCCCCATCACGGGTGAAATCAATTACCAAGCCTGCAAGGATGGGCAGTGCGTCTCACTAACGGAAGATGTCGACTTGCAATATGGAGTAATTGAAGCCGCTGAGCCTGAGGCCAATGCGGGAACGAAATCCAATATCTGGAGCATGATTCTTGAAGCTATTTTGTGGGGCTTCGCCGCCCTGCTCACACCATGCGTGTTCCCGATGATTCCTATGACCGTGTCATTCTTTATGCACGGCGAGGGCGAGAGCAAGGCACAAGGTCGTTTCAAGGCCTTTATGTATTTCCTTTTCATCGTGTTGCTCTACACCTTGCCCATTGCCATTATCATCCTGGTGACTTGGCTCGTGGGCGGTAACAGCGTCACGGCCGACATCTTCAACTGGCTGGCCACGCACTGGCTGCCCAACATCATCTTCTTCCTGGTGTTCATGATTTTCGCGGCCTCGTTCTTCGGCGCCTTCGAGATCACACTGGGCAGCAATATGGTGAACAAGAGCGACAGCAAGCAAAACACCAAGAACCTTGGCGGTATCTTCTTCATGGCCTTGACCTTGGTTTTAGTGTCATTCGCCTGCACGGGTCCCATTGTGGGTACGGTGCTTATCAAGTCGACCTCGGGCGAGTTCTGGGCTCCCATTGTAACGATGTTCGCTTTTGCCGTGGCCTTTGCTCTTCCGTTTGCCCTCTTCGCCTTCTTCCCGAACCTGTTGCAGCGTCTGCCTAAGAGCGGCGGCTGGCTCAACTCGGTGAAGGTGGTGCTGGGCTTCATCGAAGTCGCCCTGGGCTTCAAGTTCCTCAGCGTGGCTGACCAAACCTACCACTGGCACCTGCTCGACCGTGAGGTTTATCTTGGCATCTGGATTGTGTGTTTCGCCTTGCTGGGTCTCTACCTCCTCGGCAAGCTGCGTTTCAAAGGCGAAAAGGAAGTCAAGGAATTGGGCGTGTTCCGTTTGGTGCTCATCATTATCGACTTTGTCTTCGTTATTTATATGATTCCCGGCATGTGGGGTGCACCTTTGAAGGCCCTCTCGGGTTATCTGCCGCCCAAGCAGACTCTCGACTTCGACCTCAACCGCATCATTGAGGAAAACAGCGAAAAGGTAATAGAGTACGTGGATGCTAAGATGGCAAACATGGCAGTGGCACCCCAAGGCGAAGCCCAAGCTGTGGCAACCTTTGATGAGGAAGTGAAATATGCCGATCTCTTCCATCTGGCCCATAACCTGAAAGGTTATTTCGATTATGACCAAGCCTTGGCCGCCGCAAAAGCAACGAACAAGCCGATTTTCATCGACTTCACGGGCCACGGCTGCGTGAACTGTCGTGAGATGGAGGCCAATGTGTGGAGCGACCCGCGTGTGAAAGATATGTTGCGCAACGACTTCGTCATCTGCGCCTTATATGTCGATGACAAGACTTCATTGCCTGAAAATGAGTGGTATACTTCCACTTATGATGGCAAGGAGAAGAAAACCATCGGCCGCAAGTATGCCGACTTCCAAATCTCGAAATTCGGCACCAATGCTCAACCTTATTACTGCCTCATGGACCACAACGGCAACCTGCTGATGAAGCCTCGTGCCTACGATTTAGACAAGGACGCTTTTGTGGCTTTCTTGAAGGATGGCATTAAGAACTTCCAAGAAGGGACTTATTATCAGCATGTAATAGATTAAAAACATACCAGCCATGAAGAAGATATTGATCTCCCTTGTGGTGCTGGCAGTTATGATGACCGAGGTGCAGCCAGTGATGGCCTGCACCTCGGTCATTGTTTCTGGCCGTGTCACCAAAGATGGTCGTCCTATGATTTTCAAGCACCGCGACTCCGGGAAGGTGCACAATATGATGATGGTGGTGCAAGGCCAGCGCTACCGCTATCTTGGCTTGGTGAATGCCGAAGATACGACTCCTGTTGACGTTTGGGGCGGTCACAATGAAGCTGGATTTGGCATCATCAACACAGCGGCCTATAATTTGAATGGAGACGGAGGCGACACCGATGGTGATGGCATTTTCATCCGTAAGGCCTTGGAACTCTGTGCCTCATTGGAGGATTTTGAGCGTCTGCTCGATACGGTGAAGAAACCTATGGACATCAACTCCAATTTCGCTGTGTTGGATGCCAAGGGCGGTTGCGCCTATTATGAGACGGGCAACTATAATTATGTGAAGTTCGATGTAAACGACCCTGAAGTGGCACCTGACGGCTATCTGATGCGTACCAATTTCGGCACTACAGGCAACCACAAGCTGGATCAAGGGGTGGAACGTTATCAAGCCATTACTGATTTCATGGCCGAGGCCAGTAAAGCGGGTCATCTCGAACACGATTATCTCATCACACACATCTCACGTTACTTGAAGCACGGGGTGACCAAGTTGGATATGTACGATTTTATGCCGGAGACGGAAAACGACACCTGCTATTTTTCTTTCCACGACTACATCACACGCTATTCCACGGCATCGGTGGTGTTGGTGCAAGGTGTCAGACCAGATGAATCGCCACGCAACACTGTCAGTTGGACGATTATGGGCTGGCCTTTGACCACCATAGCCATGCCTTTGGTGCTTTTGCCTTCGGGGAAGCTGCCGACAATCGTGACGGATGACGGCAAAGGCCATTCCCAACTGAACGAGATGGGTTTGGAGTTGAAGTCGCGCGTTTTCACTCTGAAAAAAGGCAACAATACATCGTTTTATGGCAATCTTGCTCCGTTGATCAACAAACAAGGGACGGGAATCTTGCAGCAAATATTGCCCATTGAAGCAAAGGTGATGAGCCAAGGCGAAGAAGCCGTTGCAACGCTGCGGACAACTATGAATGCTCAAGCGATGGAAGCTTATTACGATTGGGTGGATGGCTTTATCACAGAACAATACAAAAGCAATTTCGGAGTTGAATGAAAAACAAAAGGAAGAGTCAATCGACTCTTCCTTTTTTCATTTTGTTGTGTTGCAAATGTTTAAGCAATCTCTCCGCCCTTGGCAAAATGCTGATAGAAGGCGATGATGGTCTCGATGCCTTTGTAGAAGTGGTCGAGGCGGTAGTTCTCGTTGGGCGAGTGGATGGCGTCTTCACCGAGGCCAAAGCCCATCAGGATGGACTTGATGCCCAACACTTCCTCGAATCGGGCAATAATCGGAATCGAGCCGCCCGAGCGCATCGGGATGGGCTGCTTGCCGTAAGTGTCCATATAGGCAGCTTCGGCGGCCTTGTAAGCCGGCAGGTCAACAGGGCAGCCGTAGGCTTGTCCGCCATGCAGCGGTGTGACCTTCACGGTGACATAGTCGGGAGCGTTCTTCTCCAGATAGTCCTTCACCAAAACGGCAATCTTCTCGTTGTTTTGGTCGGGCACGAGACGGCAGGAGAGTTTGGCGTATGCCTTCGAAGGCAGCACGGTCTTGGCACCTTCGCCTGTGTAGCCACCCCACATACCGCAGAGGTCGAAGGTGGGACGGATGCCGACGCGCTCTATTTTAGTGTAGCCTTTTTCCCCGCGCAGGGCTTTCACACCGAGGCTGTTCTTGTAGTTTTCCTCGTTGTAAGGTGCCATGTTGAGCAGCTCGCGTTCGCGGGCGGAGCATTCGATGACATCGTCGTAGAAGTGCGGGATGGTGATGTGGTTGTTCTCATCCATGCACTTGGCGATCATCTCGCAGAGGGTGTTGAGCGGGTTGGCAACGCTGCCACCGAAGAGGCCGGAGTGGAGGTCGGCGTTGGGGCCAGTGACTTCAATCTCCCAGTAGGCGAGACCGCGCAAACCCGTGGTGATGCTCGGCACATCGGGGCCAATCATCGAGGTGTCGGACACGAGGATGACATCTGCTTTGACAAGGTCTTTGTAATCCACGACCCATTTCGAGAGGCTGCCCGAGCCGATTTCCTCTTCGCCTTCGAGCATGAACTTCACATTGCAGGGGAGGGTGTTGGTCTTCACCATGGTCTCAAAGGCCTTGGCGTGCATGAACGACTGGCCTTTGTCGTCGTCGGCGCCTCTAGCCCAGATCTTGCCGTCCTTGATGACGGGCTCAAACGGGTCGGTGTGCCACAAGTCGATGGGGTCGACGGGCATCACGTCGTAGTGGCCATAAACCAAGACGGTGGGCAGTTTCGGATCAATAATTTTCTCGCCATAGACGATGGGATTGCCCTCGGTGGGCATGACCTCGGCTTTGTCGGCACCGGCAGCCAGGATGGCATCGCGCCAGTATTCGGCACAGCGGATCATGTCCGGCTTGTGGGCTGATTCTGAACTGATGGAAGGGATTCTGATTAAGCCAAAGAGTTCCTCAAGGAAACGGTCTTTGTTGGCTTCAATGTAATTGTTGGTGATTTGCATAATCGTAAGTATTTAAGATTCAAAATTTAAGATTTAAGATTCAAAATTTTTCAATTCTACCGTCTCGCCGTCAAATACCGCATAGGTGAAATCATATATCCAATTCCCCACGATAGTGGTTAAAGCATGGCCGCCGGTCTGATATTGCATGGGCTTGTGCTGGTGGCCGAAGACAAAGAAGTCTATGGTAGGGTCAAGTTGTGCTTGCTCTTGGGCATATTGGTAGAGGCGGGTTTTGGGGATATCATCGTAATAGCCGCGTTCCACCTCGTTCTTGAGTTTTTTTAAGCGGTGGTTGTGCGACCATTTCAAAGCCAAACCAATGCCAATATCAGGGTGTAAATGCCTGAACAACCATTGGTTGAACTTGCACTCAAACACTTTTTTCAAAAACTTGTAGCCTTTGTCTCCTGGCCCTCTGCCATCGCCGTGGACCAAAAAGAATTTCTTGCCTTTGATGGTCTTGACAACAGGATCACGGTGCATCTCTAGTCCGAGTTCATCGTGCAGGTAGCCGAAACTCCAAAGGTCGTGGTTGCCGATGAACATGTGGACAGGGATGCCCGCATCAGTAAATTCGGCCAACTTCCCTTGCAGCCTTACGAAACCCTTGGGAATCACCGTCTTGTATTCGAACCAAAAGTCGAACAAGTCACCCATTAGGTAGAGCTCTTCGCAGTTAGGACGGATACCATCAAGGAAGCGCAACAGCTTGCGCTCGCGCTTTTGGCTGTCTTCGAGCGAAGGAATGCCCAGGTGGAAATCGGTGACGAAATAAACGGCCATCAGAACTTGATTTCGGCGCTGCGGCGGATAAGCTCGGTGATGAGGGTGATGAGCTTCGGCTCAACAGCATTCACGGCCTTGATGACTTCCTCGTGCGTGATGGTGATGGTGTGGTCCACGCCAAAGATGTTGCCCATGTCGGAAACAATGGATAGACCAAAGACAGGTAGGTTACCTTGTCTTGCCACGATGACCTCGGGTGTGGTCGACATGCCAATAGTGTCGGCACCAATGATGCGGAAGTAACGGCACTCGGCAGGGGTTTCATAAGTCGGGCCTGAGGTGGAACAATACACACCATGTTGCACCCAAATGCCTTTTTCCATGGCAATCTCATCAGCCAATTTGATGAGGCGTTTGTCGTAAGGCTCGCTCATGTCGGGGAAACGCTCACCGAAACGCTCGTCATGCGGTCCAATCAGGGGATTGGGCATGGCATGGATGTGGTCGTTGATAATCATGATATCCCCCACGCGGAAGTTCGGGTTGAGTCCACCGGCAGCATTGCTGAGGATAAGGAATTGGATGCCCAACTGCATCATCATGCGGATGGGGAAGGCGACCTCACTCATCGGATAGCCTTCGTAGTAGTGGAAACGGCCTTGCATGGCAATGACTTTGCGGCCAGCGATGGTGCCAAAAAGCAGTTGCCCCTGGTGACCTTTCACTGTGGAGACAGGGAAGTTCGGGATGTCTGAATAGGGGATAGCATATTCAACGGTGATGCCGCTGGCCAAGCCGCCTAAACCAGAGCCCAACACAATGCCGACTTCGGGTTGAAAATCGTTGGTTTTCAATTTAATGTAACCAACGGTGTTAAGAATTCTCTCGTACATATTTCAATATTTCATCGTTAAACTTTTCTTCTTCATGGAAACGCACCGTGACGGGTAAATCGTATAGCGGAGTGCGTTCAATCTGACAAAGATAAGGAGAATTTGTCAATCGCGCAGCATCTTTTTCAGTGGTGACAATGATTTTCTTTTCTCCGTCAAGCTTTTCATACCAATCGAGAACGGCTTTCATGTCGTTTTCCTTATAGTCCTGATGGTCACCAAAAGGCAGAAAATCAACGATATGATAACGCTTTTTCAGTTCTTCGATAAAGGGCTTGGGGTTGCCAATGCCACAAAATGCAAAAGCGCCATCTGCTTCTTCAGGGGAAAATGCTTTTGCTGCTTCGTTCAAAGGTTGCAAAGCCGCATGTTCCAAGTAGGAGAAATACACTTTTTGATTCTCTGAAATGTTTAATTTGTTGGTTATCTGTTGCTTTTCTTCCTTACTTAAATCTTTCGGAGCCTTGCTAATCACGATGATGTCGGCTCGCTTAGCAGCCGATTTCACATCGCGTAAAGTGCCGGCAGGGAAGAGGTAATCGTCCATGTAAAGACGCTGGTATTCCGTCAAAAGGATATTCAGTCCCGCGCTTATGCTTCGATGTTGGAAGGCATCATCTAGAAGGACGACTTCGACCCCCTGCTCACCAAGAAGGCGTGTCACACCATCCACCCGATCTTCATCCACCGCGACTTTAATCCCGGGGTATTTCTTGAAATAGAGCAACGGCTCGTCGCCCAAATCATTATAAGTGCTTGATGTTTCTGCTAGCTTGAAGCCTTTGCTATGCCTACCATAGCCACGGCTTAAAGTAGCCACATGGTAATCGTTCTTCAAAAGTCGGATGAGGTATTCCGTGTGCGGTGTTTTTCCCGTCCCGCCAAGGTTGAGGTTGCCCACGCAAATCACAGGTTTCTCGAATCGCTTGGATTTCAAGATGTGCCAATCATATAGTTTGTGCCTGATACTGAGCACAATATGGTACAAAAGCGCTATGGGCAGCAGCAAAATTCTCATTGTAGGGGTCAAAATTAGACATTTTTTCCTAATTTTGAGCCTCAATTTTGAATTTATGACCGTAAAAGACATTTTGAACTGCATCACCGAGATTGCGCCGTTGCAATGGCAGGAGAGCTACGACAATGCAGGTCTGCAGGTAGGCGACCTCAACGCCGAAGCCCATAAAGCCTTGATTTGCTTGGATATTACAGAAGAGATCGTGGATGAAGCCATTGCCAAACATTGCGACCTCATCATCAGCCATCACCCGCTTATTTTCAGAGGATTGAAACACCTGACTCCTGATACTTATATTGAACGCACTGTGATGAAGGCCGTCAAGCATGACATCGCCATGATTTCGATGCACACAAATCTGGATAATAGCTATTTGGGTGTGAGTCGAGTTCTGGCAGAAAAACTTGGTTTGAAAGACCTGCATCTTTTGCAACCTTCAATTGCTGAACCCGAGGTGTGCGGTGCGGGTATGATTGGAGAGTTTGAGACTCCGATGGAAGAAATTGATTTTCTTGAACTTGTTGCAAAAACCATCGATTCGCATTGCCTGCGTCATTCCGCATTGACGGGACGCAAAATCCAGAAAGTGGCGCTTTGTGGAGGCTCGGGCACACCTTTCATGCCCGATGCCTTAAGGCAAAAAGCCGATGCCTACCTCACTGCCGATATTAAGTACCATGACTTTTTCGTCCCTGAGGGCAATATTCTTCTGGTCGATGGCGGACATTTCGAGACGGAACAGTTCACGAAAGACTTAATATGTGAGCTGATTAGGAAAAAATTTCCTACCTTTGCAGCCGAAATTGCCGAAACGAAGACGAATTCGGTACACTATTTTGTAAACAACAAGTAATCATAATATGGCTAAGAAAGAAAACATAGAAGTTGCTGAAGTGACTGAAGTTACTGAGGTAGAAGAAGTTAAGAAAACCAAAAAGACGACAAAGAAGTCAACAAAAGCCGAGCCCGAGGCTGAGGTGAAAGAGGAAGTTGCTGCTCCAACAGAAGAAGCTCCTGTTGAGAAGGAAGAAGCTCCCAAACCTGTTGACCCAGTTGAAGTGAGTGTGGAACAGAAGTTGGTTGCTCTATACACCCTTCAGCAAGTTGATTCCAAGATTGATGAAATCAGGGCCTATCGCGGCAACCTGCCTTTGGAGATTCAGGATATTGAGGATGAAATCGCTGGCTTGGAGACCCGTATCACCAACTTCAAGGACGAAAGCAAGAAGCATCAGAAGGACATCTCGGACTATAAGATTAAAATCAAGGAGACCGAAGCCCTGATTAAGAAATATGAGGAACAGCAGAACAACGTGCGTAACAACCGTGAATACGATTCCTTAACGAAGGAAATCGAATATCAACAGTTGGACAATCAGTTGTCAGAGAAGCGTATCAAGGAGATTACGGCTAAGGACAATGATTTGGCAACGAAGGTGGCTGATGCCCAAATGCGTCTTACTGAACTTAAGGCTTCGCTGAAGGAGAAGAAAGACGAGTTGCATTCTTTGGTGGAAGGCACTGAGAAGGAAGAAGAACAATTGTTGCAGCGCTCTGCCGATTGCGAGAAATTGGTGGAAGACCGTTTGTTGGTGGCTTACAAGCGCATCCGTAAGAATGCCCGTAACGGCCTTGCTGTCGTTGGTATCTTCGACGAAGCTTGTGGTGGCTGCTTCAACCGTATTCCTCCTCAACACCAGTTGGACATCTGCACGCACAAGAAGATCATCGTATGCGAGTATTGCGGTCGTATCCTTGTCGACAAGGGCATCATCGCACAGTACAACGCTTGATACTGTTTCGTGACATAACAAAGGCTGCTCCTTCTTGACGAAAGAGCAGCCTTTTTTCATATTAGGCGTTTTAGGTTATTGCGTAATCCAGTCCGCTGCGGTCTCGATGATGTTGTCGATGCCTTGTGCGGCCAAATCGCGGTCGAGGAGGACGCGTACATCGGGCGGGACGCCGTTTTCATAGTTGCCGCCGTCGAGAGCGATGGTGCGGGTGATGCTGAAACGATAGCCCCAACCATTCGGGAGGGAACCACCATTAGGCATACCCATACCGCCGCCGCTGTAGTCACCGAACAACTTGACGTTGTCGTAGGCTTGGGTGGCTACTGCGAAGAACGAAGTGGCGCTGAAAGAACCACGGTCGATCAGCACGGCTACAGGCTTGGTGTAAGGCTTGTTGCCCAGCAGGCTACTGTCGGCAGCGTAAATAGTGCGGTAGTCGGTGAACTCATCGTGCTTGGGACCCGACTTGATTTGTGACTTGAACAGTTCTTGCTTGTGGTTGTCGAAAATGCTGAGCAGCTTGGTCATATTGGCCGAAGAGCCACCGCCGTTGTTGCGCAGGTCAAGAATCAAGCCTTTGCAGTCCTTGTAGCGATCTAGTACAAACAACAGGTTGTCGTCGCTGATATCGCTACTGAAAGATTCATAACGGATGTAACCCACTTTACCATCACGGATGAAGTTATGGGAGAGACTGCCGGTGGTGTAACCATAAGGCGTCAGATAGTTGGTGGCCACAACATTGGCATCCAATTGGCCGCCTTCCATCATCAGATAGAACAAGGAGTCACTATGTGAGACATTGAAGCTACTCCAAAGGTTGGTGTGACCGTCCTTCAAGGTGTTGATCATGGCGGCGCAGACATTGAACAGACTGTCGTCGGACATGTCATCATTCACTTTAGAGCGATAGACCTCGTGGATGGAATCCCAATCGACGCCCTTAATGTCGAAGAAGGCATACTGCGTGTCCACTTTGTTCCAAAGGTATTCGAAAACGTTGACTGGATTGTTGGGAGCGTCCTGGTCGGAAACGATGCGCTCACAAGAGGCAAAAACCAGTGCCAGAAGGCAGAATAGTATGGTACGGATATTTTTCATAGCGATTATTGTTTGTAAAGGTTGAACATGAATGTGGCATTGAAGCTATGAAGGGCGTTGACGTAGTTGTAGACGTCCTTTTTGCCTGTAGTGATGAAGTCCCAGCGATAGTTGAAATCAATGCAGTTGCCATTCTTGAAATTGAGGCGCAAACCCAAATCGGTGTTGCAGCCAGGGAAGAACTTGGCAAAGGTGTGGTGCTGGGCAGTGAGGAGCTCTATTGGTTCAGTTACCCCTATACCATCGCCCACGTAGGCGAAGTCGGGACGGTAGGCCGCGCCAACCAAAGGCAGGTTCACTTTTCCATAGGCGGTCAGCCAGTTGTGTGTCTTGTCCTTGTTGTAGGCGAAGTCGAATTCGGTTTTCCAAACGAGGCCGAGATTGCCGAACATCGAAAGATTGGTCGAAGCATTTTGCAGGCTGGGGATTTGACGGACGTCGATAAAGGCATCGACATCGCCACCGACCCATTGGTGCCAGCGGCCGCTCTCCGAGTCGTGGACACGATAGAGGAAGTCATAGTAGACATCGTAGTCGAGGCAAGTGCCAGTGGGGTTTTTCAAAGTGGTGTTAATGGAGCGGAACTCAAGATTTGTCTCATAGCGCTTCCATCCGTAGGTGATGCCAGAGGTTTGAATGTTTGAAGAACCCATAATGAAGAAGGGAACCGTGCCGTTGTCGTAAGAGCTGGCGACACCGTAGCTGCCTCCCATGTTCAGGTACAGGGCTCTGTTAGGCTTGGTCTGGGCGAATGCACTGATACCCATCATGACGCAAACCAAAAGAATCAAAGGTGCTTTTTTCATTGATGAAAGATGTTAGGTTAAAATTTCGGGATTATTTAAAATTGGCTAAGTTGAAGGCAATGCCTGCGTAGGCGGCATGGGCAGTGAATGCTGCATTGATTTCGAAATACTTGCAAGGAGCCACGGTAAGCACACCGCCGTAGTTGAAATCGTTGCGATGCCAGGTCGAGTGATATTTGTGGTAAATGGACCGTTTTTCAGGATCGACACCAATGTTGTTGCCTTCCGTAATGCCTGTGGAAACACGGCTCCAACCAATGAGAGGAGTGATAAACACATAGTCTTTGTAGATGGGGATTTGATAACCTACATTGATGACAAAGGCATCGTGGTCTTCCCAATTGTTTTGAACAACATGGCTGTCATACATGTGGTCGGGGGTGACATAAAGGAAGTCGGCATACACACCTAATATGTTGATGCTGGTACCAAATCCCAAATCGGAAAGGCTTCTGTTGGGAATGTCGTTGACACCATTATACCCCACAAGACCAGTGTGGAAGCCGACGACAGCACGTTTCTGGTTCTCAGAGAGATTGAGCCATTGGGCTTTGGCGCTGAAGGTCATCATAGTGAACAGCGCCATAAATAAAGCTACTTTTTTCATGATTGAATTGATTGATTTAATTATTGTTACGTTAAGTTTTAATAGACTATAGCGAAGGTTAGAACGGTTTTCCTCTTATTATGAGGAAAATGAAGTGCAAAAATACAAAAAAAGTGTTTTGCAATCGTGCTAATTCAAGAAGGGTCTTTGTCCTTTGAATATAAGACCATTATTGTACGATCTTTGTTTCGGTAAAACCAACACCGTAAGGCATCAAAATCGATACTGTGATACTGTGTTGGGGCGCATTTTGAATCCAAGCTATTTCCACTGAATTGCTTTCGGAAGAGAGAATGACTCCTCCTTCGACTTGCCATCTGGCCTCCAAAGGATATGGCTTCACATAATAATGGTCGTTTGCTTTAATGATTTCGGGCTTTTGAGGGGCAACAATATCGTAGAAAAAGTCTGACATCATTTCTTGTATGACAAAGAAATTGTTGTTGAAGGCTTTGTTGCTATCCACATGAGGCGAGTGTTTGTAGCCGCTAAAAGTGACTAAATGAGCCTTATGACCCAATTTAATGGCTCGATCTACGATGCACGACGATCCGAACATGGGTTCGACCATGAGTGTGTTCAATGGACTAGCGATGCCGAAAGGATAGTCATATTTGTAAGGGACAATGTTGTCGGCATCGCCATGGAAGGCTAGAATCGGAATGTTTCGTCCATGGAGGAAGGTAGTATCTGGCATGGCACCCCACATGTCAATAATGCCCCTGATGCGGAAATTTGCCTTGATGGAATTGCCACAGGTGTCGATGTCACCGAGATCAGGACGAAGGAGGTCGCTGCGGGTATATTCAGGACGAGTCTCGTTGGTCATAAATGCGAGGTTGAGCGCGGTGATGGCTCCTGCACTTGCTCCACCCACGAAAATCATGGAAGTGTCTATGCCATACTCATCTTGATGAGAAACCAAAAAACGCATGGCGGCATGGGCATCCTGCACTGCACGATAGCCTGCCCGACCAATACTGGTCATGGTGGGGAGGAAGCCAATCCTATAGTCAATAGAGGCTGCCACATAACCCTGCGAAGCTAGGTGGCGACACCAACTGGTAATTGATGCATCGTCTTTCGAACCGAAATAAAACGCACCACCGTGAACCAACATAACCAAAGGGTGTTTGGCCAAAGTGTCGTTTTGTGGTCGGAAAATGTCAAGATGGAGATCCAGCGGAATTTCGCTTATGGCATTAGTCATCCGGAAAATTTTGTCCGTGACATCGGTCTCGTCGCCCAATTCAGACCAAAAGCCCCGGACGTTGGCATAACATATGTCGTTGATTTCCTCCACTGCGAACAGGGTGTCTTGATAGCGATTGTTTTCAAAGTTTTGGTAATCAGGAGTTTCAAGTAAGTTAAACTGAAAATGGGATGTCCTAAACAAATTCAAACGTGCGTAGCCTACTGCATGTTGTCCATCCATAGATTTGATGCGTGGACGGAAAGTTTCCTTTTGGTTCTCGTAATAAAGGATTGCTTTGCGGCCTTTGGCTTCCATTTTAAAAGGAAGAGTGTCGGTCATGGTTTCTTCCCAAATCATATAATGCCCTTTGATATGCAGGCTATCACTGTATTCAATGAACACAAGGAAGTCAATGTCGTCAATGGTACTTGTGAAAACGGCCGGGGTTTCGATGATAGGGAAAAAGACCTTTTTCATAAATAGGCGCGGGTTAGGAATGCCATCATTGCCAAAAAGATGGGCAGATAATAGAGACATGACTATGGTGATAATAAAGCGGCGCATATCAATATATATCTTTTAAAATAGTTGTCATACTAATTCGGGGTACAAAAGTACAAAAATGATGAAAATGGAAAATGAGAACCTGAAAAACCTACAAAATATGAAAGAATCCGCCCCGAATTATCAAGGCGGATTCTAAAAATAATCAAGATGTAGATTACATCATCAGGAATGACATCATCACACCAGCTGCCACTGCCGAGCCGATAACGCCAGAGACGTTCGGGGCCATGGCATGCATGAGCAGGTGGTTCGACGGGTCGTACTTCTGGCCTTCCACTTCGACGACGCGGGCACTATCGGGCACAGCCGAAACACCAGCGGCACCAATCATCGGGTTGATTTTCTCCTTCAGGAAGAGGTTCATCAACTTGGCACCCAGCAGACCGCCGGCGGTGGCCACACAGAATGAGGCAGCACCCAAGGCAAAGATCTTGATGGAGCTCGAGGTCAGGAAAACAGAGGCCTGAGTGGAGGCACCCACGGTGAGACCCAAGACGATGGTGACGATGTCAATCAAAGGATTGGAGGCGGTGTTCTGCAAACGCTTCACCACACCTGATTCCTTGATGATATTGCCGAAAAACAGCATACCCAGCAGCGGTAAGGCGGTGGGGCTGATGAAAGTGGTCAGGATGAGACCAACAATGGGGAACATGATTTTTTCGGTCTTGTTAACCATGCGTGGGGCACCCATCTTGATGAGGCGTTCTTCTTTGGTGGTCAGCAAGCGGATGATAGGCGGCTGAATCACGGGCACCAGAGCCATGTAGGAATAAGCTGCAATGGCAATGGGACCAATGAGGTTGCGTGTGCCGTTCATACCGTTGGCCAGACGCGAGGACAGGAAGATGGCGGTAGGACCGTCGGCACCACCGATGATACCGATAGCACCAGCCTCACGCAGATTGAAGCCAAGGTACAAAGCACCGATGAAGGTGATGAACACACCCAGCTGGGCGGCGGCACCGAGGATCATCAGTTTCGGGTTAGCGATGAGCGACGAGAAGTCGGTCATGGCACCGATGCCAAGGAAGATCAAAGGCGGATACACACCTGAGGTCACACCGAAGTACAGGTAGTTCAGCACACTGCCTTTTTGGTAAAGACCCGTCTGGAGGTTCAGTTCGCCGCTTTGGAACACACTCGTCATGAAGCCTTTCACGCTTTCTATGTCGTTATTGACCAGGCCATAATCAGCCATGTTCAGATGCTCGA
Organism: uncultured Bacteroidia bacterium; assembly: GCA_902801625.1. GTDB lineage: Bacteria > Bacteroidota > Bacteroidia > Bacteroidales > F082 > Limimorpha. Next base: position 80,529 of record CADCJI010000006.1, on the reverse strand, counting down.
CCGACTTGATGGCTTCACTCAACACCATGTGTTTGTCGCCCGGGTTGTCGCCGAAGACGGCTATCAACAAGGCCTTAGCCGTGTCTAAATCGAAATTGAGTGTGGCTGGATCTAGCGCTTGTAGATTGGCCATCGCATCGGCAAAGGTGACACCGAAACCCTGGAAAAAGGGAATGTTACCCACAATGATACCCGTGCCAATCGGGATAAGCAGCATAGGTTCAAACTCGAAGCGGATGGCCAGGAAGATGAAGAGGATACCCACTAAAATCATGATGATGTTGCCCAACTTGCAGTTTCTGAAGCCCGTAAGCAGCCAGAAGTTGCGCAGACCTTCGCTCAGACGGTCTTTGGTGGACATTTCCTTGACTTCTTCTTTAGCGGCCACATGATGCTTGGCGTTTTTTCCTTCTAATGTGGTCACGCGTTGATTGAGATTCTCGATTTGCTGGCCCAATTCGGCCGACTTTTGCTGTTCAGCGACAATCGCGTCAGCCATTTCAGCCAGCTGGGCATTGCTTTCCTCAGGGGTCATCTCGCTGACCTGCTCAGTCTTACTGCCCAAGTCGGAGATCCTGGTGGCGAAAGTCGGATTGTTGACCACCAAGAGGTTGAGCAGCATCAGGAGCACTAAGGAGCCGAGAATGACCGCGGGTTTTCTGTAAATACTTTTCTTGCCTAACATGACCTTATCCGATTACAATTAAAGTATCACCTTGAAGCACATTGTCGCCCTGACGGCAGTTGATGGCGGTGATGGTACCGTCAGCTTCGGCCAACAGGTTGTTTTCCATCTTCATGGCTTCGTACATGAGCAGCTTGTCACCCTTCTTTACGGCATCGCCCTGCTTGACGAAGATCTGCATGATGGTTCCAGGAAGCGGAGCAGCCATCTTGTAGCCGGCACCACCTGCGGCAGCGGCCGGTTTCGGAGCGGCACTCTGGGCAGGAGCGCTGGCGGCGGGCTTGGCGGCCGGACGGGCCACAGGAGCGATCACCGGAGCGGCTTGCTCTTCCATCTCCACTTGATAATCAGTGCCATTCACATTGACAGTGGCGATGTTGCCTTCAATGTTCTGGACTTCTACTTCGTATGGTTTACCACTAATGGTGAATTTGAATTTTTTCATGATTGTTCGATTTAACGTTTCCAGTGTCTAACTCCGTAATTTTTGTCGTTCCAAGAAGTCACCCTTCTATCGATGGTGATCACGTTGCTCTCTTCATCGTGAAGGTTGGTCGAAAGGTAGAGCGCCATACCGATGGCGGCTTGCACCTCGGCGGGAATCTCGCCCTCGGCCAATTTGGTCGTGGGCTTCACCGTCACAGGCTTGATCTCCTTCACCTCGTTCTTCTTGGCATCCTGCTTTTTGAAATAGGCAGCCACGCCACGGAAGATGGTCGAGAGGACGAAGAGGGCGATGATGACGATGAGGAAACCAGCGATGGTGACAATCCAGCCTTTGGTGTAGACCCAATCTTCGTGAGCCAACAGTAATGATATTTGTAACAGGTTCATCGTTTCAAGGATTTACGGTTACAGCGGGATGTTCGAATGTTTCTTCTCAGGGTTGGCGAGGCGCTTCGTCTCAAGGGTGCGCAGGGCACGGATGACACGGAAACGGGTGTTGCGCGGCTCGATCACGTCGTCGATGTAACCGAACTTGGCAGCCTCGTACGGGTTGGCGAACTTCTTGGTGTATTCATCCACCTTCTTGGCAACGAACTCAGCGCGCTCTTCGGGATTCTCAATCTCGGCAATCTTCTTGCCATCGAGCACCTCGACAGCACCGCTGGCACCCATGACGGCGATCTCGGCGGTCGGCCAAGCGTAGTTGACATCGTTGCGCAGCTGCTTGCAGCCCATCACGAGGTGAGAACCACCGTATGACTTACGCAGGGTGACGGTGACCTTCGGCACGGTGGATTCGCCATAGGCATAGAGCAACTTGGCACCGTGGACGATGATACCATTGTACTCTTGACCCGTGCCAGGCAGGAAGCCGGGAACGTCGACCAAAGTCACGATCGGGATGTTGAAGGCGTCGCAGAAGCGGACGAAACGAGCGCCCTTACGCGAAGCGTCGCAGTCCAACACACCAGCGAAGAAGGCCGGGTTGTTGGCCACGATACCGACCGACATGCCATCGAAGCGGGCGAAGCCGACGATGATGTTCTTGGCGTAGTTCTTGTGGATCTCGAGGAAGTCGCCGTTGTCGACGATGGCATTGATGATGTCACCGACATTGTAGGGCTTGTTCGGGTTGTCGGGAATGATTTGGTTCAAGGCATCCTCCATGCGGTCGATGGGGTCGTTGCACTCCACTATTGGAGCATTCTCCATATTGTTCTGCGGGATGAAAGAGATGAGTCGGCGGATGATGGCAAGACCTTCCTCCTCGGTCTCGGCAGCAAAGTGGGCCACGCCCGACTTCTGGCTGTGGATGCGGGCGCCACCGAGGTCGTCAGTGCTGACATCCTCGCCGATGACGGTCTTCACGACTTTCGGGCCAGTGAGGAACATATAGCTGCCCACATTGGTCATGATGATGAAGTCGGTGAGGGCGGGAGAATACACAGCACCGCCGGCGCAGGGACCGAAAATGGCCGAAATCTGCGGGATGACACCCGAAGCGTTGATGTTGCGTTGGAAGATCTCAGCGTAGCCGGCGAGGGAACGCGAACCTTCCTGGATACGGGCACCGCCCGAGTCGCAGATGCCGATGACAGGAGCGCCAACCTTCATGGCTTGGTCCATCACCTTACAGATCTTGAGGGACATGGTCTCACTCAAGGCACCGCCAAACACGGTGAAGTCTTGAGCGTAGACATAGACGACGCGGCCGTCGATGGTGCCGTGGCCGGTGACGACGCCGTCGCCGAGGTACTGTTGCTTGTCGAGACCGAAATCGACGGTGCGATGGGTCACGAACATATCAGTCTCTTCGAAGCTTCCTTCATCGAGCAGGATGGCGATGCGTTCGCGGGCAGTCATTTTGCCCTTCGCATGTTGGGAGTCGATGCGCTTCTGGCCACCGCCAAGACGGGCCTCACCGCGCTTCTCCAACAATTCCTGGATTTTCTGTTCAATTAACATGGTTATATTTGTTTTTATTTGTTCTTGTTTTCACACAGTTCGGTCAGCACGCCGAAGGTTGATTTGGGGTGCAGGAAGGCGATGCTCAGACCTTCGGCACCGCCACGCGGGGCTTGATCGATGAGGCGGATGCCCAGTTCCTTGGCCTCTTCGAGGTGACCTTCGATGTTCTCCACGGCGAAAGCGATGTGGTGCATACCACCACGGCCGTTGTTGTTCTCGATGAACTTGGCGATGGTGCTCTCGGGGCTGGTGGGCTCCAAAAGCTCGATTTTGGTCTGGCCGCAGCGCAAGAAAGCGGTCTTCACTTTCTGGTCGGCGACTTCTTCGATGGCGTAGCACTTGGTGCCAAGCAATTTTTCAAAGAAAGGAATGGACTCGTCAAGGCTTGTGACGGCGATTCCAATGTGTTCAATGTGAGAGGGTTGCATAATTATTCGAATAATTTATGGTTAAAAAATACGTATTTTGAATATCGGTGCAAAGGTATGACATTTTTTTGGGGATTTCAAAGGAAATATTAGGCCTTGACCTAATTATTTTTTTATCGTCAATAAAGCTTCGAAACGAGAAGGCTTCTCGACTTAATTAGATAATAAACCTAGAGAAATGAGATCGTTCGCAAAATCTGTGGAAAATCTGTCTGTCGCCTCTGGATTCATGTGAACCGATACGCAAAAATTCAAGGTGTCGTCGCACAAGGGGTAGTTTTCGGTATAGTTCAAATACTTAAATCCATATTTTTGGGCAATACTATCAAAATAGTGGTTTAGTTTATCCAAGTTCCTCACTTTTTTGGTGGTTTGGGAATAAACTGGAGAATTGACTAACAAAACGTATACACCATCTTTTTTGCACTCGTCAAGGTATCTTTCAAACAAAGCGACAGCCCTTTCATTCATCAATGTATTAATGGAATCCATTGAAGCTGCGTTTTTTCCATTCCATTTTCCTCTCTCGGGGCTAAAGCCTTTATATGTCGATCTCTCAACATAATGCCGAATTCTTAGAAACTCAAGTAGACCGTCTTTGATTACCTTTTGATATCCATTGTACCTGTACAACGGGCAGTACAATTCCCAAAAGCCGTACCCCAACTGCCTCAATTCTTTGCGCATGGTCTTATCATAAACTGTTGGGAAAAAGCGTTCGGAATCATGTTGATGTCTGATGTCGTCTTCCATGTTCAGAGTCATAAAATCAACTTGCTGAACAATCGTTTTCGGAACCCCATTATGTGCTTTATAGCAGTGATATTCAGAAATTTGTGCATTTATGGCATAACCTCCCAATCCTAAATCGTATGAATTAACATGACAAATGGAATCGATAATCCGAGGATTAAAATGCGAAAAACCTCTTGAATTACCCATAATAAGCATGTCATAGTCCAAATTGTCTTTGAAAATCTCGTTGAACACCTGATACCTATAGCAATCCGTCCGACGAAGCCCCATGCTTATCATATAGTCTAGTGCGATAGCTAAAGAAAATATTAACAATCCAAGGCCCAATGACTTAATGATGAACTTACGCATAACTCAGAATTGGAAATATATGAAATTGGTAGCATGACCTCCAAAGGCAAACAAGACAAATAGTAAGGCAAGATAAATCGTCCATCGCAGATAGCCCTTTTTAATTGGTGTCAAGTCCAAAATAAATGCCTTGTTACGTTGAATCCATTCCACAACAATTAGCAATAAGATATTCAAGCCCAATGCAGTATAACCTTTCGCTGCAGGGATGGTGAATAGACTACGATTACATATTCCACATAGATACTCCCAAGTTTGTCCGATGCTTTCCGCCCTGAATATGATCCATCCAATCACTGCTAAGAAAAAAGTCAGCAGCATTTGTCCAACCTCTTTGAGCGAAGGCAACCATCTTCCTTCAGCCATTTGATTTGTGTATTTGCGATTTTTGACAGTCAAGATCAACGGCAAGAAAAGGATGGCGTGGTATGCTCCCTAAGCAATGAATGTCCAATTCGCACCGTGCCAAAAACCGCTCAACAGGAAGATGACAAAAGTGTTCCTAACCACCTTTGCCTTTGATACGCGACTGCCCCCCAGCGGAATATACACATAATCGCGGAACCAGGTCGTCAAAGAGATATGCCAACGGCGCCAAAATTCGGCTATGTCCCTACTAAAATAAGGTACGTTGAAATTGCGCATCAGTTTTATGCCAAACAACTTGGCCGTACCAATGGCAATGTCAGAATAGCCGGAGAAGTCACCGTAAATCTGGAAAGTAAAGAATATGGCTGCAAGGAGCAAAGTGCTTCCACTTTGCTCCGTATAGGTCGAGAATACTTGGTCGACATACACCGCGCAGTTGTCGGCCACCATAATCTTCTTGAACAGAAATCTTCTTGAACAGACCCCAAAGTATCTGTCGCATTCCGTCGTCGGCGTTGTCGTAGTTGAATTCGCGCTTTTTCAAGAATTGGGGCAAGAGGTTCGTTGCGCGCTCGATAGGGTCCGCAACCAGTTGGGGGAAGAATGAAATGAATGCGAAGAGGGCCACAATGTCCTTAGTGGGCTCAATCTTGCCCCGGCAGACATCGATGGAGTAGGATATGGCTTGGAAAGTGTAGAACGAGATGCCAACTGGGAGTATCACTTTCAGCAACAAGCCATCAGTGGAGATGTTGAATAGTTCGGCAAACTCGGTGACGAAGAAGTCGTAGTACTTGAATAATGCCAAAATGCCAAGATTCAGCACGATATTCAGCCACATCCAGGTTTTGGCTTTTTTCTTCGAATCGGCATTTCCGATGAGTATTCCGCTTCCCCATGAACAGAAAGAAGTAAAAGCAATCAACAGCAAAAAACGCCAATCCCACCAGCCGTAAAACACATAACTTGCCACCACAACAAAGGCGTTCTGCAAATGCAACTGCCACTTCGACTTGCTGATGAAGCGGTTGAACACGAACCAATAGAGCAGGAAGAGTATCGGAAGAAATATCGCGAATTGGATGGAGTTGAAGAGCATATATGTCTACATTTGGGTCAGCAAAAATAGAGAAAACAACCAATATGACCCAAAGCTAATTCATACAATAGTCTATTGCATATTGCAATTGCAAACCTTCTCTTGAAATATGTTCCCCAAAATATTGAGCCCCTTTTGTGTTTAAATGTTCAGGGTCTCTAAAATAGGTTGAATCAGGTACTTTGAAATGACTGTAATCTGCTACAAGCGTACTATCTCCTAACTCCGAACATATCAATTGCCGATAACCCTTGTCACTCGCCATATCTAAGATTTTGTACATGGGAGTGTTCAAGATAATAAGCGTCTGCTGATGGGCACCACAATACTCCTTTATTTTATGAAGATTATCGAGCTGATATGTGAAATATGTCTTAAGATATTCTTCAGACATATTACCTTGTTTGTCATATTCGTGAGCCCGCTCAATTGCTGTATTAATTTGATTAAAGGCCAGTGGATGATTTATTTCAATATGATCTTCAGTGGAAAAATTACCTTCAACGCCCTTGTATGCCTCAAGGTTCTTGTAGGGAAAAGAAACAAGTATGTATTCCCAATATTCGATATGCTGTTTATAGTTATTGAAGAAAACGGAATAGTTTAAGATATTTCTTTTTTCTTCATCTCTTTTTAACAGCGCCTCGGGTACATCTACATCGTCAAAAAAATAAGCCACCGACACTAGTCCTGCTGCGAGTATAACCGTGTCAGGTTTATTTTCGTTATATTCAGTGGCCCATTTCAGATTGTTCAGTGCTCCACCAAAAGTCATTGCCGAAGCACAGAGATTCTTCGAACCATGGATAATGCTATCATTCCAATCGGCCATCCCAACCGAACCACCCAAAACAATGGTATGTATATCCTTATCAAGGACGTTCCTTTCCATGATTCGCGGTGTCACTAGAATCCATGCTATCCGAATGCAAGCAATAGCCAAAATGAGAAACAGCCAGAAAAAACAAAATAGTTTGATAAACCTTTTCATAAGCAATGAATTAGAATTGGAAATAAACAAACTCTGCGTTAGCACTCGCACTAAAAATCACAATGGCCAAAGCCAGCAACATGTCGAGGAATACGATTCTAAAGGTCTTGTTCGTGTAATCTTTAGACACACGTTGTATGGCAAATTCTTTGTTCCTTGTACACCATTCCAAGACCAATAGTACCACAATAGCTAAAATGGAATACCACGAAAGTAATGAGAAAGGATTGACGAATGACCAATCTCCATTTACCATGCATTTGAAAAGCCGGATGATGGATGGTACTCCAGCGGAGAATATGATAATATGACCCACAGCCATCAGGAGATGGGTTCCAATCATCCCTAAAAAGTCCTTAAACTGTATGCAACCCCATCGGCCAGGTTTGAGCTTTTTATTCTTTCCAAACTTCCCCGTAAGTATGAGCGGTAAGAAAAGCAGGCTGTGGTAAACACCGAACAAGACATAGGTCCAATTCGCCCCGTGCCACATACCAATCACAATAAGGTTGATGCTGATGGCGAGGAAAATTCCTAAATTACCCCAATTGCGGAACCTGACATTGAGCGGCATGAACACATAGTCAGTGATCCAACCCGTTAGGGAAATATGCCAACGACGCCAGTATTCCGACACATTGCGTGCTAGCAATGGATGGTCAAAGTTCTTGGTGATGTTGAATTCTAGAATCTTACCCACGCCAATGGCCATGTTGGAATATCCGTCAAAATCAGCATAGACTTGTATTGGTGATAACAAGGCAGCGTAAATTAGGTACCAAGAGGTTTTTTCTGGATAAAGAGACCACGCGTCATGTGTAATTACTGCAATACTGTCGGCTATGACCATCTTGGTGAAGATACCCCAAAGTATCTGCTGGCAGCCGTCCATGGCCAAGTTGTAGTTGAATTGGTGGGCTTGGCGCAACTGGGGAAGGAACTTTCCAGGACGGTCGATAGGACCTGCCATGATGGTGGGGAAGAAGGCGATATAGGTGGCAAACTCCAGAAAGTTCTCGCTGGGCTGGATCTTCTCTCGATGGATTTCAATCACATAGCTGATGAGTTTGAAAGTGAAAAAACTCACACCAACGGGAAGGACAATGTTTAGCGTGGACCAATTGACCTGTAATCCAATGGCATTAAGTAGTTTAGCAAAAGAACCGGCAAAGAAGTTCAGGTATTTAAAGTAAAACAAGAGTCCTATACCCAACACGACACCTAACGTAGTGAACCGCGATGCCGCTTTCGCATTACCTCGGTCAATGGCCTTGCGGATGAATCCGCCCAAAAACCAAAACGCCACCGTAATGGCCAAAAGGACTGGAAGCATCTTCCAATCCACGAAGCCATAGAAAAAATAACTGGCAAGCAATAGCCATAAGTTCTGCCGCGTGTGACGCTGTCGCATCCACGGCAGGAAATAAACCAAGAAGACTACTGCAAAAAAGGCTAAGAACCTAAAAGAGTTGATAACCATCGGTTATTGCTTTTTGGCAATGATTGAATTCACCATCTCGCCCACATTGTTCCACTTCATGATCTCAAGAGAAGTGAACTTGATTCCAAAGGCTTTTTCAATAGCCACAATCAACTGGATATGACTCAGGGAGTCCCATTCCTCGATGTCGTCGGCAACGGATGCATCGGTAAGGTGTACCTCGTCTAAATCCAGCACGTCACAAAAGATTTCGTTGAGTTTTTCGTAAATTTCAGATCTTTCCATAACAATAGATATTTTGATTCTTGTTTATTTATAACGATTGTAATTTGTTTTTGATGTCTTCTGCAATCAATTCAGGCGAGAGCCTGTGCTGCTGCATCACATAATCATAATCACCGGGCTTGGAGAAACGGTCTTTGACACCCAGTTTCAAAAGAGGTGGATAACCACCTTCTTCTGCAATAATGTCTGCAATGGCAGTGCCAAGACCACCAACTATATTGTGTTCTTCTGCCGATACAATCAGTTTGTGGTTTTTGGCTTCTCTAACAGACTCGATGTCAAATGGTTTCAAGGAATGGACATCCACGAGCCTTGTTTCAATGCCTTGTTGAGACAAGATTTCGGCGGCTTGGATGGAGTAGCCCGTACAAGCACCAGTGGTAAAGAGGCAGACATCCTGACCTTCACGGAGTATATTGTTTTTGCCAATGGTAAACGGGCAAGTCTCATGATAAACCGTAGGAGCTTGCGAGCCCCCTGTGAGTCGAATGTAAACCGGACCTGGGCAATTTAATGCAGCCTCAAAGGCCATGACGGCTTCACCAGCATCTGCGGGAGACAAGACCGTCATTCCAGGAATCTGGCGCATGATGGCAAGGTCTTCTATGCAGTAGTGTGTGTTGCCAAAGTATTGGAGATAGAAGCCGGAATTCAAACCGACAAGGATAACCTTGTTTTGCATATAGCCTAAATACTGGCGATCCATTTCGTAGGCTCGCATAGTAATAAAGGCAGCTTGGGCAACAGCCACACATGTATAGCCTTCTGAGGCCATGCCAGCAGAAATTCCTACCAGATTTTGCTCAGCTATGCCTAATTCAGTGAATTTTTCGGGGCTTTGATAAATAAAACGGTCAAGGCTGGCTGCCACCGACATGTCGGCGGAGAGCACTTGTACATTGGGGTACTCCTCGATATGGTCAGGCAAATACATCCCAAATATGGCCGCAGCCTGTCCGGAGCCAGCATATTGTTGAACATTCATATTAGCCATTCTATACCTCCTCTCCTAAATCTTTTAGCGCCTTTTGGTAACGAGCCTCGTTTAGGCTGCTGTGATGCCATTTGGCTTTGTTTTCGATAAACGAAACGCCTTTGCCCTTCACTGTTTCTGCAATGATGGCCATTGGACGGCCATTAGGTCGTTGACTAAAGGCTTCGTGTAATTCGCTTACGGAGTGCCCATCCACTTGAATCACATCAAATCCAAAGGCTTTCAGTTTGTCTTCAAGCGGGGCGGTATTCATTACTTCCTCGATAGTACCATCGGCCTGAAGGTGGTTATGGTCTATAATGACGGTGAGATTGTCAAGATGGTTGTGTCCAGCATACATCAGTGCTTCCCAAATCAGACCTTCATTCATTTCACCGTCTCCGATGAGGGTGTATATGTGGTTGTTAAGACCTTTGCGCTTGCAGGCATGGGCAACGCCAACGGAATAAGAGGTGCCAAGGCTTAGGCTGCCTCCAGAGAAATCCAAACCTCTCGATAAGTTCCGTTTGGCATGGGCGACAATGTCACTGCCATTCTGCTCAAAAGAGTCGAGGTCTGCTTTGGTCATGATTCCGCATTCATACAAAGTGCAGTAGTGTGCCAAGGCGGCGTGACCCTTACTCAGGATGACCCTGTCACGATGCTCCATATCGTTTTTGTCGAAGGAGACAAAGCAGGAATACAGCACTGCCAATATCTCAACAGGGGAGAGGCTGCCTCCAAAGTGGGCACCATTCTTGCCTGCCAAATATCCAGTGCGTATGATATCCACCCGGATCTTTTTGGCAAGCTGCTCCAATTGATTAATTAACTCTTTGTCAATCATTTTAATAATCCTATCTGCACATGGCCTTTGGCGACAAGCTCGGGCTTGACGCCATCACTTATGCGCCTGAATTTAAATTTATATTCAATGATGCCGACAGCCTCGGAAACAGTATCCACTGTGGCCTCTAAGGCGACTTTGTCGTTCATGAACACAGGCTTGTGGAAACTGATGTCTTGGCTCTGAATCATCACCTCCTTTGTCGGAAGTAGCATCCCTACAAAGTGGCTGATAAAGGCATTCAAGATGTTGCCGTACATCACACAATCGTTAAAGCCTTTGCTTTGGGCAAAAGCCATGTCGGTGTGTAACGGGTTGAAGTCGCCACTGCATAACTGGAACGCATGGTACACTTCAGGAGTCACCTGATAAGTGTGTTCTATTTTCCCTGTCTGTTCTGCTAATTCGGCAATTGTCATAACTTATTCATTAGCAACAATAAAACACTCGCGGGGCTGGTAGTTCTCCAAATCGAGAACCCATTGGGCAGTTGGGCTGCCCTCTATGGGTTTGAAACCAAGTTCTGGATAATGCAATGCCACCATGCCATTCTTAGGCGTTGGCAGGTATTCTCCTATGATTCGCTTGTATCCCTTTGACTTGGCAATCTCCACCATGGTGTTCAAAGTGAAATTCTCAACACCACGTTTCAATACCCTACAGCTCATCAACCAAGTATCCACAAAGAGTGTTTCTTTGTCCTTCGGCTTCATGATGATGACAGCGATCAAGCCATTGTCGCCAAACTTGTCCTGTAAGGTGAAGCTCAGGTCAATCACTTCTGTATCCGATGCGAATGATTCGATGTCGGCATCAGTGTATCGGACAGTACGCAAATTAAACTGGTTGCTCCTTTGGGTAAGTTGTGCGACACGGGGCGTATTGAATTTGGTGAAACCGCTTACGACAGAAACCATATCCAATGATTTGAGGAAGTCTGCTTCATTGGTGAAGGTCTTGCTCAGCGACACACGTTGAGCCTCCACTTGATATTGCTTCGTACGGTCCTTGTCGGCAGAACTGTAGCTGGCGGTTTCAAATAGATTCAGCCCATAAAGGTATTCCAAGTAATCCGCAGGGTCTTCGGGCAACTCAGGCACGGTGATGCCTTTGATGTTTTCGCGTACAATATTCCGTTCGAAGGGGTTGTCATCCAAGAACACCATGCTATCAAAGCTGATGTTCAAAATGCTTTGAATGGTACGTATATTGTCGACTTTGGTCTCCCAATTGGCTTGGAACACAGCAATGTCGTCCAGCTTGAGCACCATGTCAGGATGCTTCTCAAAGGGTTCCTTGGCAGTCTCTTCATTGTTCTTCGAGGCTACGCAAATGATAATGCCACGCTGCTTGAGCTTCTTGACCCACATCTGGAACTCAGTGAAGGCCTTGCCAATGCCTAGTCCATGACCTAGCTGGATGCCTTCAAGTCCGTCATCACCAATCACGCCACCCCATACCGTGTTGTCAAGGTCCAAAATGAGGCATTTCTTGAATTGTCCCTTTACGGCACAAATGATGTCCATCACTCGGCTCGCAACATAGGGCAATACATCCATGCTCAACACCATCTCTGTGCTGGTGTAAACATTGGCGGCAAACATGGCATCGCGTCCCAACTTGTTTTGCAGCGCTGCAAGATCGCAAATGAAGAGGTTCGGGTACTGCTGCGTCAAATCCATCAGTCCGCAATTCAGCCGCCTTACTTGCCATGTCAGCGATTGCGGCACGTGGTTGGCATAGCTGCCAAACACGGCATCGTCTATCTCAGGATAGTTGAAATAGATGATCTTTTTGCCTTCGAGGGCAGGATTGGAACATATTGAGGCCACGAAGTTGAGTCTGTCCTCAGCCAAGGTGGTCTGTTGTTCCGAGCTGAGCATCGCGTGGTTTTCGCCAAGTTTGTGCGTACTTTGGAACAATATAATGAAGTCTGCATTGAACTCGTAGAATTCACTCGTCGGGTCAAGCAGTTGTCTTTCCACTTGGTCGTATTCTGCCTCGTAGAGGTCAATATGATAGCCTCGCTCCACACCGGTCCCTCGGATGGCTGTGGCAAGAAACTGCGTTGCTGTATCACCCAGCAGAGCCACTTTTATCAAGGGTAGAGCACTCAAGTCTGATTTCAACAAACGCTTCAGGGTTTTAAAGTCAGAAAATGGCATGGTTTAATTACATTTAATATGAGTAGCAAATGCCGGACATGTCGGCACCTTATATTATTTATGCACCTTGCGGATAAACTCTTCAACCTCAGGCACTCCGCCTTGGTAGACGAGGTAGCCGTTGTAAGGCTCTCTCGGGGTGATTTCACTGTTCACAGGAGTGAGCATGATGTTCTTCACCTCTTCGCGGTCATGGGTTTGGCCCAAAGCCCAACCCAACTTGATGTAGGCGGTCTCGGCGAGCATGTTCTGTGCGGGGATGATGCCACGGTCCATCAGGTCGCGGCCGGTGTCATAGACGAACATATGGGCATAGCCCCAGATGGTCTGCACAGTCATGTACTGGTGCACACCCTTGTCGGTGGCACGCTGGATGGCGTCGAACATGCCACGGTTGACGTGACCCAAGCCCGTGCCGTCCCAAACGATGCCCTGATAGCCATTGTCGACCAGTGCGTCAAGCACATCGGGCTTCATGCCGGGATAGTAGTAGAGGATGGCCACGCGGTCGTCGAAGGTTGGGATGATCTTTACATCGCGGTCGTTGCGGCGGTGGTTGTAGACCTCCTTGATCGGCACAACGCCACGCTTGCGGTCGACTGTAGCGACAGGCGTGTCGCCTATAGTGCGGAAGGTAGAACGGTACGAAGAGTGCATCTTACGTACACGTGTGCCACGGTGCAGGAAACCGTACTCGTCAGAGGTGGGACCAAACATACAGACCATCACCTCGGCCACGTCACCGTGACCGGCAGCGGTCATGGCATGCATGAGGTTCAAGGCGGCGTCGGATGATGGACGGTCGGAAGAACGCTGTGAGCCGACCAAGACAATCGGCACAGGCAGGTTCTGGCACATGAAGGTCAGGGCAGCGGCGGTGTGGGCCAGCGTGTCGGTGCCGTGGCCGATGACGATGCCGTCGATGCCGTTCTGGATTTCCTCGCCAATCTTCTTGGCCAAGGCAATGTATTCCTTGGGCGACATGTTCTCGGAAAACACGGCGAATACCTTCTCGGTGTCGAGGTTGCAGATGTCGGCCAACTCCGGCACGGCGCCATACAACTCACCTGGCGAGAAAGCGGGAATCACAGCACCTGTACGGTAGTCCAAGCGCGAGGCGATGGTGCCACCCGTACCGAGTAGCTTTACGTGCGGAAGTCCCTCAGTATATGGAAATTCCTTCTCGGGGATGTGGTAGTTGGCTTTCTTGTAGTCGGTCTCGACCATGCCCGTGATGGTGCTGATGTCGACGCCGATGTTGTAGCCCGTGTTGACCTTCATGACGATATGTTGGTCGTCCTGGAAGGCGGCTCGAGGCAGGATCGTGCCTTTGAAGAGGCCACCCGTGGTCTGGCACTCGGCCTGGCTCCACACGCGGCAGTTGTATTTCTTGAGCACCTCAAGCGAGGCACCCCAATATCCTTGGAAAAAATCTTCAGCCATGTTCTTCTTTATTTGATGTTGTTAGCCAATTCTTTCATTTCGATGTTGCCCATCGCTTCCTTCATCTGACCCATGATCCAGTTCATGCGGTCGAGGTCGGTGCAGGACTTCTTCTTTGGGGCGAAGCCAGCGCAAAGGTTGTCGAGTTTGGTCAAAAGGTCGTCTTTCGCATAACGCTTGAAGCCGATCTTGTCCAAAACCTGCTCCATCGGCATCGTGGCGTCTTCCACCAAAGCGGGAGCCATGTTCCAAGCCAGACGATAGTCAAGACCTTGCTCCTTCAGGAAAGCGAAGAGTTTGTACAAGGTCTCGCCGTTGAACTTCGAAGCAGCGTTCTTGCCCAGCAGGTGCTTGAGTCTCATACCGACGAAGCGGCCCACGGTGCGGCCATCCACGCCGAGTTTCTCGACGACTTCGGCCATGGCGGGGAACCAGTTCTTCGCGAAGATGTAACGGAAGCAGTCCTCCGGCACGTTCCACTCCTTGAGTTTGTAGTAACGGTCGATGATCTCGGTAGGCATCTCGGCACGCAGGGCCTTGATGAAAGCCGGGTCGAGCGGGATGGGAGCCGAGTCGGTATCGGGATACATACGGTCGGCACCAGGGAGCACACGCTCGAAGATGGTGATGCCATTGCAGATGGCCTTACGGGTCTCCTTCGGCACGCCGTCGAAGGCCATGAGGCAACGCTCTTCGATGGTCTCGATGGCGGTGGGCATGTCGTTTTGCGGACCCCAAACAAGGATGAGGGCATCTTCGTCGGTGGCATGGACACGCTTGGCCAGCTTATGCCATTGCGAGTGGGTCAAAACGGGTTCCAGCATCTCGTCGTGAAGCATGTTGGGACGCTCGAGGCAGGCGATGACCTTCAGGCGGTCGGCGATTTCGTCGGCGAACATCTTGCCAGGTTGGGTGAAGTGCGAAAGTACGCCACGGAACTTCGGCAACTTGACGAGTTTCAAGGCACCGCCCTTGGCTTTATTGTCGAGGATAGGCAGGTAGTCGGTCGGGAACGACACATCGGCCACTTCCACTTTCCAGCCTTCTTTGCCGACCTCGCGGTTGAGGCGCTCTTGCAACTGCACCAACGACCACTGGCGGAAGCACTCGTTGTGCGACAATTCAGGGATCCACTTGGCATGTTGAACACCCTTCAACTCGATGCGGGTGCCACCCGTGCAGCTCACGTTGACGTCTTGGCGACCAGCGCCCATGCCCGTGCGGACCAAACCCGTGCTGCGGCCGAGGAAGCGGATGTATTCGCAGGTCTCGCGCAACTCATCGGGATTCTTGCAGTCGGGATAGGTGACGGTCTCAATCAACGGCACGCCGAGACGGTCGGTTTGATAGATACGGCGGTGACCGATGTCGCTGATTTCGCGGCAGGCGTCCTCCTCGATGCTCAGCTGGATGAGGCGGATGTCCTTCTTCGGCAGTTTGAGCAGGCCTTCCACGCCCACGATGGCGGTACGTTGGAAGCCCGTCGGGATGGAGCCGTCGAGGTATTGTTTACGGGTGATATGCACTTCGCCCACGATGTTCAGGTTCGAACGCAGGGCGATGATGATGGCGTTGTGCAAGGCCTCGCGGTTGATGGGGAACGGCGGGGTGTCGTCGATGTCGTAGGTGCAGGCGGTGCCGTTCTTGATGCGGTAGACGATTTCCTTCTTCGTCTTGAACTCCATCAAGGCCGTGCCGTCATATTCGCCTAACTCTGAAAGGGTTGGGCGCATGTGACGGATCAGCTCGGCATCGTAGTCCTCAAACTTGTTGAATTGTCCGGCGGGACAGTGGCAGAACAGCTTCTCTTTGGTCTTGATCTGCTGGTGCACTTCCAGTCCCGACATGAAGCCTATGCGGTCATAGTCTTCCTGAGTGGCTTTCTTGCGCTCGACGTAGCCGGCCTGTTGCTTGGTCAGCTCGTAGTTGGCGCGTGGGTCAAAGTTGGTGCTCATATTATCTTATTTGTTGATTCAAAAGATTTAAAGATTCAAAATTTAAAATTCGAAGAATTACATTCGTCTTCAAAAACAATCGGCTAAAATAGAAAATATTTGGATTGGTTGAGAAAAATGCGTCAGAAAAATGTATTAAAAATGTAGAGACGCGATCAATCGCGTCTCTATAGAGTTAATTCTTGTCTTCAATTGTCCGGGCAATCTTCTCGATGTTGAGGCTGCGTGCCGAGGCGTCGATGATGTCTTTGTAGATGCCGCCTTTCTTGTAGATGCTGTCGGGGTCGCCGTCCTCTTCAACACGGCCTTGCTGTAGGGCATAGATGTAGTCGGCGTCGATGATCTGTGAGATGCTGTGCGAGATGATGATGACGGTGCGGTCTTTCTTGATGGCGTCGATGCTGTTTTTGATTTGCTCGGTGGCGATGGCATCGAGGCTGGCCGTGGGCTCGTCAAGGAAGATGATGGGCGGGTTCTTGAGGAACATGCGGGCGATGGCCACACGTTGCTGCTGACCGCCTGAAAGGTCGGCGGCATTGTTGTTGAACTGCTTCGGCAGTTCCATCACCTGGTCGTAGAGATGCGACTTCTTGGCGGCTTCCACCACGTCTTCGTGGGTGGCTTTGGGGTTGCCGTAAAGGATGTTCTCCTCGATGGTGCCGTCGAAGATGTGGTTCTTCTGCAGCACGAGACCGATGTTTTCGCGGAGGTACTGGGTGTCGTATTCGCGCAAATCCACACCGTCAAGCAGAATCTGGCCTACTTGAGGCTCATAGAATTTATCCAACAGGTTGACAATGGTACTCTTGCCTGCACCAGAGAGTCCGACCAAAGCAGTAATCTTGCCTGGGTCGATGGTCATGTTCACATCGAAAAGAGCTTGGTTGCCATTGGGATAGGTGAAGTCGACATGTTTGATTTCGAACTTGCCGTGAATCTTTTCGGGACGGTAACTGCCTGAAGGTTCCACGTCCTCCTTCGAATCGATGATGCTGAAGAAACCCTCTGCATAAATCAAGGCGTCGTTCACGTCGTCGAAGATACGCTGCAACTGTGTGATGGGTGCGATGACGTTGCTGAAAAGCATCACGTGGTACATGATTTTACCGATAGTCATGCCTGGATAACCAATTAATACAAGGTAGGCCGTCAGGATGATGACCAACACGGTACCCACCTGCTTTACGAAGCTCTTCACGCCATTGTAATAGAACGCCACACTACGTGTCTTCATTTGGTTTTCAGTCACTTGATTTTGGATATCCAACTGTTTCTGGGCTTCGATCTTCTCTCGGTTGAAACTCTTGATGACGTTGATGGAGTCGATGATATTCTTGATGCCTTGGCTCTTGGTCTCCAAATGGCCGCGCATCTCACGACGCCAGCCCTTGAGCCGACGGGCCTGTCGGTAGGTAATCCAGAAATAGACGGGCACGATGGCCAAGGCCACCAAGCCGACATACACATTGGCAATGAACATCAGTATCAAAGCCAAAAGGGCACTCGTGAACAAGGGCAACAGGTCGATGAAGAAGTTCTGAACTGTGCGTGATAACGAGCTGACACCTTGGTCGATACGGGCCTGGAGCTTGCCTGTGGCGTTGTCGCCCGTGTTGAAAAAAGCCATCTTGAAGGTGAGCACCTTCTCGATGACGCTTTGGGCCAAGTCGCGACTGACGAAGATGCGCATTCGTTCGCCGAAGTAGTTTTGCGCATAGGTGATGAAGGCCGAGAGGATTTCCTTGCCCAGCAATACTACCGAAATCATAATCACGATGTGAGCAGCGGCTTGGCCCCACTGTTCGCCAGCTGTGACCAAACCGTTGACCTGGTCGACAGTCCAGTCAAGTACAATGGCGTTTACCTGCGCCATTAGGGAGCCAATTAATGTCAGTATCAAAGTAATGAAAACCAGCCATTTATAAGGCTTGACAAAAGGGCTAACGTTTTTGAAGAGTTGGAATAGGTTCATGGAGTGTGTTTATATTAATTAAGGTGCAAAAATAAAGATTTGGTCTGAAACTCCAAATAAATCCTTATCTTCGCGGCTTGAAATAATAAGATTGACTAACGCCGTATCATAGATTTCTATGGAGTTAAATGCAATGGAAATGGAAAACAAATGGTTGAACGAGGCCTTCAAGGGCGAGATGCCGAGCGGCTTTCAAGGCAAGGTAGGCTGGGCAAGCCTGTCGAACATCGCTTTGGTGAAGTATTGGGGCAAAAAGGGGAAACAAATCCCTCAAAATCCTTCGATTAGTTTCACATTGTCGGAATGTCGCTCCGAGACTTTCGTCGAGTTTGAAAAAGCCGACCGCTTTGGATTCAGCTTCTTTTTTGAAGGCAAGGAGAATCCTGCGTTCGGCGCGAAAATCGAGAAGTTCCTGATGGACAATCATGCGTTTTTCCCGTTTATCAATCAACAGAATCTGAAAGTCGAGAGCCGCAATACTTTCCCCCATTCCTCTGGTATTGCTTCCTCGGCCTCGTCAATGAGTGCTTTTGTGATGTGCTTGCTTGACATCGAATCCAAGTTGGTCGGTCCTTCGACAGACTCAGGGTCCTTAGATTTATGCAAGGCTTCTTACTTCTCGCGATTGGCTTCGGGTAGTGCGGCACGCTCAGTGTTCCCGAAAATGGCGCTTTGGGGAGCAACACCCTACTATAAAGGCAGCTCTGACGAATATGCCATTTCGTTGTCTGATGACATCCATCCAGTTTTCAAGACTTATCACGACAGTATTTTGATTGTCAGCGGCAAGACCAAATCCGTCTCTAGCCGTGCCGGTCACGCCTTGATGGAAGGAAATCCTTACGCACCAGCGCGTTATGCACAAGCCAACGAGAATATCAAGAACTTGCTTGCCGCCTTGAAAGGTGGCGATTTGGACACCTTTATTAATATCACCGAGTCGGAAGCGTTGCAACTCCACGCTTTGATGATGTGCTCTAATCCGTCTTACATCTTGATGAAACCCAATACATTACGCATTATAGAAATCATCCGACAATTTCGCGACGAGACAAAGGCACCTCTCTGCTTCACCTTGGACGCAGGTCCTAATGTGCATCTGCTCTATCCCGATAGTGAGGCAACCAAAGTGGAGCATTTCATCCAGGATGTTTTGACGAATTACTGCGACCAGGGCCGCTGGATTGCTGACCGAGTGGGCGACGGACCGAAAAAACTGCTGTGATGAGAGACCGATACTATAGCAAAGTCATCCTTTTCGGCGAGTATTCGATGATTTTCGACGCCACAGCCTTGATGATACCGCTGAAACGCTTTTCAGCGCAATGGCAGTTTCCACAAAGCCGTAACAAGACTGCTTTTTTGACCTCCAACCAAAGTCTGAAACGTTTTTGCCAGTATCTCTCCGAAAACGAAGAACTATCGGAACTCTTTGATTTACAGGCTTTAAGAAGGGATTTGGATGATGGGCTTTTCCTTGCCTCCAATGTGCCATCAAGCTATGGCTTGGGCAGCTCAGGAACCTTGGTGGCAGCTGTATACGACCGCTATGCGATAAAGAAAACCGATGATTACTTACAACTGAAGACCCTATTCGGCCAAATGGAAAGCCACTTCCACGGCAGCAGTTCCGGCATCGACCCCTTGCAATGCTATCTGGGCCAACCGTTCAAAATCACGCCAGAGGGTGTACAACTGCTTACCGATGACTTCCTAAAAAAAGACATCCACATCTGCTTGATTGACACCAAGTTAAAGAGCAATACTAAGCCTTTGGTCGAGCATTTCAAGGCACAACGTGAGAATCCCGATTTTTTGAACCGATTCCAAGCGGAGTATGTGCCTAGTGTAACCTCTTGCATTGATGCAATGATTAGTAGTAACAAAGAATTGTTTTTCAAATCATTGAAACAACTTAACAAAGGCCAATTGCAGTTCCTTCGCCCCATGATAACCGAAAACACGCTAGACCTTTTCACGACCGATTACGATTTCAACTTTGGTGTAAAAATCTCAGGATCAGGCGGTGGCGGTTATGTGTTGGGCTTCACGGATGATGTGGTTAAAACAAATAAATTGCTTGGCTTTGAAGGCATAGATTCCAATCGCACTGGCCTTGCAAGGAATGACATGCCTTCAAAGTTTGATGTTATTTGGCTCTAAATTGCTATTTTTGCAGCCTCAATGTCAGCCCTGAAAAACATAGAAGCCTGGACAGAACGCACCTTGACCACGGTCATCGACTTTTTCTATCCGCCTTTCCGCAAGGTGATGAGCCTCGAGCTGTTCCGCTATGCGGCCTGCGGAGGCTTGAACCTCGTTTTGGAATGGGTGCTGTACTATGTTTTTTATCATTTCATTTTCAAAGGTCAGATCTTCGATCTTGGCTATATCCTCTTCAAGCGACATATCGCTATCTTGGCCTTCACGCCTCACATCGCCGCTTTTGTGTTCAAGTTCCCCATAACCTTCCTCACGGGTTTTTGGATGGCGCGCCACATCAGTTTCTCGGGCTCGACATTGAAAGGTAGAACGCAGATAGTCAGGTATTTTCTTGTGACCGTAGGCAATATCCTCATCAACTATTTCGGCCTGAAACTCTTCGTGGAAGTGTGGCACATTTGGCCGACTGTTTCCTATATCATCATCTCCGTCATCTGCGTGACGTTCAGCTACTTGACGAATAAGTTCTATTCGTTTAGGAAACAATCCAAGGGATAGTCAGAATTTTACTTTGAGCGTGGCGGCTACAAGGTTCTTGAACTGCTTTTGCGTGACGGGCTCTATGCCCAACTCTCCAGCATCATAAAGGATGTGATAGGACTGACCGTAGCTCAGCTCGTAAGCGAAATCGAAGGTGGTGTCGAAGGAAACGGGCACGCTGATGCCGCATGAAGCTTTCTTGACGCTGCCGCCCTTTTCACCTAGCCCGAAAGGACTTCCATAGTAAGCTGCGCCCAATCTCAGATAGGAGTTGCCCAACGACCACTCGCTGCCCAAGCGGAAGTTGAAGGTTTTTCCGTAAGTGTTTTTGATGTCTTCGTTGGTGGCGCTGTAGTCGTAGTCGTTGGCCTTGAAACGTGCCGCACCATAGTTGGTGTATTCTGCGTCGAGGCTGATGATGCCTTGTTCGCCAACAACAAAAGCCATGCTGCCTACCCATTTCAAAGGTTGTATGAAATTGTATTCATAATGCGAATCGGGACTGATGTATTTGCGGGTGATACTGAGAATCTGTGATTCGGTCTCGGTTTGCCAAGTCTCGTCAAAATTGTAAAATGTAGGGGAGTGGAAGGCCGCTCCAAGACGGAGCCAAGGAGTGGCTAGATAGAGAAGTCCTACTTTCAGATTGCCACCCAGAGCATTGCTGCTGAGGTCCTCCTTATAGTTCCATTGGTTAAACTCCGTGTGAGACCCTTCAACTTGGCTTTCCGTGAAGTTCTTTGTGCCCTCTCTTTTGATGTGAGCCAAATTCACGCTTATGCCGATGAAAAGTTGGTCGAAGTAGTTGGCACTGCCCGCAAAGGTCCATTCTTCCGAACGTCCCTTGAAGTCGTTCTCCTCGCCTTGCCAGATGTTGCCTTGAGGAACAGGACTGCTGTAATACGGACCGATTTCATCTTCGTAAAGGTCGATGAGATAGGTGCTCCAGGCTGGATAGATGTCGTAAGGGAAAGCATCTTTAAGCTCAAATTGAGAGTAGCCATCAATTTGGGCTAAATAAGAGTCAATCTTAGAGCTGGTGGGGTTGATGCCTTTGGTCAAAGTGTGTATGTTGAAGTCGTTGGTGCGGGTGAGCCCGATGCCAAATTGAGTGGACCGCAGCGGGCGGAAGTTGCTTCTTTGTTTGGCGTTGACATAGCCGATGTTGGGAATGGACAGGCGCATC
Organism: uncultured Bacteroidia bacterium; assembly: GCA_902801625.1. Classification (GTDB taxonomy): domain Bacteria; phylum Bacteroidota; class Bacteroidia; order Bacteroidales; family F082; genus Limimorpha. Next base: position 58,465 of record CADCJI010000006.1, on the reverse strand, counting down.
TTGTTGGCTCCGTTGCTTGTCCCGTAATAGGTGGACTGCTGGAAATTGTCCATCAGGCTGAGGGTGGTGGTGAACTCGTTGCTGCGGTAGATGCCCATCCCGGCTGGGTTGATGCAAATGGAGGTCATGTCGCCGCCTACTGCACCCATGGCGTTGCCCATGCCCAGGGCTTTGGCTGTGCCTTGATAGAAGGTTTGGGAAAAGATGCAAGCGTCGGCAGCGCCCTGCGCGAATGCAACTATGATGGATAATAATGCTATGACTGTTGTGAGTGTCTTCTTCATGGTCGAAAGGATAAAAAAAGACTACCTTGCGTTTCAGTCTGCAAAGGTAGTCTTTTTTGTCAAATATCACTTGCGGAAAGCAAATTATCTTCTTCCACCGCCTGAGCCTCCACGGCTTCCGCCAGAGCTGTGGCTACTTGAACTTGAGCTGTGGCTTGAGGAGCTTGAGCTCGAACCACGGCTTCCGCTACTGTAACTGCCACCTGAGCTACGGCTTGAGCTTGAAGAAGAACTTCTCGAAGGAGAGGAATTGCTTCTGTTGTAAGAGCTGCTTGAGGGGCTTGAACTGCTACTTCTGTTATAGCTGCTGCTGGAGCTTCTTCTGCTCGAGTCAGAGGAAGGACGTGATGAAGATGAGTTCGACGGACGCACATATTCTGAGCTGGAGCGTGAAGGACGGCTATTGTTGGGTGAGGTGTAGTTTTGGCGTTCACCGCTTTGGCTGCCAGGGCGGGCAACTTCTTTCTTGGCAGGGCGTTGTGGAGAGGAACTGCTGCCTACGGTGGGCCTGCCGCTCATCGTGGGACGACTCATGCTGCTTGAACTGCTACCTACGCGAGCCAAGGATGAACCGGCCGATGCTTGTGGACGGGTCGACATGCTGCCACTACGGCCACTGTTGGGCAAGGCGTGGCTCATAGAGCCGGTGGAGTTGCCGTGTCTGACGCTGGCCACATAACTGCTCAGACTGCTGCCGCCGATTCCGTTATTGTGATGACCTCCGCCATGGTGCCAATCACCGTGATAGTGGTGGTGATGCGGGTGATGCCAGTAATAGTGGCTGTAATAGCCCCAACCATAAGACCAGTAAGGATCCCAGCCCCAGTAGCTATAGTAGTAAGGATAACCCCAATACCAGTTCCAGCTCCAATAGCTGCTCCAATAGGGACGATAGCTCCATCCATAATAGTAGGTCGGGTAGTAGTCCCAATAGAAGGGATCGTAACTGTTCACATAGACGTAGGTGTTACCGCCGCCGTCGTAAGTGTAGTAGTCGTCATAATAGTCTCTTGTTGAGGAGGCCTGCGTGCCGAAACGCTTGATGCGTGTGGCAAAGTCGGCATCGTAATACGTCTCTGTGGTGGTGTACACCACGCCGTTGGTGTCGGTCACCGTCTCAGTGGTCTGGTAAACGGGGTCAGCATTGTTGACGTAATTCTTGCTGTCGGAATAATAGGCTTGGTAGTCATATTCCGAGTTGCTGCTGATGCTTGGGCTCACGTATGAGCCGTTGCCTCTAGTCATTTGGCCGCCTGTATTGCCGTAAGGCGAATAGTAGGTGTCGTCTTTGGCTGTCTGGCGATTTGCCGAGCAGCTGACGAAGGCCATTAAGGCAATGATGGGAATGAATCTTAACGCTTTCATTGTATTGAATGTTTTATTTGTTTGTCAATAGGTATAGTTATTCCTCAAGAATTATACAAATTTCATACCAAAATTGATTTTTCTCATGATTATTTTTGGGGTTTTATAATCTGAAAACTCGGCCTTCGCTCGGGCAGTCTTCGACGACTTGAGGATTGCCCTTATAATACACGTTTCCAATGCTATAGAGCCATACTGTGAGCTTGGTTCGGGCCCAAACATAGGCATCATTGGTGGAATGAGACTGCACCCTGACGAAGTTGGAGTTGAGGTTTTCGGCATGGATCACCCCATAGCTTCTCATGATAATCTCGGTGTATTCTGCAAGGCCTTTTAATGTCACGAATGAAGTGCCGTTGCCGAAGTTGCTTTTCACCACGTCGCAGTCTAGAGTGAGGTCAATGTCACCGCAACCTTCGTTGATGTTCAAGTTGAAACTTTGTATCCAAGAGGTTTCGATATCCCAAATGGTGTCGATGCTTGTTTCGGTTGTGTCGATGCTCATCCCAATCGTGTCAATGCTTTTCTCAAACATTCCCTTGATGGAGTCGGAACAGCGCAGGTCGCCAACTGAGGCAAAATTGATCAGACGCAAGCTGTCGTAATATACGGTCAGGTCAATACTATAGTCGTAACTGCGCAGCCAGTTGTAGTCATTCTCGTTCTTGATGTACAAAGTGTCGCCGTCAATTTCGGTGGTGACTTTTTCAATGAGGTTCTTCGGACAAGTCAGTTCCATGTGTGGATGGCTATCGTGTACCAGCTTGACATTCACATTGTTGTACATCGAAATGGCGACGAAACGATGACCCAATTCACGCAGTTCGGTGATGGGCTCGCCATTGTTGAACAGCGTGTCGACCTTGCTGCAAGATGCTACCATCAGACTAACGAGGAAAAACAGGATTGCGACGGTGTTTCTTTTCATAACGTGGTAAGTAGTATTTGTGCTGGATGTGATAGCCTATGCCGAAACTGATGAAGTCGGCCTTGATGTCGTAAGTGGTGAAAGCAAGCGTAGCAAACAGGTTGTCGTTGAAATAATAACGGGCCGCGACTTTCTGGTAAAACAGCATCCCGAATGTGGGTGAATTGAGCGGTACATTGTTGCGTAACCCGACATTGAACATAAAGCTGACACGGTCGAGCATCATCTCGTAGGCGAGCAGGAAGCCGGGCTTCAAGTAAATATCCCAGTCGGGCTTGGTAATCTTGTCGGAATAGTCGTAGACCAATTCAAGGCCGAGGCCGAGACGGTCGCGTTCGGTGATTTGGAACATGAAGTTGGCGGCAGGGTTGTGGACAAAGAAGTATTGGTGTGTGCCGTATTGTTGGCTCATGTCCTTGAACCCGAGAGTATATTGGTAATCGGTGACAAAGTGCCGTTTGCCGTCGAACTCGAAGAGGTAGTTTTTGGTGCGTAGTTTCTTGTCAATGTGTGCTTTAGGCGGAGCCAAATACCATGACAAGCCGCTGGCCACACTGAAAATGTTGATGCCCATGTTGGGCGAGCGTGTGGCACCGTTCGAGAAATGGGTCAAGCCTACTGAGGTTACCCAATGCAGTCGGTCGATAATGCGTTGGCGGTATTCGAACGACAGGTTAATGGCGGCGTTCACATGCGAGCCAATGGCGTAATTGTGGAAATTCTCTTTCGGGTCAAACTTGTTGGTGAGATACGACACGCCTACACCCAGTTTGAAGGTCAGTCTGCTGTTCTCTCCTGGGATGATGGGAAAGTTGATGAAAGGATAAAGGGCGAACACCTTGCCCAACTCAGCAGAGATTTCGTCGTTGCCGAAGCCTGAATAGTAGAAGGTGAACCCGATGGAAGGGTAGTTGTGAAGCACTTCCCAACGGTTTTCACCGTAGGTGTTACGGTGTAACGAGAACTCGAAGGCAGGCGTGTGTCGGCTGTAACGTCCTAAGGCAGAATGGTATTGGTCGTTTTGGAAATACATATAACCATAGTGCATCCGCGCCTCAATCTCATAGTTGCGGTGGCTCAATTGTGCATTCGTTGCCTTTCCCATTAATAATAAGGTAAGCAGTACGAAAAAGATATGGCGTTTTTGTCTTTCCATTGGGGCTGCAAAGGTACGAAAAAGGAAATTATGGGGATTGCTTCGCAAGAAATCTATCCAAAATCGTTGAAAATCTTCAAATACTAAATAGTTATAAATTATTGATTTTGAATGATTTTAATATTGATTTTTGAAAGATTTCTTGCCCTTGGGCAATCCCAAAAGACAAAGTGTTATTTTTGCATCAAATTTTTATTGATATGGACGAAAGATTATCCGCATTCAAGCGTTTGTTAGATATCATGGATGCAGTGCGTGCGGGCTGCCCTTGGGATAGCACCCAAACCATTCAAAGCCTGCGCCACCTTACCATTGAGGAGACTTACGAACTCAGCCAAGCCATCCTCAACGACGACCTCAACGAGGTAAAGAAGGAACTCGGCGACCTTATGCTGCATCTTGTCTTTTATGCCAAGATAGGGCAGGAGCAAGGTGCCTTTGATATCGCTGATGTGCTTAACGGCATCTGCGACAAGATGATCGTGCGTCATCCGCATATCTTTGGCAATGAGCATGTTGAGAATGCCGAGCAGGTGGAACAAAACTGGGAAAAAATCAAGTTGGAACGCGAGCATAACCGCAGTGTGTTGGGTGGCGTGCCTGAAGGCTTGCCTTCGTTGTTGAAGGCTTATCGTATGCACCAAAAAACTGCGGGTGTGGGTTTCCGTTGGCCCGATGCTGAACAGGCTTGGCAGAAAGTTGAGGAGGAGAAAGCCGAGCTTTTTGCCGAGCTTCAAAAGCCCGACAACACGGAGCGTATCGAGGAGGAATACGGCGACTTGCTTTTCGCCTTGGCGGCTTACGGCATCTATATTGGTGTGAATCCCGACGATGCCCTCGAAAAGACCAACAAGAAGTTCCGTGAGCGTTTCGCTCATGTTGAACAGAAAGCCCGCGAGCAAGGCAAAGGCGTGCAGCACCTCACTCTCGAAGAGATGATTGCCTATTGGAAAGAAGCGAAGGAGCAATAGTGGGATTCACTAAAAATCCTCTTCAGGTTGCGCCTTGTATTATTTTTGTTTATCTTTGCACCGAAAAAGATAACAACCATGACTGCAGTAGAATTACAAACTGATACAATGCAACTGCTTCAGCAATTCGACAAAACTAATGCTTCCCTGTGGAAACGAATTCTCGATGCCATATCCGCCATATACCATGACGAGGAAACTTTGCAGGCAAAGAAGCGTGCCGAGCAGAAAGCAAAAATCCGGGAAATGATAGGCGTATTCGAAAAAAGTGACTCTGACGACTGGAAACAGGAAAAAGAAGACTATCTAACCGAAAAATATGCATGCCAATAGCCATGAAAGTTTTCATAGATACGAATATCTTTCTTGATTTGCTTTGTAGGCGTGAAAGATTTCTTGCCGATTCGCTTAAGGTTTTCGACCTTGCTGTGGACGGAAAATTGGAACTTTTGATTTCTGATTTGAGTATTGCCAATATCAAGTATATTACCCGAAAAGACTTCACTATTGACAAGTTTTATGAAACCATCTCGGTTTTTCGTCCAGTGTTCACAATTGTACCAGTTGGAGAAGAGGCAGTTGACGAGGCGCTTGTGTTGAAGGCTCGAGATTTTGAGGATGCGTTGCAGTATTTCTCGGCAGTATATGCCAATGCTGATTACTTATTAACCAGGAACATAAAGGATTATGGTTTTGCTTCGATAGAGGTGATGACTCCTGCCGATTTTATTCAACGACATTTTCCTTAATTGCTTTGTTCCATTCCTCGCAGGGAAACATTGAACTCTTCACTCAAAACTTCCAACTGAACAACTCCCAACTGAACAACTAAAAAAATCCCCATCCTCGTTGCAACAAACAAAAAATGGTTATATTTGCAGCGCATTTTTGAGAATCATTTAATCAAATCAACTCACTTAATACTAACTAAAATTTCAAAAAAAATGAAAAAAGTATCTTTACTCATTGCGATGATTGCCTTTGTTTTTGGCAATGCTTTTGCACAGATGAGCTATGATTTTAACGACGGCGTTGCCGGCGCTAAGATCGCTGAGACCTATGGTATGCCTTGGACCACATGGACCAACCATCCTGGTGGTTCTGAGGACGGTGTCTTTGATGAGGCTGGTGGCTCCATGGCCGCCCACTTCACCTATGGCAACGACCAGATTCTTTACCTTGGCGACCATGAAGTAGGTGTTTACGACCTTGAATTCGACGCTTTCGTTCCTCAAGGCAAGAATGGTTACTTCAATGTGTTGCACCATTTTGATGGTAACAACAGCAACAACTGCATTTGGGCTATTCAGGTCTACATGCATGAGACCAACGACGGTCAGAACTCAACCCAAGCTCCTGGCCATGGCACTGTACACGCTGGTAGCAACAACACTTGCGACCTGCCTTGCGTCTATGATGAATGGATGCACTTCCGCGTGCATGTCGATGCCGACAACGATGTTGCCGAACTCTATTTCAATGTGGTAGGCCAGGCTGAAGAGCTTTATGCTACTTGGCAGTGGAGCTTGGACAGCTTTGGTGAGAACACCACCAACCGTATCCTCGGTGCCATGGACTTCTTCCCGCCTGAGAATGCCGCTACTTCCGAGTACTACATCGACAACCTCACCGTCACGCTGCAGAGCAACGACGAGGTGCTGATTTTCGACCCCTTCGAGGACTACACCGTGGGTAATAAGATTGCCCAAGATGCCATTTTGCATGGTAACGACTGGTGGACCACATGGAGCAACGCTCCCGGCGGTTCCGAAGACGGCGTGGTTGCCAACTTCGATGGCACTCAGTGCGGTCACCTCACCTATGGCAACGACCAAGTCCTCCTCCTCGGTGATGAAGAGAATGGTAACTACGACCTTGAGTTCGACATCCTCGTTCCCGAAGGTAAGAACGGTTACTTTAACATCCTGCACCACTTCGCTGGCTCTAACAGCAAATGGGCTATGCAGTGCTACCTCCACATGACCAACGATGGTCAGAACTCAACTCCGGCTCCTGGCCACGGTACTATCCACGCTGGTAGCAACAACACTGCCGATGTGCCTTGCGTCTATGATGCTTGGATGCACTTCCGTCTGAATGTCGACACCGACACGGACGTCGCTCGTTACTACTATACCGCTCCTGGCGAAGACGAAGTGCTCGTCTGCGAATGGCAATGGAGCTTGGATAGCTTTGGTGAGAATGTGGTTGACCGTACCCTCGGTGCCATGGACTTCTATCCGCCTGAGGATGCTGCTACTTCCGAGTATTACCTCGACAACTTCAGCTTCAAGAAGATCGGTGGCGAAAGCGCTCCTGAGCTCCACATTACTCCTATGGAAGTCACTGAGGAACTTGCTGAAGACGACATGACCACTGTTGATGTCACCATCAACAACGATGGTAACTCCATCGGTGACTGGGCTGGCTGGATCGACTTCGGTCAAGGTGGCGCTGGTTCACAAACCGCTGACCTTTACTATCACAATGGTGAAGAGAACCAAGGCATCGGTTCAGATGCTGCTTACACCCGTGAGATGGGTATTCGTCTGCCTGCCACTGCTTATGCTGGTGCTGCCATGGGTATGAGAATCGTTTCTGCCCAATACCTTGTTGGTACACAGTATCAGGCTGCTGACCACAACTACACCTTCCGTATCTACGGCCAAGGCCTCCACAACCAACCCGGTGAACTCCTTGCCGAAAAGACCATCAACTCCACTGCTGCTGGTACCTGGATCACCGCTACCTTCGATGAGCCTGTTTATATGACAGGTCAAGCCATGTGGGCTACTGTTTCTCTCGAACAGAATGCTGGCGAGTATCCTATGAGCATGGACGGTGGTGAATATGGTGAAGAGCAAGATGGCAACTGGCTCAGCACCAATGGCAACAGCTTCAGCCACTGCTATTCGGCTCCTTCGGGTGGAAGTGATGGTTTTGCTGGTGCTTGGTTGATCACCGTCAATTGCCAAGGTGAACTCATTCCCGCCACTTGGGCCACTATGAACAAGACCGAAGGCTCTATCATGGGCGGTCAAAGCGAGACCATCACCCTCAGCCTGAACTCCATCGGCCTTGCTATGGGCACGGATTACAATGCTAACCTCGTCATCAACACCAATGATGCCGAACTGGATCACGTTGAGATCCCTGTCACTCTCGCCGTCACTGATGGTGTGGTTGAAAACAGTGGTGTTGAATTGGCTAGCATCTATCCTAACCCCGCCACTTCGCAGGTCACCCTCGAAGGCGAGAACCTGAACAGCGTGGCCATCTACAATGTGGCTGGTCAGCTCGTCCGCGTGGTGAAGCTCGACAACATGGTCAACAACATCGACATGAATGTTGAAGCTGGTGTCTACTTCTTCAGCATCTATGACAACAATGGCCGCAACAGCGTCCAACGCGTTGTCATCGTGAAGTAATCAATCCACTGGATTGAATGAAAAAACCGCTCCTTTTGGGGCGGTTTTTTTTGTTTGTTTTGCCTACCGGGGTTCGTTGAATCCCCCTAGCCCCCTTTGCAAAGGGGGAACTGCCTACCGGATGCTGGCCTACCGGGGTGCTGCCGAAGTCTTCGACTTCGGAAAAAAAGTCATGTCATTTAGATTAAGACTATGCATGGCTTTGCTCCCACGCCGCTTTGCGCCATCCCCCTTTTCAAAGGGGGCAGGGGGGATTCGAAGACACTCGCCTTAGTCTAATCGGGGATTCGAAGACCCACCTTGCCTATTCAAAGAAAATCTTCTTTTCCTTCTTCAGGAGTTAATTGTTCCATAATTCCTTGAACAACACTTTCTGAATTTTTGCGCACATCGCTATCTAAAACCCTGATAATCCTAAGTCCGATGGCTCGCATTTGTCGGTCTCTTTCGGCATCTCGTTTTTGTGCTTCGGCAGAAAAATGTGATGCTCCGTCAATTTCGATTACCAGTTTAAGCTCGTAGCAAAAAAAGTCAACAATGTAGTTTAAGATGGGCCTTTGGCGAAGAAAGAGATGTCCTGTCTTTTTCCCTTTCAGGCATTTCCAGAGCAATGCTTCCGACAATTGTCCGTGGTTTCTCAAGTCCCTGCTAAATTGTTTCAACTTAGGATTGTAGGGATAGAAATTAGGTCCAAACCGCATCCCCTCAGGATTAATGCCGTTTTCCCATAAGAAATCTGGCGTGATATCTTTGATGTTCATGGCCTTGTCATTTCTGCCATTAGAATTGCACCAGCCACGGCGGCGTTGAGCGACTCGGTTGCGCTGCCGCCTACACGCGGGATAGTGATGGGATGCGTGATGCAAGGCAACACCTCTTTGCGGATGCCGTGCGACTCGCTCCCGATGACAATGATACCTTCGGGATTCCTCTTCATTTCGAAAAGGTTTTCCCCTTCGAGTAAGGCACCGTAAATGGCCTTGCCCTCGCTTTTCGCCTTTTGCAGAAATACCGTCAACTCAGTCTTCCAAATCTTCACTCTGAACAGCGAACCCATGGTGGCCTGCACCACTTTCGGATTCCAAAGCTCGACACAGTCTGAGCTGCATACCACATCTTGGATGCCAAACCATTCTGCAGTGCGGATGAGTGTGCCCATGTTGCCCGGGTTAGCGATGCCGTCCAAAGCGAGGACAATCCGCGAGGAGACTTTGATTTCATCCTGTTTGGGAATCCTAACCACGGCGAGGATGCCAGGGGGCGTGTCCTGACCGCTCATCTGTTGCATCTGTACATCACTAACAGTTTCGGCTTCAGCGAAGGCGGGATAATCCGTGAGGAAAACTTCAGTGGCATAGAGTCCAACTGTCTCGAAGCTGGAGCGGAGCAATTCTTCCGTCATTTTGCGGCCTTCCACAACGAAGAGGCCAAGCTCCTTGCGAAACTTTTGCTGACGAAGTGAGGCGATTTGTTTTATGGTGTTTTTGGTGAGCATGTTGCGCAAAAGTACAAAAAAAGGCCGTCCCACAGGGGAGACAGCCCAAAAACATGAAAAAGTTTGTTTTTCTTATTCAGCGAAAACGTTGAAGTTGATATCGACGGCCACTTCCTTGTGGAGTTTAATCTTGGCGGTGTAGTCGCCCACTTCCTTGATGGCGTCTTCGTTGAGGACGATGTGCTTGCGGTCCACTTCGATGCCGGTGGCTTCCTTGATGGCGTTGGCAATCATGATGGTGTTGACCGAGCCGAAAATCTTACCCGTGGCGGCAGCCTTGGCGGGGATTTGCAGCTTCAGGCCTTCCAAAGCTTTGGCTTTCTCGGTGGCTTCGTCCTTGATCTTTTGTTCCTTGTGAGCCTGCTGGCGCATCTCTTCGGCCAAGATTTTGCGGTTGCGCTCGGTGGCGAGGATGGCTAAACCTTGTGGAATGAGGAAGTTGCGGCCGTAGCCGGGCTTCACGCTGACGATGTCGTTCTTATATCCTAAATTGATAACGTCTTGTTTCAGAATGATATCCATGATGTGTCCTCCTTCAAATTATTTCAAACAATCTGCTACGAATGGCATCAGGGCGAGGTGACGGGCACGCTTGACGGCTTGGGCAACCTTGCGCTGGTATTTCGTTGAAGTGCCGGTGATGCGGCGGGGCAGGATCTTTCCCTGCTCGTTGACGAACTTCAGCAAGAAGTCGGCATCTTTGTAGTCGATGTACTTGATGCGGTTCTTCTTGAAGCGGCAGTATTTCTTTCTCTTGGTATCGACTGCGATGGGAGTCAGATATTTGATGTCGTTATTGTTGTTCACTTGTGCCATTTTTCTTCAGTTTTAATTGTTCAACATTAAGCTTGAGCTTCTTCAGCGGCGGCTTCGGCTTTCTTGTTACGTTTCTTCTCGTTGTAGGCAATAGCGTGCTTGTCGAGTTTCACAGTGAGGAAACGCAAGATGCGCTCGTCACGCTTCAGCTCGGTTTCGACATCGGCGATCACATTACCCTCGGCCTTGTACTCAATGAGTTGGTAAAAGCCCGTGGACTTCTTTTGGATAGGATAGGCAAGCTTGCGCATGCCCCAGTTCTCTTCATGAACAATCTCTGCACCAGCATTGGCCAGATGATCTTCATACTTCTTTACCGCTTCCTTCATCTGTTCGTCAGACAAAACGGGAGTTAAAATGAAAACGGTTTCGTACTGATTCATAATTGAATTGATTGATTATTAAGTAATTAGTGTTTAATACTACGATTCTGAAATCGTGGGTGCAAAAGTACGACTTTTTTCTTAATCTACAACACTTTACAAGAAATTATTATGTCAAGCATGAACTCTGCTGCATGGCCGTCGCCGAAAATTTCGGGAAAAGCAGTGGGTGGGTTATTCTTGAAGTGTTGCCAAGCGTCCATGATGCGGCTTCCGTCGGCATCGGCGAGGATGGCGTTGCCAGTCTGAACAATTTCCACCCATTCGGTCTCTGGTCTGAGGATGATACAAGGCTTCTTGAAAAAATAGGCCTCTTTTTGCACACCGCCCGAGTCGGTGATTACCAATTGGGCGTGACGCTCAAGGGCGATGATTTCCAAGAAGGAAACGGGTGGGATCAGAATGATATTCGGGCTGTTGAAAATCTGCTCCTGAAGTTTCTCTTCAAGGTTGGTTTTCAATAGTTTGGATGTCCTTGGGTGTAAGGGCAACACGACTTGACATTCTTTGGAAAGTTGAATTAAAGCGTTGAAAATGGCGCCGAGCCGTTCGGGTTGGTCGGTGTTGCTGTCGCGGTGGATGGTGGCCAAAATGAAAGGCTTGCCTTTTAGTTCCAAGCGCTGTATGATGTCGGTCTTTTCTTCGGCAATGTTGGCAAAATGCAGACTGTTGTCGTACATGATGTCGCCGCAATGGTAGACCTTGGGGTTGTCGATGGTCGGGATAGCGGTCGTTGAGCCTGTCGAAGGGCCGCCTTCATCGATAGAAAACCCTTCCCGTTTTAGGTTTTCCAGTCCCGCCTTGGTAGGCGTGAAGAGCAAGGTGGAGCAGTGGTCGCACACGATGCGGTTGATTTCCTCGGGCATGCTTTTGTTGAACGAGCGCAGTCCTGCTTCGATATGGACGATGGGCACATGGATTTTGGCGGCGGCCACGGCACCAGCGAGGGTTGAGTTGGTGTCGCCATAGAGCACGATAAAGTCGGGTTGTTCCTTTATTAATATAGCTTCTATGCCTTCGGTCATGCGGGCGGTCTGCACACCGTGCGAAGCCGAGCCGACATGGAGATTGTAGTCGGGACGCGGGATTTGCAGCTCATCGAAGAAGACTTGCGACATGTTGTCGTCGTAGTGTTGTCCCGTGTGGACAATGACTTCTTGTATGCGGTCGGCATAATGGTTACGGATGGCGCGGCTCAATGCGGCTGCCTTGATGATTTGGGGACGAGCCCCGATGATGGTGACAAGTTTCATGGGTGTGCGATGTTTCAAAAGGTCATTTCTCCGTGGTCGCGGAAGCTGTAGTAGCGTTCGTTGCCGATGATGATATGGTCGATGACGGTGATGTCTAAGAGTTTGCCGGCCGCTACCAACTTCTTGGTCAGTTGCCGGTCGTCTTCGCTGGGGCGTGGGTTGCCTGAAGGATGGTTGTGCCCCAAGACGAGACAGGTGGCGCCGAGGCTTAAAGCGTTCTTGAAGATGAGTTTCGGATCGGCGATGACATTGGTGGTGCCACCGTTGCTGAGGCATTCCACCTTCAGTGCGTGGTTGCTTTGGTTGAGGTACAAGACTAGGAAATGCTCTTGCCTCATGTCGTCGATGTAGGGAAGAAATCGTTCAAAGGAATCTTTCGAGTCTTTCACTTCGGTGGGAAGGTTGGCTTCTGCCCCGCGACGGCGTTTGCCGAGTTCGAGGGCGGCCATGATGGTAATGGCCTTGGCTTCGCCGATGCCTTTGTGCTGCATGAGGTCATCCAGGGTCAAATTGGAGAGTGCGATGAGGTCGTTGTCGACGCTGTCCAAGATGGAGCGCGAGAGTTCAACGGCCGAGGTCCCAATGTCGCCCGTGCGCAGCAGGATGGCCAGTAATTCGGCGTTGCTGAGAGCATTCTTGCCTTTGGCCATCATTTTTTCACGCGGCTGGTCGTCGGCAGCCCATTCCTTGATGGATTTCTTCTGGGTCATGTCAGTGAAGTGTTTTGGGCGGTAAAGATAGCGTTTTTCTGCTTACCTCAAGCAAAAAAGCCTCTTCCACAGAGTAGAAGAGGCACCAACATGTATGAATAAAACTTCCAATTATGCCAATTTTGCCGTGAACTTCGTCAGCTTCGACTTCAGGTTGGCGGCTTTGTTCTTGTGGATGATACCGCGCTTGGCGACCTTGTCGATAACGGAGTACAACTTCGAAAGTTGTCCTTCAGCTTCCGACTTGCTGGTCAAAGCCCTGAATTTCTTGATTTCGTTACGCATGTTCTTGGCGTAGTAACGGTTGTGCAAGCGTCTCTTCTCAGTCTGACGAATTCTCTTGATTGCATCTTTGTGGTTTGCCATATCTCTTATTCCTTTATGCTTTTTGTTCTTTTTATTTTGGGCTGCAAAATTACAACTTTTCTTCGAAATGCCAACCCATTATTTGAAATTTTTTCAATAAAAAATGTATAAATCTGATTTATAATGTGTTAAAAGCCATCTTCTCTTCGTTTTCACGGTGGAGGATTTCATTGAGCCTTATATTAATAAAGGTGTTCTTTTCCAGGTCTTTTCCGCTAGCGATGACGGGAATGTAATTTTCGCCATAGCCTCGCGCCACGCCTTTGCTGTCGATACGTTCGATGAGCATGCGCTGTGTCTTACCTTGCATCATCTCAAAAAACTTTATTTTGTTCTCCAAAGAGATTTGTCGCATGACCTCGCTGCGTTCCGTCTTGATGCTTTCAGGTACTTGGTTAGGCATTGTGGCTGCCTTTGTGCCATTGCGAACTGAGTATTTGAAAGTGTGAATGTGGCTGAATCCGATTTCTCTCGCAAAGTCGCAACTCTCCTTGAAGGTTTGCTCAGTCTCGCCTGGGAAGCCCACAATGATGTCGGTAGTGAGATTGAAGTCAGGGCGGAAAGTCTTGATGCGCTGGCACATGTCACGGAATTGAGCGACGGTATAAAAGCGGTGCATCCGTTTCAAGGTGTCGTCGGAGCCGCTTTGCAAACAGATGTGCATGTGGGGAGCGAGTTTCTCATGTTGGAAGAGCTGCAAAAAACGGTCACTAAACTGATCAGGCTCGATGGAGGAGACTCGGACACGAAAGTCACCGTCGATTTCCAGGATGTTTTCCACGAGTTGTTCGAAGTTCGTGTTTTCATATTGGTAACGCCCCATGTTGACACCGGTCAGCACGACTTCCTTGAAGCCGTGGGCGATGACTTCGCGCACATTATTATATATGTCCTTGGCGGGACGGCTTGTGGAGCGTCCTCTTACCATCGGGATGATGCAATAGGAGCAAAAGTTGTTGCAGCCATCATGGATCTTGATGAGGCTGCGGGTGTGGAAGGTGTCGAAGGCAGGCTGGTAGCTGAACAGGTCGCGGTCGTAGCCCTCAGGGTCGCTGTGGCCCGTCTTGAAATGCTCATCGATGATGTCGAACAGGGCTGCTTTGCGTTCGTTGTCGATGACATAGTCGGCGATGCCTGATTGCAGCAATTCCTCTTTCCTATGGTTGACCATGCAGCCTGTGACAGCAATCAAAGCATTAGGGTGTTTGCGTCGAATCTGGTGAATGGCTTGACGGCATTTCTGGTCGCTGGTGTTGGTGACGGTGCAGGTGTTCACGACGAAGATATCAGCGTCGGCATCGCTGTCGGCGATGTCGTAGCCCGCCGCTTTGAAGCGCGAAGCTAAGGCATCGGTCTCATAAAGGTTGACGCGGCAACCTAAAGTCTTGAACGCTACTTTCTTCATCGACTCTAAACTCTAAACCCTAAACTCTAAACTCTAAACTAACACTCCCTCAATCGACAGCGGCGAAGCCGAAGTCACTTTCACATTCACAATCTGCCCGATAAGGCTAGTGTCTCTCGAAGCAAAGCGGATGACAATCTTCCCTTCCGTGTGGCCAGTGAGGTAGCCATTTTTGCGGTCATGGCTCTCCACGAGCATCTTGACAGTCTTACCAATGAGGCCTTGGTTGTAGACGAGGCTGTGTTTCATCAGTTCCTCGGTGAGGCGGTGGTAGCGTTCGCGTTTCACTTCCTTCGGCACATCGTCGTCCCATTCCGAGGCCACAGCGCCTGGGCGCACACTGTATTGAGCGATGAATGCCATGTTGTATTTGAACTCCTCCATGGCTTTGCGCGTGTTCTCAAACTCCTCTTCGGTCTCATGGGTGAAGCCCACGATGATGTCAGTGAAGATGGTGGCCGTCGGCAGTTTCTCGCGGATGGTCTCGATGATGTGACGGTAGGTAGCCAAGTCGTGGTGGCGGTTCATGCGTTGCAGCATGTTCTCGTCGCCACTCTGGATGGGGATGTGGATCTGCTTGCCGAGGCAGTCGTATTGCGCCATCACTTCGATGACATCATCTTTCATGTCGCGGGGATGCGGCGCGGTGTAATACACCCAAAACTCCTTGCCGCTTGTCTTGCCATATTCGCCCACGCGGCGCAACAGTTCGGCGAAGTCAATCTCTTCGCCTTTCTTGTCGAGGCCGTAGGAGTTGACATTCTGTCCAAGCAAGGTGATGCTCTTGTAGCCTTTTTCAACGAGGTCTTTCAACTCAGCCAAAATCTCTTCCGACGGACGCGACACCTCGCGGCCACGGGTGTAAGGCACGGCGCAGTAGGTGCAGAACTTGTTGCAGCCGTTCTGGATTGGGATGAAGGCCTCGAAAGTGGAGGTCTGTGTCGGCGTGATGGCCCAAAACTTGTCCATGTTGGCCGAGGGGTTGATCTTGTCGTCCTTGTGGAACAGCGGTGCCAACGGCTTGACCACGGGTTGGTATTCAATCTCTTCTCCAAATTTCAATGAGGCTGGCGTGACAATACCATATTGGCGAATCATCTCGGGCAGATTAGGCAACTCGTTCATGGCAAAGACCAGGTCGAAGAGCTTGAGGAAACGCAGACGGTCGGCGGGCAGGATGCAGCCCGACACAAAGGTGATGACATTTTGGCGGTTCTTCATGGCGTTCCATTTCTCAATGCGGCCATACACTTTGTCGATGCCTTTTTGGCGCACTGAGCAGGCAATGATTCCGAGAATAGTAGCTTCATCTTCGTTTTCGGTTTGGACGAAGCCCATGCCGTTGAGTACCGTGCGGACGCGCTCCGTGTCGCTCAAGTTCATCTGGCAGCCTAGGGGGAGAAGAAAGTATTTCATTCAGTTATCAGTTGATAGTTGTCAGTTGTTCAGTTATAGCAGGTTGCTGAGCGCCATCATTTTATCTGTCGGCCCTTCGACGGGCTCAGGGACCTTAGCTGGTTTGAATCGGGCTGCAAAAATACGCTTTTTTATTCAGCCGTAAATCAAGTTGACGATGTCTTGAAGGATTTCGTTATCGGAATCATGCTCGGGTGCGGTTTTGGTGGAGGCACCACTCAGCAATTGTTTTGCCAGCTGTATGGTCTCTGGTTCAAGGCAATCCGAGGCGATTTGTATGTCTTTGATGATGGCATTGGCCTCATCGATTTGTAAGGCGATTTCCACTCCGCCCCAGGTGAAACGGGCTTTTTTGGTGGTCTTGAACTGCTCCCAACGGCCGAAGAGGAAATCGTTTGATGCGATGTGCGCTCTGATGGCTTGCACTTCGCTATTATTAATAAAGGTGTCGAAGTCTAATACTTCTGCCTTGCCATCATAAACCTTTTCAAATGAGGCAATCAACGGCATCTTGATGTTCTCCGAGGTCAGCTCGGGAATGAGTTCGCTGAGGTTGATGACCCTTGATGCCACGCTCTTCACTCCGTTTTTCAGCAGCTTGGCCTTGTCGACAATGAGGTAGCGTTGCATCATTGCTCCATCTATCTTGATGAGGATGGTGCCGTGGTGAAGATTATTTCTCTGACCTTTCGCGAAGGCGTTGCCACTGAATTTGCGCCCTTGGCAGGTGAGGTCGTTGCGGCCAGAGATTTCGGTATGTATGCCATAGGAGAGGAGCGCGTTTTGAATCACGGAGAGTTGTTTCTTCACATCATACAGCCTTTTGTCGGCAATGAAAGAAAAATTGATGTTGCCCAAATCGTGATAGACCGCACCGCCGCCTGTGCCGCGTCGCATGAGATGTCCGCCTTCGTTGAGCAAAAGTTTTACATTGCATTCCGCGTATGGATTCTGGTTGTATCCGATGACGACGGTCTGCTGGTTTTTCCAAAGGTACATAGTAACGACTCCTTCCTCTTGGCACTCAGTGAGGTATTGCTCGACGGCGCGGTTGAGGAAGGGGTCGTACTGCGGGCTGATAACGATTTGTAGCCTGCTCATGATGTTAGGATTGCGTCTTATTTTTTATCGACCATCACTTTTTGGTTGACCAAACGGCCGTCTTCTGTCAAGCCTTGGAGGATGTAGACGCCCGTGTTCAGCTCGTTTATGTCGTTGACCATAATGCGCTGGCCGGTCATGTTGTAAACATTCAACACATTGACGATTCTGCTATCGGTATTTTCCTCAATTCCAGTGACTTCGATATAGACATGGTTCTCTCCTTCGGGCGTAAGGGCAAAGTCGGATTCGCAGTCCTCGTAGACGGCGGTGAGTTGGTATTTGTAGGCTCCAATACCGGTTTCGTCAAAATAGGAGGTGGCGTCAGCTGCCACTTCGATGATGGTTTCGTCCTTGTAGATTTCGCTGTAACGATAGAGGTTATAATGCAGCGGTTGTGTATCGGGGGCTATCCAACTGATCTGCACGCCATATAGTTGCTCTTCCATATCGTAGACATAATCGCCTTCAAGGTTCTCAGGCGGGAGGCAGGTCGGAACGGGTGGTTCGATGGGACCCATGTTGCCGTCGGGACCGATGTTTTGGCCGTAAATGCCGCCATTGCTGCTGTTCACCCATGCCACTATATTTTGTCCCATGTGAAAGCCTGTGCTATTATCGCACACGGCACGGGGATAATGGCTCGAACTCATGGATTTGGCCCAGATTTGGTTGCCTTCCATGTCGTAGCCCTTAGCATTCACCACTTCGTCGCTGTAGCTATTGCTTTTCTTGTAGATGATGGAGAAACCGCTGCCGTCTTCGAAGGCATCGACTTTTATTTCGCTATAGCTGGAACCATCGTTGTCGGCAACCAAAATGCCTTCGCCCCACACACGCTCGCCAGTTGCAGTGATGCGGTTCATGTAGATTCTGCTTTGTGACTGGGTTGAAGCATCAGTTTGTTCGTAGGCGAGGATGAGGTCGTGGCTCACGGGGTCGACGGTGCCATAAGCACTAAGATAGAAATTTGATGGGTCAGTAGAGTGAACGGGAATGCCATTCTGGTCGCTGATGGTGGAGATGCCATTTACATCAAAGTGGAAGACATAAGTGTTGAATGCACCTCCTATGGCAGGATGCCAGATGTATGCATAGCCGCCGCCTTCTCCATCGGGAACCACATAATGGCAATAGCTGCCACCGATAGTTTGTGGCAGCATGAGTAGAGTCTCATCACCGATTTGTTCGCCTTCACGGGTGTAGCAGGCTACATAAATGGATTTCTCATAATAATAGGTGTACGCCCAGTTCTCTTTTTCAAAGACCACCAAAACTCTATCGTCAACGGAGGGTACCATAAGGCCGAACATATATTGGTGTTCGCCATCTCCCATGGTGATGGCGGGTCCTAAAGTGCCATTGGCGTTGACATATTGCAAATAAGTGTTGTTGTAGTCGGTACCGAGCGCCCAAACGCCTCCGTCGTTTCCAGCGAGAAGTTCGGTGCGCGAGCCGCCTTGTCCGCCAAAGAGGGTGATGCCCTGCTCGCCCCATGGGAAAGTGCCATCGGCATTGATCCTGACGGCTACAGATTGTCCGGCTTCGTTGGAGAAGCAGCTCACCACGCCGCCATCATTGGTGGCGACCATAGCAACGCCTTCCGACCATGAGGAAAGGGTCTGCCCCGTGATGGTGATGCCGTTGTCACCCCATTGTGGAATGCCTTCAAAAGTGAGTCTCTGTAAGGTTGGTACCCAACCATTGGAGCGCATCTGGTTGAATTGCAAATAAGTATCGCCAGAGACTTCATCGGTGGAGAGATAGACTTCACCAGCGTCTGCCGAGCTGTTAGCGATGAAGGTGTTGGTAGTTGGGTCGTCGACCCATTGAGCATGCAGTGCTGTGAAAACGAATAAGCCTGCTAAGAAAAGTACAAGTTTTTTCATGATGATATGATTTTTAAATTCCTATTATTGATTGTTTAAAACGACCTTCTTTGTGACAAGTTTCCCTGTGGAGGTTAGCCCTTGGACGATGTAAACGCCTGGACTCAGTTCGCCAAAGTTAGCCTTACGAATCACCTGGCCATTGGTGGAATAGATTTTTAAGACTGTGATGATTTCGTTTTCGCTATTGTTTTCGGAAACCGATGTCACCTCTATAATAATATAGTCCTCTCCATCAGGGGTTAGGGCGAACTCGGACTCAAAGTCATCGTACATGGCTGTGAGTTGGTATTTATACATGGCGGGTGCCGTCTCATCAAAGTAGGATGTTACATCGGCATCAATTTCGATGATGTCTGTTGTGCCTTCATCAAGGTTTTGCCTGTAAAGGTTGAAGTGGAAAACGCTGTAGGCGGGAGCCTCCCATGTGAGCATGGCGCCGTAGGTTGCAGTCTCTTCATTGTATAGGTAGTTGCCTTCGAAGTTTTCAGGTGCATAGCAGCAAGGAACTGGCGGGGGCGGCAGGGGACTGACCTCACCCAAGGCACCGTCCCATCCGATGTTTTGTCCATAGACACCGCCATCATCACTGTTGACCCATGCCACAATGTTTTGTCCGTCATAAAAGCCAGTAGTGTTTTCGCTGATGGTTTTATTGTAGCGGGTCGAACTCATGATAGTGCTCCACTGCTGGTTTCCTTCGTTGTCGTAGCCCACAGCTTCAATTGTGCCTTGACTGGTACCGTAGGTCACTACGAATCCATATACGGCATCGATGGCATCTACATGGATGTCGCTATAGGAACGATTTGTATAGTCTGCCACAAGAATGCCGTCACCCCAAGGCTTTTCACCTGATTCCGTGATGCGGTTGACATAGACTCGATGTTCGGATTGGGAGGCTCCATCCTTTTGGAGATAGGCGATGATGAGATCGTTACTCTCGGGGTCGACGGTGCCGTAGGCATTGGTGTAAAAGTGACTGTTGTCGGGACTGTGTACAGCGATGCCGTTGGGGTCTGTGATGGTAGCTGTGCCGTTCTTGTCGAAATGCGTGACATAGGTGTTATACACACCACCTATGGCGTTGTGGAATTGATAGACATAGCCGCCTCCCTGGTTGTCGGGGATGGCATAATGCACATAACTGGCACCTACAGTTTGTTGTCCGAACAAAAGCGTTTCGGGAAAAATCTGTTCTCCGCCTTTATTGTAACCGGCGACATGGATTTCCTTATTGTAATTGGTATAGCCTTGAAGGGTCTGCTTGGCATACACCACAAAGACACCGTCTTCAGCAGGTATCAACAGACCATTGGTGCATTTTTTTGCAGGGTCTTTGATGGTGGTCTTGGGGCGCAGCGTGCCGTCGGCATCGATATATTGCAGGAAGGTGCTGTCCATGTCGGTGCCCAAGGCCCATACACCGTCATCATGGTTAAAGGAATAGGTTGACAACACTTCGGAGCGGCCGCCGCCTTCACCATCAAAGAGCATGAGTCCATGTTCACCCCATGGGAAGGAGCCGTCGGCATTGATTTTGACCGCCCAGTGATGAGGACCGAGGGTGCGGAATACCGTTACCACGCCTCCGTTGACAGCGGTCATGGAATAGCCTGGAGACCAGGTCGCAAAATCGGGTGTGGTGACATGGATCCCGCTGGCAGGCCATTGCGGAACGCCGTCGGCATCTAGCCGTTGCAACCATGGCGACCAACCGTTTTCGCCTTGGTAATGCCACTGCACATATGAGTCACCCGTCGAGACATCGGTTGAAACATACACCTCGGCGGCACCATCGGCACAATTGGCAATGCGGGTGTTGGAGGCTGGGTCGTCGACCCACTGGGCTTTCAATGTTACTATGGAAGCTAAAGTCAAGAATAGTAAAGTGAGTTTC
Organism: uncultured Bacteroidia bacterium; assembly: GCA_902801625.1. GTDB lineage: Bacteria > Bacteroidota > Bacteroidia > Bacteroidales > F082 > Limimorpha. The sequence goes on along the minus strand of CADCJI010000006.1, from coordinate 37,599 downwards.
TTCATGTCAGCTGTTTTTTTATGTTGATTGTTGCTGCAAAATTAGAAAAAATCGTTTCTTTGCACTAAAATTTGTTGTTATGGACGAAAAATTCACCCAAGTGGAACAAAAGGCCATCGCCAGCGTGCTTTACAATTTGGCCAAGGCCGACTTTCGTACCCGCAATGCCGAGCGCGAATGCATCGATGCCTGTATGAAGGAACTTGAGTTTGATACCACAGGTTTTGTGCCGATCCCAAGAAACGAGTTGCCTAAACAAGCCTATAACACACTGAAAATGATGCCGATAGAAAAGAAGCGCATCTTTTCACTTATGATGACCCAGGTTTCGCGTTCCGATACACATTTCGGTCCTCGCGAAAGGAGATTTGTCAAGGAAATCCTCGAAATGTGTGAGGTCCCGTTTGTGCATAAATAAAATGTAGGGCTGTCACACCGTGGCAGCCCTACAGGTTATTCAACCAGATTCCTGGTTTATTTAATATTGGGTTCTTCCAAACCGAAGTGCTTCTTCTTGTCGACGGCCTTGAGGTAGACCGAGATGAGCAGGGCTGCGATACCGAGGGCGGCCAGCATGACGAGAGCCCAGGTGTAGTCCAACTCGTGTGCGGCAGTGCCTTCAGCATTGGTCTTTTGCAGCACGTTGCCGATGAGGGTCGGGAAGAGGCCGAGGCCGATATTCTGGATCCAGAAAATCAGAGCGTAGGCCGAACCGATGATCTTTTCGTCCACCAGCTTCGGCACGCTCGGCCACAAAGCGGCAGGCACCAAGGAGAACGAGGCGCCGAGCACCAAGATGGTCACATAAGCCACGATGACACCGCCAACAGATGAACTGGCTGAAACACCAGGCAAAACGAAGGCAAAGGTGAGGTGGCATACGACAAGCAGCAAGGAGCCGAGCATAAGCATCGTGGCGGCCTTACCTTTGTGGTCGACATAGCTGCCGAGGATAGGAGTGATAGCCACGGCCAGCAGCGGGAACACGGCGAAGATGGTCTCGGCGGTGCCACGCATGTAACCCATGTAGCAGTAAACCACAAGGGCAACAATGGCAACAAGCATCAAACCAATCTTCATACCCTTCTTCTTCGAGAAGTTGCTGGCGAAGGAGCAAATGGCAACCAAAAGCATGATGACATATTGCACGATGGTGACGGAGTCTCCAGCCCAGAAGGAACCTTCGGCAGGCAAGGTCAAGGTCAGGTTGCACTGCAGCATGTTAACGGCATACTTCTGGAACGGGAAGATGGCGCTGTAATACAGCACGCAGAGCAGGGCGACCAGCCAGAAACCGAGGCTCGACAGGATTTTGCCGATGTCGGAAATCTTGAACGGGTCGTCTTTCTCTTCGGCTTCACCAGTCTGACTGTCGAGTTTCTTGTCCATGAAGAAGTAGACGATGAACATGATCAAGGCGATGCAGAGGAGCACCACGCCGAAAGCAACGGAACGGCTCACATTGATGGTGCCGCCGAGACGGGCAAAATAGGGCGAGAAAATCATGCAGGTGGCCACGCCGAGACGGGCAAGAGCCATCTCCGAACCCATGGCCAAGGCGGTTTCACGGCCCTTGAACCATTTCACAATACCACGGCTTACGGTGATACCGGCCATTTCGCAGCCGCTACCAAAGATCATGAATCCGATGGCGGCCAGTTTGGCTGAGCCGGGCATTCCGTCAGCAAAAGGCAAAATGTCGCCAATGAACGGAATGTTGACATTCCAGTTGAGGTGTGTGTTGAACCAAGTCTCCATGCTTGTGCCAATGAAGTTTTCACTGCAGGCATAGAACTTAATCAGTCCGCCGACAAGCATCACAGCACCTGAAAGTACTGCCGTAAAGCGAACGCCCATCTTGTCGAGGATAATACCGGCAATGATGAGGAAGAACACATAGACATTAAGGAATACTTCTGCACCCTGCATACGGCCGAACGATGCACTGTCCCAACCGCGCTCGGTCTGCATCAAATCCTTGATGGGGGACAAAATGTCCATGAAAATGTAGCTGCAAAACATGGCCAAAGCCAACAGCAGCAAGGCAACCCACCTCATGGTGGGGTTGTCTCTCAATGTGAGTTTTTCTGTCATATTTGTTTGATTTTAAGATTTAAGATTTCGGTTTTATGGCTTCTGGCCTCTGGCTATTGGCTTTTGGCTGCTTGTTATAAACTGTAAATTTTACCTTTACATCAAGCTACCAGTAGCCAGAAGCTATAAGCCAGTAGCAAATTATTCTGGTATTTGCACCACTTCTTTCTTATAGCCTTTCAGCACGGCCTTGGCCATGTTGGCGACATCGTCGGCAGTGATGCTGTTGACGATCTGCTCGTAGTTGGCCATCGGGTTGTATTTGTCACGATCCATGGTTTGGATGCAGCCCATCCAGTAACGGTTGTTCTCCAGGTCTTCTGCATGCTTCTTGACGAGGAACTCTTTCACCTTCTTCAGGTCTTCGGGGCGCGGGCCTTGGTTGGCCACATTTTGTAATTCGGCAATGGCAACGCCCATCAGTTTTTCATACATCTCTTTGTTGGTGTCGAAGCCGATGAAGAACATGAAACTGGGTTTCGGACGGAGGCTGAGGTTGCCTTGCACGCCCACACCGTAGGTGCCACCTTCATCTTCACGGATTTTCTCGGTGTAGACAATGTCCATTACATCACCCAACACTCTCATCTTCAATTGGTTCTCCATGGTGTACTCCATGTCGCCATTGTAGATCATGTAGCAAGTGACCTTGGGGTTCTCCATGGCCTTGGTGTAGTGGCTGTTGACATCCTTGTCGGTGATGACGGGAGCGTTGGCTGTCCAAGTCTCATCGTTTTTCTTTGCCTTCAATGAACCAATGTATTGCTCAATCATGGGCTCGAAGGTTTCGGGGTCGATGTTGCCCACGAAGGTGAACACGAAGTTGTTGGCATCCTTGAAGCGGTCGGCATAAAGCTTAAGTGCCTTGGCATAGTCGACTTTGTCGTAGTCTTCGGCTCTCATGCGCTTGATGAGCGGGTGATTGTCGTACATGGCGAACATGAGGTTGTCGCGGAAGGCGGTGTTCGGGTCGGACTCGATGTTGGCGACCATGGCCTTGGTGCGGGTGATGTAGGATTGGAAAGCCTCTTCGTCGCTACGGGGTGAGGTGAAATACAAATAGGTAAGTTGAAGCATGGTTTCAAGGTCACGGGCCGAGCAGTTGCCACTCATGCCTTCAGTGAAGGTGCTGATGTTGGGGGTAACGCTAGCTCTCTTGCCAGCCAGTACCTTAGGCAGGTCGATGGCACTGAAGTTGCCAACGCCGCCGAGAGTAGCTAAGGAATTGATTTCCTGTAAGGTGAAGGGATCGCTTTGGTCCATGGCGGAATAGCCTCCAAAGCTGTATGCATTCATCAGGATTTCATCATCTTTGAAAGTGGTGGGCTTATAGATGACCTTCACGCCGTTCTTCAGGGTGAGCACGGTAGCATCAAAGGTGTCATCGTGTTTTCTGCTCTCGATGGAGCCTTTCACAGGCAGCGTGGCAATCAAAGGCTCGTTGCTGACGGTCTCCACATAGGGTTCCACTTCAACTTCCTTGGCTTTGTTGAGCAGGTTGACAAGCTCTTCCTTGGTGGGCAGTTTTACGCCTTCTTTTTCGGGACCGGTCAGCGTGATGACGATGTTGTCCTCACGGATGAGTTCCGGAACATATTGGTTGATGGCCTCAACAGGCAGGGCGGGAAGGATTTGGCTGAGCAGCATATACTCGTTCTCGATGCCCATCAGCGGCTCGTTGGTGAGGAAGTGGGCGAGGATGGGGTTGAGGTAGCGGGCAGTCTCTTGCTTGTCGCGCTCGTCATATTGGTTTTCGATGCGTTTCATGAGGTCGGCTTTGGCACGTTCAAATTCGGATGCTGTGAAGCCGTATTGTTGCATGCGTTTGTTCTCGGCCACAAGTGCGTTCAGAGCCTCGTCAATGCCGTTCTCATCCTTGGCGTAGGCCAGGGTCGTCCAAGCGTCTTTGGTGTCACTGACAAAGAAAGTGCCGTAATAGCCATAGCCGAAGATAAAAGGCGGATTGGCCTTCTGAGTGAGTTCTTCCATGCGGTTGTTGTACATGGTGGCGACGAGCTGGTCAATGTAGCCCTTCAGCCAGTATTGGATATCGCCTTTCTCCTCGTTCGGTACGACATCGTGCTTGTAGTACAACGAAATGTTGTAGTTGGTCTCTTCGCGGTCAGTGCAGATGCTCACGATGGGTTCCTTGTTGTCGGCCACCTCAAAGCGGGTGCGCTCAGCGGGGTTGACGGGAGCGGGAATGTCCTCGAAGATGGTCTTCAGATGGTTCTCCACCTCGTTCACGTCGACATCGCCGATGATGATGATGCCTTGCAAGTCGGGGCGATACCACTTGTGGTAGTAGGCGCGCAATGCCTCATGGTCGAAGCCAGTGATGACTTCCTCGGTTCCGATAGGCATACGGTGGCCGTAGGGGCTGTTGGGATAAATCTCAGGCAGCATCTTTTCCCACATACGCTGCTGGGCATCGTTGCGGGTGCGTTTTTCCTCAAGGATGACACCGCGTTCCTTGTCGATTTCGGGACCTTCCAAGGAAATGAAACTCGACCAGTCGTGGAGGATGAGAATGCACGAGTCGACGAGGTTCATGTTGGTGGTGGGCACATTGGTCAGCATGTAGACGGTTTGCTCGATGCTGGTCCAGGCGTTGACATTTTCACCAAACTTCACGCCGTTATGCTCCATGTAGTTGAGCAGATTCTTGCCGGGGAAGTTCTTCGTGCCGTTGAAGGCCATGTGCTCGAGGAAGTGGGCCAAACCCTGCTGGTCGTCTTCTTCAAGGATGGAGCCGACCTTCTGCGCGATGTAGAAGTTGGCGCGCTGAGCGGGTTTCTCGTTGTGACGGATGTAGTAAGTCAATCCGTTCTCCAATTTGCCTCTTCTGATGTTTTGGTCGAAGGGCACGGGCATGGCTTGCTGGGCGAACATGGTCGCACTGAGGGCAAGCATTGCCAAAAGGGTTAGTGTAAGTTTTTTCATTTGATTAATATTTGTTGTTTAACTGTTTGTTTTTCATTTTGAGATTCCCTTTCGGGAATGGCGTAAGTTGTGTTTGTTTCGTGCGGCGGCAGGTCCAGTCTACGAACTATAAATTGTTGCAAGCCGCCGCAGTTCACTATTCCATTGAATTTCCATTCCCGTAAGGGAATCTACTAATATAAATGCACCACATACTTCTCCACAAAATAATCCTCCTTAAACCATTTGCTGATAATGGCTTTCTTGTACTTCCAATAACGTCCAAGGGCCTTGAACTCTTCGGTCAAGTCGCCTCCTTTGAGGTAAAGGATACCCCCTGCCTCCGCGTCACCTCTGATTCTCAGCTTGTTGCCAGCAAGGTTGGCGATCTCGGGCAAGGTCATCACGGCACGACCAGTAATTACATCAAATTTTTCCTTCACTTCCTCTGCTCGTTTTTGCTCGGCTATCACATTCTCCAAACCGATGGCGTCTTTCACAGCGTTCACAACCTTGATTTTCTTTCCAGTCCCGTCAATGAGGTAGAATTGGGTCTGCGGAAACATGATGGCCAAGGGAATTCCCGGAAAGCCACCGCCTGTGCCCAAGTCCATGACTTTCATGCCAGGCAATAGCTCATAGTATTTGGCAATGGCCAATGAGTGCAACACATGGTGCTCATAGAAATGCTCCATGTCCTTGCGTGAGATGACATTGATTTTGCTGTTCCAGTCCAAATATAAGTCTTTCAGTTGGTTATACTGCTCTTTCTGCTTGTCGTTCAGCTCTGGGAAGTACTTGAATAGGCTGGTTGTGTCCATACGATTAACAAAAATTGGCTTCAAAAATACGGAAAAAAATGGAACGATAGCTTTTTTATTTTGGTTTCATACGATTTTCGTGGGTTTTACGTTTAAAGCTAAGGTCGTTGAGCCTGTCGAAACGCCGACCAATAATAAATCGGCCCTTCGACAAGCTCAGGGTCCTTTGGCCATGAGCCTTAGTACAAAAGCACTAGAAAAATGAAGAAGTTCCCACTGCTATTATTGCTCCTGATACCTTTGACACTAACGGCACAGCGCATCACCCCTGAAGAATATATCCAGACCTATAAGGACATTGCCATACGTGAAATGAAGGCCCATAAGATTCCGGCATCGATTACCTTAGCGCAGGGATTGCTGGAATCGGGGGCGGGTAATAGCGCTTTGGCTCGGGAAGCCAAAAACCATTTTGGCATCAAGTGCCACAAAGGCTGGGAAGGCGACACCTATTACATGGATGACGATGAGAAGAACGAGTGTTTTCGGAAATATGATGATGTTGAGCAATCGTTCCGCGACCATTCCGAGTTTTTATGTGGCCGTAGCCGTTATGCCGCATTGTTCGATCTCGACATCACCGATTATGAAGGTTGGGCGAAAGGATTGAAAGCGGCAGGCTATGCCACCAATCCGAAATATGCCCAATTGCTCATTGACCGCATCAAGCTTTACGACCTGACCCAATATGACCAGATTGCCCTTGGTTTGCTTGCGGAGAGTGATGTGGAACCTATTGATCCTGATGCTGATGAGTATTTTGAGTTAGCTTATTCTCCTAAGGACAAATCCATATTTCCTTTGGCTGATATGACTCCTGAAGGTCGATTCATCTATGAGAACAACGGTGTGCGCTTTGTTTACGCCAAGGAAGGAGAGACGCCGGAGAGTATGGCAAAAACATTTGGAATTAAGTTCAAGCGTTTCTGTCAATACAACTGTCTGAAACATCCTGAAGAAGTGGTCTTTCACAGCGGTGATGTGGTGTATCTCGAAAAGCTGAGAAACAAGAACTGGAAGGCCAAGAAATACACCGTCCAGGAAGGGGAGACCCTTCGCGATGTGGCTTTGCGTTTCGCAGTGAAGCCCGAGAAGATTTTGAAGAAGAACGGCATGAAGGAAGGCACTCGTATTAGCAAAGGTCAAGTTATTTGGCTGAGGTAAAGGGACTCCCTTCGGGAATGGAGCTTGTTTATTGTTAACTGCCGCTGCACGAAACCGTTACCAATTTGTAGCCCTACCAACCGCCGCGTTCCAACTTATGTCTTCTTTCCATTCCCTTGGGAAACTCAATGCTTGCTGTTATGCGTATGAGATTCCTTTCGGAATGGATTATGTCTTTTGTAACCAGCGGCGGCACGAAACGCTTACGCATCGTAAACGTTCCATGCCGCCGCATTGAGCATTTATGCTCTATCCATTCCCCGCAAGGGGAATCTCAATTATCTGACAACCACCTTCTGTACCTTCATGTTGTCGCCGTTGATCAGGCGGAGCATGTAGACACCGGTGGCACCGTCCACGTTGACGTTGGCGCAACCGTTGATGGTCTCGCTCTTCAGGACGCGGCCGGTAACGTCGATCACTTGCAGGGTGGCTTCACCCTTGTTGTTGATGACGAAGCTGCCGTTGCTGAAGAAAGCAAAGTTGTCGTCGTTGCTGTTGTTGCCGGTGGCGAACACGAGCTTGAAGCGGCTTTCGTAGTCGGTCGTCTTGGCCTCGAAGCTGTAGCTCGGGGTTTGGAGCAGGTCGACGTCGTTGCCGGTGAGGTTGTCGATGAGGTGCAGGTAGGCGAACTCCGTGTTCAGGGCGGAGAGGCTCAGCGTGTAGTTGCCGTTCTCTTCAGCCTTGAAGCTGACGGGCATCTCGCCCACCTCTTCGCTGCGCACCACGGCGTAGTCTTGGCCATCCATCGGGATGTAGACCTTCGTGCTGTTCTTCTTGATCTGGAACTTGGGCAACGTGCGGCCTTCACCGAAGCGGACGACAGCACGGTCGATGAGACCATGGTTTTGGCTGAGGTTAAGGACAAAGCCCTTCCCCGTATTGTTGGTTGGGGTGGTGGTGAAGGTAAGGACATCGCCGTCGTTTTCAGCATTCACGAAGATACCTTCCATGGGTTCGATGCTGTTGAAATCGTCATTAACTTCAACAATCAAGGTAGCATCGCTGCTCAAAGTGTAGAAGTCATAATCTTCAACAGGGTAAGCAATCTCGGTGAAGGGGTTGCCCACGAGGTTCCAGGCTGGGAAGTCGAGGCCGGTGGCTTCGGCGGTCTTGTGGAGGGGCACTTCTTGTGTGGTTTCGCTGTTGGCAGCGCCTGTGAAGACCAGGTCGATATCAGTCTTGTGGGCGTAGAGGTAGCCTTGGCCGTTGACCAATTCGAAGCTGTTTACCCTATAGTTGCGCCATTCCATATCTTGGGTTTGGTCGAAGCTGTAGAGGTCGTAGGTGCTGGTTTCAGGGGTGGCGTTTGTGCCTAAATCGTCAGTAATCATGCCCAAGCTGGCAGGATCAACGTTATCGGCCAAGGGCGAGGCGATGAGGTACCAGTTGCCAGTACCAGTGCCGTAGCCGGTGATGTGCTTGACATAGAACTCACCCGTGGTGAAGGTAGCGCTGGCGCTCCAGTCGGTGTTGTTGCCGTTGCCGTCGCAGTCAACGCCTTGGACTTTATATTTATACGTGGTTTGAGCACTGAGGTTCTCAAGCATGTAGGGGTTGTTGACACCTTCGACGAGCGTCCATTCATTATTATCGGTGATGGTGACGTCAATACCATCGTTAGTGCCGTAAATACTCGGAGTAAATTCATAAGTCACGCCAGGTTCGAAGACATAGTCATCTTGACGGCCACCAACGTTACCATTGCTTGCAGCAATATAAATCTTGCTGTCAGCAGGTGAAGGATTCACAATGCACCAGTCATAAGTTCCAGCGGGGATTTGAATTGAAACGCTGTTTTCAAGCACGATATGAGTGGCGTCAGCACTGCACTCAGCATCAGTTGGAATCAGGTATTCAAAAGCGCTATAGTCGGTAGCTGTCCATCCGCCAGTGGCAGTGAAAACATCACCGTATGCCGTAGCATCGGCATCGAGCAGCATCTGATAGCCAGTGCCATCGTTCCAAATGTCGGTAGGAACATTCAAAATGATAGTGGCAGGCACAGTGGGATCGACTTCACGATATTGCACATTGTAGTTTTCTTGAACACCCGTCCAGCTGAGCTCGGCAGCGTTACCCGTGACTTCGGCGGTGAGGCCGGTAGGAACGGCGCAAGCGTCAGGTGTGGTGAAGGTGGCGATGTTTGACCAGTTGCTTTCGCCGTCAGTGCCACAGTCAGCCTGCACTTGGAATTCGTATGTCGTTTCGGGAGTAAGACCAGTGATGGGGAGGCTGTTATCGCTAGTGCTGGCTCCAGTAGCGTTAGGCAACCATTCGCCTGCTGGTTCATTAGCATAGATGGCGAAGTCGTCTATGACGAGGAAATACATGCAATTGGAAACGTGGTGGATGGCGATGTAGCCTTGTCCGCTATAGCTGCTCAAATCGATAGTGACCTCTTCCCAATCATCAGTTCCATCATTGAGAGCGTATGGAGCATCGTGCATAGTCTGAAGGGTGGTAGTGAAGTCGCTAATTGCAGTTCCACTAGTGGAAAGAAGCACTTCGAAGGCATCCAAATCACTATATGTACTGGCAGCATAGAATTTCAGCGTACCTCCTAGGTTGACTTGAGGCGTAATAAGCCATTGATCGGAGTCGAAGCAACCTGCACTATTGGCGAATGAGGGGCTGGTAGCTGCATTGTTACCGCTGTGGGCCCAATCGCTCATGGTACCAGAATACGAGGTGTAAACCGTCGAAACTTCGCTGAGAGCCAACCAGTTGTTGCCGTCGTCATCACCGTCGATAGTGGTCCAAGTGGCAGGAATGCCGTTCTCAAAGTCCTCGGAGAACGTCGTCGTTTCACTGGAAGAGGCAGCCGTTCTATATCTCACGTTGTAGCTTTCAACATCATCATCGCCTTCCCAGTTCAAGGTGGCGGAGGTGGGCATCACGTTGGTGGCGGTCAAATTGGTGGGGGTGGGGCAAGAAGAGTCGGTAGTGAAGCTAACCACATTGGACCAGCAGCTTACGTTGGTGCCGTCGGTGGAACGAACTTTCACCGTATAAGGGGTAACAGCATCCAGACCGGTCAATGTGAAAGGATTGCTGTTGGCAACAACCAAATTGTTTTCATCGTCGTTGATGCAGATCTGCCAAGTGGTGGCAGTGCCGTTCTCGGTCCAACTCAACTGCACTTCGTTAGTGCCAGGAGTGCCAGCAGTGAGAGCGGTGGGCATGACAGGCGGTTGGATGCCAATGGTGTAGAGCACTTGGCCGTCGGTGAGGCTGCTGCCGGCTTGATTAGAATAAAGGGCAGTACCATTGTCGGTAAGAGTAAATGAGGTCTCGCTAGCAAAACTACCTGTATGCCAAACAAACTGGTAATAATCACCGCACAAAACGAGGGTGCCGCTGTTTGTGGAACCGCTTGCGATAGACAGGGTCTCAACCAAATCACCACAGCCATCAAAAATTTGGATGGCGTTGCCGTTCCAACCGTCACCATAGCTGTCGTTCAGGGTGTAATTAATGGTGTGCCCGCCGATGCAATCGGGAGTGGTGAAGCTGGTGCTCACGGGGGAGCTGAGGCCATCGCTGCCACAGTTGGCCGTCACACTGATGTTGTAGGTGGTAGACAAAGCGACATTGAAGGTGTAAGGGCTGGTTTGGCCAGACGCTGGAGTGCCGTTGACCGTGACAATGAAGTTATTGGAAGCAGTGCCGTCCCAAGTCACAGTGGCAGTTTGACCATCGGTGGTCACACTGAGGTTTTCAGGCTTTGCGCAGGGCAGATTCTCTTCGAAGCTAAAGTCGTCAACATAAAGACGATATTGGTAGTTAGCAGAGTAGTACACTGCCACGTACTTGGTCCCAGCAGGGAATACAAGTTCCTCGGTTTGTTCCCACGATGTGTTAGTGGCATTGTTTTCCGAACCGAAAGTGAAACTTGAAATGTTATCGTCAGTGGTAGAGTAACCCACTTGGAATGTTTCACCACTCGTATAGCTAGAAGAAGCCTTGTAAGAGAACTGTACAACCACACCTCTTGGGGTATTCAGTTCAGGAGAAATGAGGTACTGGGTGCTTGCTCCTCTATCATTATAGGAAGAAAAGCGGAAACCATAGCTGCCATTTTGGGCGGCAGTTCCAATAATACCAAACTCAGAGGCATTAAGTCCGCTGGGGTTTTGGGTCGTCCAGCCGTCGGTGGCCAGATTGTTGTTCTCGAAGCCATAGCTATACGGCAACGATTGCTGTGCATTCGCCACGCCGAAGCAGGCGAAGCAAAGCATCATCAAGAAGATAGAAATTTTCTTCATTTTTTGATTTGTAATTTGTTAATTATTAGATGTTTAAATTAAAATTTTTGTATTTTCTGTGCTTTTTGGGGCTGCAAAGGTACGGTTTTTTTTAATAGGAATTGTTTTTTTTGTGAAAATAGTTTAGAGTTTAGGGTTTAGAGTTTAGAGTCAGTGGAAAGTTTAGAGTTGGTTAGTTTAGAGTTGAGGGATTTGAGATTCCCTGCGGGAAATCGATGATTCGACGAAGTCAATGGAGTAGGGGTGTTGTTGTAACCATCGGCGGCCTAAGGCTGCATCCCAGAGGGAACCGTCTCAAGCCGCAGCATGACAACTAAAAGGTGGTTCTCCATTCCCTTGGGAATCTCGTTGGGTTTTACATTTGGTAGAGGAATTGTTGTAGATTCCCTTCGGGAACGGAGTAGGGGTGTTGTTGTAACCATCGGCGGCCTAAGGCTGCATCCCAGAGGAAACTGTCTCAAGCCGCCGCAGGACAACTAAATGGGAACTCTCCATTCCCTTGGGAATCTCGTTGAGTTTTATCTTTGGTAGAGGAATTGTTAGAGATTCCCTGCGAGAGTTTTATGGACTTTACTTAAGATACTCGTCTAAAAACTGCTCTGCAGAGATGTGTTTGATGGGGAAATCGCAAAATCCGTGTTCGTCACGTGTGATAATGATATCAGCATCGGCAGTGGAGGAAGAGAGATATTGTACAGTGTCCTCAAAATCGATACTTTCAAGTGCAAGGGCTTGTTCGATGATTGAGGCATCTACCGGCGTAACCCCACATAATTTATAAAGCGAACGCATGCTAGTGTATAATTCCGGTTTTGGATAGCTTTTACCCAAAATATAGAATGCTGGAATAAAACTCTGTGCACAAACAGTCAATTCCAACTTGCCTTTCATGGCCAAATCAAAGAGGATGGTCGCAGGCAGATAATGCTCTCTTTGACTGTCAAAATAATCGATGATGACGTTTGTGTCAAGAAAAACCTTCATTTGTATTTCTCCTCCAAAATCTCTGTTACTTCTTCTTTATAATCTCCATAAACACTGTGTCTCTTTTTGGGTACGATGGCTAGTATTTCAGGAGACAGTTCATAGTTGTCCCAATGATGTGGCTTCTCACTTACTTTTTTTTCAGATGCATAAGCCATTCTGATCAAGATGGCTTCTATTTGTTGTTGCATCCATTCGGCAATTTCGACATCGTTATCCAAGTTTAACCGTGCTTTGCTGAGCAAGATGTCATTCACTTTTATGCTTATCGTGCACATTTGTTCTTTCCTTTCACTGTTTTTCAGCCGCAAAGATACGATAATTCTACGTTAACCGCAAGGCGACGGTGTTTTTAATCTACAGAGGTTGGCTTGGGGAGCTGGAAAGTGGGGGGGAGCCGTTGGAAAATGTTAAAGATTCCCTTTCGGGAAAACAAAAAAAACGAGGGTATGCCTTGTTTAGACATACCCTCTATCTTTGGGTTGAACCCTTCAATACAGGTTCTCCGTGATTATTCGGCGTCAGCCGATCCTATTATTCCTCCTTGCGGTGTTTGCCGACGAGGTAGGCAGCCCCGAGGCCGATCAGCACAACGGCGCCGCTGCCGAGGGGAGCGCTCTGGTTATTGCTCTGTCCGTGATCGGGAACGGAGGGAGAGAGCACGCCATCACGGTTGCCTTCGGTGCCCGAGACGGACTCGGAGGCGCCGCGTTGGAAGAGGCCGCCACCTTGGGCGAAGGTCGTCAGGCCCAGTCCGAGGACGATGGCGAGGGTCAATATCAGCTTTTTCATCGTGTGTAGGTTTTGTTGTTGTTTGTTTGTTTACTCTGGCTTCTGGCTTTTGGCCTCTGGCTTGCTTCCTGGTTGATGTATGTTTCAACTGTTTTTTGGAAGCGGCCATCGGCTTTGGGCCAGCTTGGCTTCTGGCTTCTGGCAGCTTCACGACTTGTTTCTTTCGTTGGGCTGTCAGGAGCCAGTAGCCAAAGGCCAGTAGCCAAATTTACTTCACGACCACTTTCTGGACCTTCATGTTGTCGCCGTTGATCAGGCGGAGCATGTAGACACCGGCGGCACCGTTCACGCCGACGTTGGCGCAACCGTTGATGGTCTCGCTCTTCAGGACGCGGCCGGTAACGTCGATCACTTGCAGGGTGGCTTCACCCTCGTTGTTGATGACGAAGGTGCCGTTGCTGAAGAAGGCGAAGTTGTCGTCGTTGCCGTTGTTGCCGGTGGCAAACACGAGCTTGAAGCGGCTTTCGTAATCGGTCGTGCTGGCCTCGAAGCTGTAGCTAGGAGTGCTGAGCAGGTCGACGTCGTTGCCGGTGAGGTTGTCGATGAGATGCAGGTAGGCGAACTCAACGTTGTCGTTGCTGAAGTTCAGGCTGTAGGTGCCATTGCTTTCGGCCTTGAAGTTGACAGGCATTTCGCCCATTTCTTCAGCGCGCACCACGGCGTAGTCTTTGTCGTCCATCGGGATGTAGACCTTGGTGCTGTTCTGGTTGAATTGCAGCTTGGGCAACTGGCGGCATTCGCTAAAGCGGATGAAAGCACGGTCGATGACATTGTTGCCTTGGCTCAGGTTGAGGGCGAGTCTATTGCCCGTCTTTGCAGGACGAGTAGTGGTGAAAACGACTTCCTCGTTGTCTTCTTCGGCAGTGACAAACACGCCTTCCGCGACTTCGATAGTTCTTGCGTCTTCTGCGCCAATGAGTTCAAATGCAGTAGCTGCGCTATTCATAGTATAGAAATCGCGGTTATCTGCGAAGTAAGCAATATCAGTGTAGGGGTTACCCACAAGGTTCCAGCCAGCGAAACGTGCCTCATCATTTCTTTTCAGCTGAACCGGGTAATCGCTTTCTGTAGCAGGAATGCCGTAGAAGATCAAGTCGACTTTAGTCTTATGTGCATAGAGGTAACCCTTACCTTGTTGGAGGTTGAATTCACCCATGTTGGGATGAGTAGCGTCACCTTTGTAGTTGATCCATTCATTGCCATCATTGTCGCCTTCCTGGTCGAAGTAGTAGAGGTCGTAGTTTCCAGGGGTATCAGGAATCATGTTGGTCACTTCTGTGGGAGCGACATCGCCAAAGGGCGGGGCAATGAGGTACCAGTTGCCGGTGCCATTGCCGTAGCCTTCGATGGGCTTGATGTATTTTTCACAAACGAACACTGTGGAAGGAGTGAATTCGTAGAGGATGTCTACCGTGTTACTATTTCCGACCTCTCCAGTGGTATAATCGAATTCGTTAAAAGCAGCATCGAATGTGTAATTGCCAAGTTCAACATCTTGTAAAACAGTGAATGTGGCAGAGAACACAATGCCTTCGGCTGTGACAGGATAATTTGCCGGCGTAACAAGAAGGGCTCTAACACGGTTAGGATTGTTGGTATTAGGTCCTGAAATCACGACTTGACTCATTTCAATAGCACTTGCTGCGTCAGCCACTGCACCGTTTGCTTTGCTATTATACTGGAATGCTGCGGTTTCGAAGTAAAGGTTAACATCAAGGCCGGTGAAACCGGTATATGTGCCAGCCGTAGGAGCGGCAAGTATGAAGTCCACGGTGATGACATCACCAGGTTGGGCGTAGGCCGGGGCGTTCACAGTGAACTGGACGGCATTCGGGTTGGAGGTCACAGTCACGGTGATTTCGGCAGTGACTTCAGGATTCGAGACAGAGGCGATGGTGATGGTGGTTTCTCCAACGCTGACGCCGGTCACAACGCCGTCGGCATCGACAGTGGCGATGGCCGTGTTAGCCGAAGTGAAGGTGACGCTTTGGTCGGTGGCATCGGAAGGAGCCACGGTGTAGCTGATGGTGGCAGTCTCGCCAGTGACCACGGTGACATTCTCAGCAGTGATGCCAGTGACATCAATACCGTTCACTGTCACGTTGATGGTGGCAGTGACACCTGAGCCGTCGGTGGCAGCGATGGTGATGGTGGTGGTACCCACGGCAACGCCAGTCACAACGCCATTTTCAACGGTGGCGATGGTCTCGTCATTCGAAGTGTAGGTGACAGCCGGGTTGGTGGCATCGGCAGGAAGCACAACGAGGTTGGTGATGTTGGCAGTAGCACCAACAACCACTTCGACATCATCAGCAGTGATTTCAGTGACGAGGGTGCCATTAATTGTGGTGAAGTAATCGCTAGCCCAGCTGGTGGTGCTGCCGTTGCCGTCGCAGTCGACGCCTTGCACTTGCCAAGTATAGCTGGTTTCCATATCCAGACCTGTAAGAGCATAGGTAGAACCATTGACAGCGACAGGAGTGCTCCAGTCGTTGCTGGGGTTGCCTACGAAGATGTCGTCAAACATGAAGCCGAAAATATCCTGCGAGACGCAGTTGATGGCCAATTTAATAGTCTGGCCAGCATAGCTTGACAAGTCATAGCTAAATTCAGTCCACTCCGTCGAAGATACGGAAACGTTTTGGGCCAGATAAGCGGAGAAAGTGCCATTGGTGGAACCATAAACACCTACATTAATAGTCTCGGCTCCGTACTGGTCAGTTATTTCTCTGCCCCAGAATGAGAAGACATCACCACTCGCGATGGTAAGCTCGGGAAGGATAAACCAGTCATTGGTCTGAACGGAAGACGAACCAGCATCGAACATCACACCGAAAGCATTGCCACTATGTGAGTACATGTTGTCAGAACCTTGGTTGTCATTATTGAAAGCGATACAAGCACCTGTATAGCCTGCATTGGGGAACGACCAAGAGTTAAAGCCATAAGTTCCATATTGATCACCGTCGTAGGTGGTGCAAGGTGCAAAATTGTCAACAGCCCAAGGCTCGGCAGATTCAAAGTCGTAAACGAAACCTTTTCTGTAACGCACATTGTAGGCATCCAAAACTTCAGTCCAGCTGAGGGTGGCTGAATTGTTTGTGATGTCTGTAGTGGTCAAGCCCGTGGGGGTGCCGCAAGCCGAAGGCGTGGTGAAGGTGGCGATGGATGACCAAAGGCTTAGGCCGTCGGAACCACAGTCGCCCTGAACTTGCCACTCGTAAGTGGTTTCAGCTTGCAAACCAGTGATGGTGTAGGGAGAGGTGACATCGGTAAGAGTCACATCCCAAGAATCATTGCCATTGGGGTTCCCCACAAAGATGTCATCAATGCAGAATATAAAGGCATCGTTTGAGACGCATTGGATGGCCAATTGAATCGTTTGTCCGGCGTAAGCCGACAAGTCATAGCTGTATTCTGTCCAAGTTGTAGTCGGAGTAATCGACGAGGATGCGCTTCCTGCCAAATAGGACGAGAAGGCTCCGTTCCCACGATAGATACCCACTTTGAAGGCTTCGGGATAAGAGTCGGTGTATTCCTTCGCCCAGAAAGAGAAAACATCACCATTATTGATGGTGATTGCGGGCAGGATGAACCAGTCATTATTAGGAGCTGTTGTGGCTGCAAAGCATGCTCCGAAGGAATTGCCACCATGTGCGGACAAACCCGAAGCTATCCCGCTCTGGAAATTGATGAACGAACCCGTATATCCTTGATTGTCGAATGTTACATTCTGAATGGTATAAGTGGCATATCCATCGCCATCGTATGTGGTGCAGGGTGAAAAATCGTCAACCGCGAATGCAGTGGCTGATTCGAAGTCATACCTAAAACCACTGGGGACTCTGTATTGAATGGTATAGCTATCAGCCTCTCCACTCCAGCTAACTGTGGCGGAGGAAGGTGTCATCGCTGTGACGTTCAAATCGGTAGGCTTGGAGCAAGGAAGATCTTGGGTGGTGAATTCAATCTCGTCGCTATACTGATCATAATCGCCACAATAAGGTATTACAACTGCGTAATAATTCGTGGCAGGATTCAGGCCTGTGAGGGTGTATGGATTGGTGTCGGCAATTTCATAGCTTGATTCTGCATCATCTTCGGCCATGTAGAAAATCACCCATGTATCAGATGTGCCCGTCTCAGTCCAACTGAAGGTAGCTGAGTTCGTGGTCACATTGGTGGCGGCAAAGTTGGTAGGTGCAGAGCAGCCTTCTACAACTGTCTTCTCGGTAACAGTGATGTCATCAATATAGAGATACCACATATTGGCAGCAGAGGTGCAATGAACAACGACCCTTACGCTTTGGCCAGCCAGTGCGGAATTCGTGACAGTTCCAGATTGCTGAGCATAGGTTGTATTGGTATAGGAAGCAGAAGCAATAGCGTTGTACTTTGTTGCAGAAGCAACACCAGCAAGATTGCTAACATCGCTTGCCTTTACGAAGAACACCTCAAACGTCTCAGCATAACTTCCACTGCGAACCCTCTCATACAGGCTTACAGTAAGCTCGGACATGCTGGAACTTACAGTAAACGGGGCGGAAACTAAGTAGCAGTTTGCAGCATAGCGTGAACTATACTCTACCTGAGCACTCTTTGAGCTATTATTTGCATAGCTGGAAGACGAATTAAGTGTCCAGTTTTTGCCACTACCGGCATTGTAGGCATACCATCCGGTGGAAGAATAGCTGGTGCTGATGCTTGACATACTTTCGAATCCTTGGGTCAGCAGTTCGTTGGTAGCACGCTCGCCGCGGCCATTCAATTCTTCCAAAGCGGCCTCTTTTGCAGACTCGAGCTGTGAAAGCATAGGATTAGAAGGCATCGCCTTGGCAGGGGCGTTCACTTCGAGCTTGGGAAGACCCTTGGCGCTCTTTCTGAGCGTCCTGGTCTGTGCATTCATTGCCAATGGCACGAAGAGGGCCACCAGCAGCATGATGAGTAATGATTTTCTTTTCATTGTGTAGTTTTTTGTTTAATGATTTGTTTTATTTGTGCTTGTTCTTTACTAATTATGTGGCTATCAGCCGTCAGCTATCAGCTATCAGCTTGGTTGAACCGGGCTGATTGCTGATGGCTGAAAGCTGACTGCTATGTTATAATCTCGCGTCTTTTATGGAATCTATTTATGTTCATCTATTTAATTTCGGGCTGCAAAAATAGTGAAAATTAATGACATACAAGTAACAGTTTAAATTAATTTTATTATTTGCCTTCGGGACTATAACCCGTGACTATGACCCGAGACTGCTTTCACTTCCGTTGAAGCGGTCATGGTCATTGTCACAAGTCACTGTCTCTATATGTTGGCTCAATTTACTCATGTACTTGTTTTAGTACCCTTTTTATTGGTTCATTAGTATACCCAACAGCAATGAGACATCGCTGAGGTTAACCCGATTGTCTCCATTGACATCAGCATTGGTGAAGGCCTGTCCTGTAAGCTGGGAATCGCCCATGAGGTAGCTTAGAATAAGGGAGATGTCGGCGAGATTGAATCGATTATCACCGTTAACGTCGCCTGTCATGCCCTCGGGCAAGGTGGTGAAGCTCACCTGCTCGCCGTAGGCGGTGCCGGCGCTGTTGGTGGCGTAGGCACGCACATAGTAGGTGGTGTTGGCGGTCAAGCCGGTCATCGCGCTGGAGAAGCTGCCCGTGCCCGTGCCGTCGGTGGTATGGCTACCACTGATAGTGGGGTTCTGCGAGGTGCTCCAGCAGATGCCGCGTGCCGTAACGGTGGCGCCGCCGTCAGCCGTGACATTGCCGCCGCCCGTGGCCGTGGTCTTGTCGATATTGCTGATGGCTGTGGTGGTCACGGTAGCCACCGTTGCCGGGTTGCTGACAGCGATGGTCTGGAGATCGGTCATCTTATTGTAACCGAACACACAGAGGGTGAGTTCTGTGCCAGCGGTCAAAGTGCCGTTGAGGGTGATGGTGGCGGTGCCGCCGCTCACCGTGGCTTTGCCCAGGATGTTGTGGTTGGCGTCGGTGATGGTGGCTAAAGCACCGTTGCCGTTGCTGACGCTCACTGAATAAGTGGTGGCCGTAGGCGCTATCGTACCGGCGTGGGTGACGGTCATGGCCTGCGGGGTCTTGGTGCGGAGCATCAGGCTCGGGTCACCGTAAAGCACCCATGCTTGGTAGGTACCCTTGGCTGCAGCTGATGAAGTACTATAGTGGTCAAAGATGCTAAACAGACTGTTAACGCCTACTCCACCCAACGTGTGTTTGATGTTGTTGCTCTTAAGTTCACAAAGAATGTCAACAAACTCGTCTTGTGCCCACATAGGCGGAATCCAAGGTTGTGAGATATAGGAGAAGAAACCACCGATAGCTCCGGTTGGATTGGAACCATTGGTAGCGTGCATCCATGTCTCAGCGAAGCAGTCTCCACTGGCGTAATCATATTTACCCACCAAACAGGCCACCGAGAAGATGAAAGGCAGTTTGTTATTGTTGGTCAAAGCATTGACGTAGGTGTTTGTATAATAAGGCGAGTGGGACTGCCATCCTGTTTCCTGTCCGTGGTTGCAGTAATTGATAATACCCACGCCACTATTGATATGGTTGCTGATGGTAGTGGTAGAGGATGAAGGATAGCCACTCACATTATAATAATCTTGATAGACTGTGCCATAACCATAGTTCGACAAGTCGGTGCGGAGGTTTTCAATGTGTTGGTAGTCATCTTCATTATTATGACCACCTGAACCTTCGGTGGTGCTGATACCCAAACCGTTTTGGCACCAGGTGGCACTGGTGGTGAGGTCTCTCTCGTAAGTGATGATACGGTTGACCTGAGTGGTCACTTGAGCAGCGCTGCTGGCGGAGAAACGACCGATAAAAACATCATTATAGATGTCGTTACCGACAATTTGCCCATACAGGTTGTCGCCTTTTCCGCTCCAATCTCCTTCAGAAGTACTGGAAGCAGTAAATGAATTACCAGGAATCTGAGCCACATCACCGACGAGCAGCACATGGGTCAAATTATTGTTGGCATTGTATTGGCTTTGGATATAGCTTTTGATGGTCGAAGCAGTGGAGCCAGCCGTGCTGGTACCCACGATGGTGGTGTTGATGCCACGGGTCTTCTTCCAGTTGACGAAGTCGGTCATCGAGCTGATGAAGTTGTCGTAGCAGATGATGAGCAGGTCGCCTTCTTCGTCGACGGGGGTATAACGGTTCATCGAAGCTTCATAGTTGATGAAGTGACGCTGGTAGACGCTCTTGAAATCGGGATCCAACTTCACCGTGTTGCTGCGGCGGGAAGTCATGACATTCTCGCCGTTGTTGTCCACCTTGTACATCTCCACGGTCATGTCGTAGTAGACGCGGAGGGTCTTGGTGACGGGGTTGTAGGCGAAGGGGTAGACCACCATGTTCTGGCCACGGAAGTCACGGATGATGTAGGGGTCATACAGACCCACATTGCTTGCAGGGAAGAATGCGTCCTGATTGTAGCATTCGCCATAGGTGTAAGGCACGGTGGCAGGGTCTATGCTGCGTGGGAAGTCGCCTTTCGAAGGGGCCACTTCGATGCCTTCGAAGTCTTGATACTTGGCATTGACCACACGGATGTCCATGCGAGCCCTGTCACCAATCATTACGGGGATACCCGTCATGGGCATGTTGGGTTCGCCAGCCTCAGCCGTGTTGACGGCCTTGGGCATGGTGACGACATAGGCCTCACCACGGGGCGTGTTCACGGCAGTCGTATAGAATCCCGGAACTTGCAGTCTGACCTGGATCTGGTCTTCCGAAGAAGAAACCAACACCTTCTTGAACGACTCAGGTGTGCTACTGGTAATACTTGTCCATTCTTGCGCCATGGTTGTCAGGGCAAGGCAAAGAATGAAGAATGAAAGGAGTGTTTTTTTCATATTAATTAATAAGTATTGGGTTATCTTTACTGGTTCATTAGTATGCCTAACAACAACGAGACATCGCTGAGGTTAACCCGATTGTCTCCATTGACATCAGCATTGGTGAAGGCTTGTCCTGTAAGCTGGGAATCGCCCATGAGATAGCTGAGAATAAGGGAGATGTCGGCGAGATTGAATCGATTATCCCCGTTAACATCACCTGTCATGCCGTTGGGCAAGGTGGTGAAGCTCAGTTGCTCGCCGTAGGCGGTGCTGGCGCTGTTGGTGGCGTAGGCGCGCACGTAGTAGGTGGTGTTGGCGGTGAGGCCGGTCATCGCGCTGGTGAAGCTGCCCGTGCCCGTGCCGTCGGTGGTATGGCTACCACTGATAGTGGGGTTCTGTGAGGTACTCCAGCAGATGCCGCGTGCCGTAACGTCGGCGCCGCCGTTATCCGTGACGTTGCCGCCGCCTGTGGCCGTGGTCTTGTCGATATCGCTGACGGCTGTAGTGGTTACGGTAGGCATACCGACAACAGGAACGGTGGTGATGTAGGGCTGACGTTGGTTGCGGGTCACCACAATCATGGCAGATTGGCCTGCGGCAGGAGCGGTGGTGAAAGACACGTCAACGTAGGTGGCGTTGGCCGGAACGGCAGCCACACCTATAATATTATTATTGACGGTGATGGCCACATAGGATCTGGCGTCGGCATACACTCTGAAACTGCTTGCGCCGGCGGGGATGGTGCTGTTGTGGCTGACGGTGTTGGCAGCGGGATTCACAAGATAAGGCATTACAGAACCGTCGCCCAAGCACTGGTAGGCTCTCCAATAGTATTCGTCGTTAACACTGCTTTGATAACCTTTAGCATGTGCATAGGTCACAGCAACATTACCGATAAAAGGCACCGAGTTCAAAGTATTGAAACCTGTGTCATCAAAGAGGGCATCGTACATACCCGTTGTGGTGGATGAAGTAGTTTGTACGGTTTGTGCAACATATCGGAAAGCACCTACACCAAAATAATAATCCTCATACCATAAAGTTTCTGGAATTGAGCCAATATATCCGAAAGCACCTTTGTTGGCAGCACGAATCATTGCCTCACCAAGACAGGGCTTATATGTGTTGTTGCCCCAGTTGGCTGTCAGACAGCAGTTGGCCACAATCCAAAAATACTTGTCGTTGTTGGTTAAGCTATTGACGTTGGAATTGGTGAATGACGGGTCTGACAATGCTTGGATATCACCATGAGCGGTGTAGTTGAGGAAACCAACACCAGAACTTAAGTAATTGTAGCAACCACTGTAATTTGAGGAAGTATTATATTTATACACGTTGGTGAATCCATGTGCCGAATTGTAATAGTTGTTGACAGCATACTGGATTGTGGGTCTGCCAACTGCCTCATCCCAATTGCCTGAACTGTCATCATTTCCTGCGATAAGCAACACCTTGCTCAGGTAACTCGGATCGGACATGGTGTATTTCTCGTAGGTCAAAATCTTGCTCACAAGGTTGCTGAGTTCAGTAGTGGATGACACTGCCATGCGACTCATATACATGTCATGATACACGTCACTATCAACGGAAGCATATTCCAAGTCATTGACGCAGTTGCCATAATAACTATCACAACTCCAATTCGTCTTATAGGCTTTGACAACGGTTTCGTCGCCCACGATAACCAAGAAGGTCGGGTGGTTAGAGTTGTATCTGCTTTGGATGCCCGAGCGGATGGTGGATGATGTCGTACTGCTGGTTACAATATATTCGTCCACACTAATACCCTTCTGCTTTTTCCAAGTCAGCCAATTCTGATAAGCTTCGCTATTCTGATAGGTCGAAGTCGTCACAACAAGCATCTTCACTGGGGTTTGGTAGAGGTCGGGATGGTCGGTATAGGCATCCGTAATAGCTCTACCATTGAACAACTGCTTATAGACGATGTCGAAATAAGGGCTGTAGGTCTTTACCAGCATGTCCTCCGTTGCCTTGGCATTGGCGCCGTCGAAGCGAACAGTGACCTCAATGTCGTTGAACACGCGGATGGTGTTGTTGACGGGGTCATAGCTCACGGGCTCGATGGTCATCTTGCCGAGTTGCACGCCACGCATGATGCCTTCCACACTAACGATGGCCTTGGGCTCAGAACGCAAGCCACTGACCTGGTAGGCGGACTCGTTCATGATGAAAGGCACATCCTCGGGACGTTGGCTCTTGCGCACTGGAAGTTGGCGAGGCACCAAAGTCTTCATATCGTGATCATCGAGACGGTAGTCCGTCGTGCTGTAGCTCGTGATTTCGATGCTTGGGTTGGCACCGAAAGGCACGGCGATGAGTTGGTTGATGACGGGAATCTGGGGGTCACCCTCATTACCGCCGATAACGGTGTTGGGCAGGCTGAGCCAGGAGAAGGTTCCGCGCTCACTTTCATAGTCCTGCGCCTCAATGGTTGAAAAAGAGAACGAAGCCTTGAGGCCCGTCATGTCGCTCTTTACGCATTCAACTTTGTCGGTCGAACGCAACTGAATCTTTTGCTGTGCCATGACACTGACACCGAGTATCAAAGTCATTGCAATGAGGAAAAGCTTCTTCATGTTTAGTTAAAATTGAGTTAATAATTATGTTAAAGACTTGTAAAGTCCTTGTGTTTCAGATAATTCCAATGTGTACAATATATGTAGTTTAAGCGAGCAAAGATAAACATTTTTTCAATGTAAATCGCTTTTTTTTGTGTTTTTGTGAAAATAAATGAGAGAGAATACTGAATACAGCTTTTTAGGACTTTACTATAGTTCTTCCTTCAAAAAATGCCCTGTGTAACTCTCGGCGCATTGCGCCACTTCTTCGGGCGTGCCTTGGCACACGATTTTTCCGCCGCGGTCGCCGCCCTCGGGACCCATGTCGATGATCCAATCCGCCATCTTGATGACGTCCATGTTGTGCTCGATGATGAGGACGGTATTGCCCTTGTCGACAAGCTTGTTCAGCACGTTCATCAGCACCTTGATGTCCTCAAAGTGTAAGCCCGTCGTTGGCTCATCCAAAACGTAAAGCGTTTTGCCCGTGTCGCGTTTGGCCAATTCGGTGGCCAGTTTCACACGCTGCGCCTCGCCGCCCGAGATGGTGGTGGAGGCTTGGCCAAGGGTCAGATAGCCCAAACCTACATCTTTCAAAGTCTTGATTTTCTGTATGATGCTTGGAATGTTCTCAAAAAACTCCACAGCTTCATTGATGGTCATGTTGAGCACATCGTTGATTGACTTGCCTTTGTAGCGCACCTCAAGGGTCTCGCGGTTGTAGCGCTTGCCTTGGCATTCTTCGCATAAAACCGTCACGTCGGGCAGGAAGTTCATTTCGATGACACGCACGCCTGCACCTTTGCATGCCTCGCAGCGACCACCTTTCACGTTGAAAGAGAAACGCCCCGCCTTGTAGTTGCGGATCTTCGATTCGGGCAACTCACCATAGAGTTTGCGGATGTCATCGAAGACCTTGGTGTAGGTGGCAGGGTTTGAACGTGGTGTGCGTCCAATGGGTGCCTGGTCTATCTGGATGATCTTATCGATTTTCTCCAAACCTTCGATGCTGTCGTAGGGCAAGGGCTCCTTCACCGAGCGGTAGAACTTTTGGCTGAGGATAGGGGAGAGGGTCTCATTAATTAAGGTGGACTTACCTGAGCCGCTGACGCCTGTCACGCAGACCATCACACCGAGGGGCAATTTCAAGTCCACATCCTTCAGGTTATGTCCTTTCGCGCCCTTGATGGTGAGGAAGTCATCCTCCAAAGGTTTGCGCCTTGATTTCGGCACTTCGATTTGGCGGATGCCGTTGAGGTAGTCGCAGGTGATGGAATGGCCTTCTTTGGTCTCAGAAGGTGTGCCGGCAAAGACGACTTCGCCGCCGTGCCTTCCTGCACCTGGACCGATGTCGACTAGATAGTCGGCATTGAGCATGGTGTCTTTGTCGTGCTCTACCACGATGACCGAGTTGCCGATGTCGCGCAACTCCTTCAGCGACTCGATAAGGCGTTGGTTGTCGCGCTGGTGCAAGCCGATGCTAGGCTCGTCCAGAATATACAAAACACCTGTCAGTTGCGAGCCGATTTGTGTGGCCAATCGGATGCGTTGCGCTTCACCGCCCGACAAAGATGCTGCTGGTCGATTCATATTGAGGTAGTCGATGCCAATGTCGAGGAGGAAATGCACGCGCTTGTGGATTTCGCGCAGGATTTCCTTGGCAATGTCGTTTTGTCTTTCGGTGAGTTTGCTGGGCAACTCATCTATCCACTTGCCGAGGCTGAGTGTGTCCAAGTTGGCCACCTCAGCGATGTTTTTCCCGTCGATGCGGAACCATTGCGATTCCTTCTTCAACCTTGTACCTCCGCATATGGGACAACTCACATGGTTCATGAACGAACCTGCCCAGCGTGCGATGGCTGCTGAGGCTTCTTCGTTGTTTTGGTCCTCGATGAAGTTGATGATGCCCTCGAAGTTGATTTTGACTGTCGAGGTGATGCCGAGAGTCTCGCGTTTCACCTCGAAGGTCTCGTTGGTGCCGTAAAGGATGACGTCGAGTGCCTCCTCTGAGATGTCTTTCATCGGAGTGTCGAGGGTGTAGCCGTATTTTAGTCCAATGGCTTCCAGCTGTCTGAAGATCCAGCTACCGGCTTTGTATTCGCCTGCTGGAGCCAGACCTCCTTTACGGAGGCTTAGGTTAGGATTAGGGATGAGCTTCTCTTTATCCACCACGGCGATTTCGCCCAGGCCATTGCACTTGGGGCAGGCACCATAGGGAGAGTTGAATGAGAAAGTGTTGGGCTCGGGGTCTTCGTAGGAGATGCCAGTGGTGGGGCACATCAGCAGGCGGCTGAAGTAGCGCAACTGCTGGCTGTCGTTGTCAAGCACCATAAGCAGACCTTTGCCGTAACGGAAAGCGGTCTGCACCGACTTCTTGATGCGCGTGAGGCTGTCTTCATGGACTTCAATTCGGTCGACGACAATTTCGATATCGTGGGTTTTGTAGCGGTCCACCATCAAGCCGAATTCGATTTCGCGCATTACGCCGTCGACACGCACTCGGGTGAAGCCTGCTTGGCGGATATGTTCGAACAGCTCGCGGTAATGACCTTTTCTGCCACGGACGGCAGGTGCCAAAATGTTGATGCGTTTGCCACTAAACTCGTTCAGAATCAAATCGGTGATTTGCTCCTCGGTGTATCGCACCATTTTTTCGCCCGTGTTGTAGGAATAGGCCTCGCCAATACGGGCATAGAGCAGACGCAAAAAGTCGTAAATTTCTGTGATGGTGCCCACAGTAGAGCGCGGGTTTTTGTTCACCGACTTCTGCTCGATGCTGATGACGGGGCTGAGGCCGGTAATCTTGTCCACGTCAGGGCGCTCCATATTGCCGATGAACTGCCGTGCGTATGCCGAGAAGCTTTCCATATAACGTCTTTGCCCCTCAGCATAGATGGTGTCGAAGGCCAACGACGACTTGCCGCTCCCGCTGATGCCGGTAATGACCACCAAGGCATTGCGTGGAATGGAAAGGTCGATGTTTTTCAGGTTGTTTTCCCGAGCACCTAAAATTTCTAAAGTCTTGTCTTCTGAAAACTCGTTCATTCCGTTTTTCTCATTTTCCCATGTGTTTTCGCGTATTTTCCCGTCGGAATCTTAATCTCATAACTGTTTCCCGCCGAAATGGTCAGCGAATTGCCGCGTAGCCAGGGATTGAAATATTTCAACATCTTGAGGTTGGTGCCTTGTTCGTAGGCGAAATCCACCAAGTTGGGGATGCTTTGCGTGACGGTGACGGTTTTGGTCTCGTAGGGACGGTACCAACCGTTGTCGCCAATTTGAAAGCCGTATTTCTCGGGATTCTCGGTGATTAGCTTTAAGGCGAGGATACGGTATACATAGCGTTGCGTCTCCTCGGGCAGAAGCATGTCGTAGTACGAATCCACGCGCTGTTCTTCTTGGGTCTTTGTGATACGTCCGTTGCCACAGTTGAAGGCGGCTGCCGCCAAGGTCCAGTTGCTGAATTTGCGGTAGGAGGCTTTTAGGTATTTGCAGGCTGCCACGGTTTCTTTCTCCACATTGTAGCGCATGTCCACCTCCTTGTTGATTTCCAAATTGTATTCTTTGCCCGTGCCTTCCAAAAATTGCCAGAAGCCTACCGCCTTGGATGGTGAGACGGCATTGGTCAGTTCGCTCTCAATCATTGCGAGATACTTGAAATCCTCAGGCAGACCATATTTTTCCATCAGAGGTTCCATCACGGGGAACCAGCGTGTAGTGCGTTTTAGGAGCAAGATGGTGGCAGAATGTCTGTACGAGTTAACCATAAGTTCTCTCTCGAGGCGTTCGCGGACATAGAACAAATCCAAGGGCACCTGCTCGCCGCAGAAGTACATGGTATCAGGCAGCTCGATGTCGTGGGTGATGTGGTCGATCTGGTCGAATGAAAGGTATTCTCTTTCGGTGCCCTCGTATTCTTCCAGTTGTTCGTCGTTGGATTGCGCCAGCGCAAAAGTGATGGCGGCGGTCACACCTATTAATATAATAGCCATGCCGCAGGCGAGGAGGAGGTTTCTAGTCTTCATAGTGATATGTTGAGCTCTTGTTATCAATGATGTGTTATTAAATGACGGCCCTTCGACAGGCTCAGGGACCTGCTTGGTTGTAAAAGTTAAGGCTGCTGAGCCTGTCGAAGCACCGGTTAAAACGGTGTCACAAAATCCTTGAACATTGGAGAAACCTTGTCCTTTTCAGACAGAATCGGATTCTCAATGTTCCAGTCGATGCCGAGGTCGGGGTCGTTCCAGCGGATGCTGCCTTCCGAGGCTTTGTTGTAGACATTGGTGCATTTATAAGTAAACACCGAATGGTCTTCGAGGCAGACAAAGCCGTGGGCAAAGCCTTCAGGAATCCAGTACATGAACTTGTTGTCCTCGGTGAGCACCACTGATTCCCATTGCCCGTATGTTGGAGAGCCTTTCCGCAAGTCGACGGCCACGTCCATTACGGCACCTTTCACCACGCGTACCAGCTTGCCTTGGGCAAAGGGTGGTTTCTGGAAATGCAATCCGCGCAGCACGCCTTTCATCGACTGCGACTCGTTATCCTGCACGAAGGTCATGTCAAGGCCATGTTGGGCGAAACGCTCCTTGTTGTAGCTCTCGAAGAAATAGCCGCGCTCATCAAGGAACACATCGGGCTTGATGATGAGTAGGTCTTTTATTTTGGTTTCGATGATTTCCATGGTAATAATAATTTGGAATGTGGAATGCTGAATGCTGAATGTCGCAATGCGCTGCTAGGCTTTGTCCCTCATTCAGCATTCAGCATTCATAATTCCTCATTAAAGATGTACGCACTCATTATATGCCGCAGCCGCAGCCTCCATAATGCCTTCCGACATGGTGGGGTGGGGGAACACGGCATGGATGATGTCTTCGCCCTTGGCACCCAGCTCACGGCAGAGCACAGCGGCAGCCACCATCTCGGTGACGTTGTCGCCGACCATGTGGCAGCCGAGCCAGTCGCCGGTTTTGGCATCGAAGACGACCTTGATGAAGCCGTCGCGGTTGCCGGCAGCAGTAGCCTTGCCTGAGGCAGTGAAGGGGAACTTGCCGATTTTCACCTCATAGCCTGCGGCGATGGCTTTCGCTTCGCTCAGGCCGACGGAGGCGATTTCGGGTGTGGTGTAGGTGCAGCCGGGGATGTTGGCATAATTAAGTGGTTTGGGGTTGAGGCCGCAGAGCTTCTCCACGCAGATAGTGGCTTCGTGGTCGGCCTTGTGAGCCAGGGCAGGACCATGCACGATGTCGCCGATGGCATAGATGCCCGGCACATTGGTACGATACCATTCGTCCACATTGATCTTTCCACGCTCGGTGGTGATGCCTAGTTCTTCAAGGCCGAGGTTGTCGATGTTGGTCTGCACGCCGACTGCGCTGAGCACGATGTCGGCCTCCACGGTCTTCTCACCCTTCTTCGTGGCGATAGTGCACACGCACTTCTCGCCCGTGATGTCGACATGAGTCACTGAGGCATCCGTCATTACGGTCATCTTCAGCTTCTTGAAGGCGCGTTCCACTTGCTTGGAGACTTCCTCATCTTCGTTAGGCACCACGTTGGGCAGGAACTCGACCAAGGTTACCTTCACACCCATTGAGGTGAAGAAGAAAGCAAACTCCGAGCCGATGGCACCTGAACCGACCACGACCATGCTCTCGGGCAGTTTGTCTAAGACCAATGCCTGGCGGTAGCCTATGATTTTCTTGCCATCAATGGGCAAGGCGGGTAGTTCACGCACGCGTGAACCCGTGGCGAGGATGATGTGGTCAGCTTCGTAGATGGCCTTGTTGTCTTCGGCGTCGGTCACTTCCACTTGCTTGTCGGCAGTCAGTTTGCCGTAGCCGGCGATGACATCCACGTTGTTCTTCTTGAGCAGGTACTGTACGCCTTTGCTCATGGTGTCGGCCACGCCGCGGCTGCGGGCCACGACGGCTTCCATGTCGGGTTTCACTTCGCCTTCCACCTTGATGCCGTAGTTCTCGGCATGGTTGATATAAGTGTAGACCTGCGCGCTCTTCAGCAGGGCTTTGGTGGGGATGCAGCCCCAGTTGAGGCAGATGCCGCCCACTTCGGCCTTCTCGACCACGGCGGTCTTCTTTCCTAATTGTGATGCTCTGATGGCAGCCACATAGCCTCCCGGGCCGCTGCCGATAACGATGACGTCGTATTTCATATTTCGTTTGTTTTTGATGATTTTCTTTGAAACTGCGAAATTACGAAAAATTCTGCAATCGGCAATCATTCGGAAATACCGAATAGTTAAATAAATGTCTCTTTTTCTTTCCTCAATCCAAAATTTTTTTATCTTTGCCCACTGAAATCACTAAATCAATTCACTATGAAGAAACTAAAAAAGATTGCATCAGTATTGATGCTGGCAGCGGCGGTGGTGTTTGCCGCAGGCTGCACGAAACCCGATGAACCGAACAACGGGGGAAACGACAATGGTGGTGGTAACAATGACGTATCCGTAACTGTGACCACAGCCACACCGAGCGACATTACCGCGACGACCGCAGTTTGCGGCGCGGAAGTGACCGTAAGCGAAGGTGCCTCACTCTCTGAACTTGGCGTGTGCTGGAGCAAACTGGCCAACCCCACGGCAAGCGACAACCACCTTTCCATTGCAACATGGAACGAGCCTTTCACTTGCACGCTCACTGAGCTTGAGCCGAACACAGTGTACCACGTGCGCGCTTACGCCTTGCGCAACCAGGAGTATTACTATGGCGCTGACAAGAGCTTCACCACACTTGACAATGGCCCGATTGTTCCGGAAGGCGCAGTTAACGGCTTCTTCACCATCAACGAGGAAGGAGACCTTGTGCGTTTCTCGCATGGCAATTTGCAGTATCAGGCCACAACGAACACTTGGCGCTTTGCTTTGAACCAGTATGACTATATAGGGGAGGACAACGCTCATAATTCCTTGTTCTACTCTGATTGGATAGACCTGTTCGGTTGGGGCACGAGCGGCTGGGATTGCGGAAACGATTATTACAGACCGACCGATATAGAGTATAGAGACGAGCCTGGTCCTGAATTTGGATTTCACTATGGACCTAGTGGAGAGTATTCCCTTATAGGTGAATATGCCAATTCTGACTGGGGTGTTTATAATGCCATTTCCAACGGCGGAAACCAGCCTGGCATGTGGCGTACCCTGGGTGCTAATGAATGGAACTATATAGTGTTTAATAGGAGACCTGAATCTGGTTGCCGCCTTGTCAAGGCCCAGGTCAATGCTGTTAATGGCCTTATCCTTCTGCCCGATAATTGGACCACGGAAACCTATCCCTTCGCAAACATGAACAACACTATCGCAAACTATGAAGGAAATGTCATATCTGCATTGGATTGGTCAATGTTGGAGGATGCTGGATGCGTGTTTCTGCCGGCCGCAGGATTCAGATATGTTTCGGAAGTGAGAAGCGTTAATGAAGAAGGTGATTATTGGTCAAGAGACCATTCTAATATCAATGCTGCTGGCTTTTTCTGGTTCAAGAGCAATACAATTACAAATGGCTTGTATGCTTGGCCTCGTTGGCAAGGGCGTAGTGTACGTTTGGTGCAGGATGTTCAATAAGGTTCCAGAAACTTTATCAAACTATCAGCCCTCGGAAGGAAAGCTTTCGGGGGCTGAGTTTTTGTCGGTCTCCTCTTTTGGCGCGTCGGCTTTTTGTTTCTTTTCGCTAATCCGCTTAATCACCTTGAGCAAAATCGCCCAAAGCACAAAGAACGCCACTACGCCGACAATCCAAACTATTAATAATTCGGTAACCATGTTCTTTTAATAATAAAAGCAGTCAGCCATCAGCAGTCAGCTATCAGCTAGTCCTTAGTTCGCTGAAAGCTGACGGCTGACAGCTGAAAGCCGATTTTCGCCTGCAAAGGTACGAAATCGGCGCGACATATTAATATAAGGTGTAAAAAAGTGTTCGTTAGTCGGCTAAAATGTTGCAAGTTTCGAAATAATCCCTATCTTTGCACCATATTCCAAAACGAAAAGCTATGAATTACGACGCCAATCCCGTTCATCTCCTCTACAATAATGAGGAGCTCAGAGACAGAATCAACATGATTATGGACAGCCGCGACCATACCACGGGCATCACCTTTGTCAACCTATGCTACCAGGTTATGCAGATGGCTTTCCAAGAAAATATGGTGAAAAAAGTTGAGGATACGATCATCACGAGCGAAGAACTAGCCCCCGAGGAGCAGGTGCGCGTGAGCCGCATCCTGTGGGAACTCATCTGGGACCACAAGATTTTCCTCCTCTTCGGCCGCAGTGAATTGCTCGGTTTGAGCAACGGTGAGGACCGTTTCGTGAAGTATTAGAATAAGGATTTGAAATCGACCGCGTATATACACCGTATGCCCGACCTTTTATGTCATTCCTAACTTTGCCCTCCAATAGATT
Source organism: uncultured Bacteroidia bacterium (assembly GCA_902801625.1). GTDB lineage: Bacteria > Bacteroidota > Bacteroidia > Bacteroidales > F082 > Limimorpha. The sequence goes on along the minus strand of CADCJI010000006.1, from coordinate 5,679 downwards.
CCAATCGCACACCCTTTGCAAGGAATGACATTGGAGGTCAAAAGTGAAAAGGGAATCTATAAAAGGTCGGGCGTGGAATGATATAGGCGGTCGATTTCGTACAAAATGAGTGTCTTTTTCGACAAAAATAGGTCGGGAAAGACGCTTTTTTATGCAAAAGTAAAAGTTTTCAACAGGCTTAAATTGCTGAAAAACAGTATTATAATTATACATATCAACAATTTTTCCAAATATTTTCAAAAAAGTGCTCGGCGTATTGAAAAAAGTTGTACTTTTGCACCCGCTGAATTGAATGAGGGCTTGCCCTTGAAAATGATATAGTTAAGGAACCTGATAAGTTAAACGTAATAGGTTTCTACACGATGTGACGCCAAAATCAAGCGTTCTTATAATGTCACAGCGTGGGTTTATAGACTTCTAAGCCGTCCATGGCTTATTGTGTTTCCCTGACTACATCTTGAAAGAGTTGCCCTCGGCCAGTTTGGTATGAGTTTGTAAATAATTCCTAATCAACGGATTAAATAACTAACAAATTAAAAATGCCGACTATTCAACAATTAGTGCGCAAAGGGCGCCAAAAATTGATCGACAAGAGCAAGTCGCCTGCATTGGATGCCAGTCCGCAACGTCGCGGTGTGTGCGTGCGTGTTTACACGACGACCCCCAAGAAGCCTAACTCAGCTATGCGTAAGGTCGCTAGGGTTCGTCTGACCAACCAAAAGGAGGTCAACGCCTACATCCCCGGTGAGGGCCACAACTTGCAGGAACACAGCATTGTTATGATCAGAGGTGGTCGTGTTAAGGATCTTCCGGGTGTCAGATATCACATCATTAGAGGAGCGTTGGATACCTCTGGTGTTGATGGACGTCGCCAACGCAGGTCTAAGTACGGTGCTAAACGACCCAAACAAGCCGCAAAGAAATAACGATTAGTCAAAAAAGAAAGACTTAAAGACATGAGAAAAGCTAAACCAAAGAAGAGAATTATCCTTCCCGACCCGAAGTACGGTGATGTGCAAGTCACGAAGTTCGTGAACAACATCATGCTCAAGGGTAAGAAGAATTTGGCTTATCAGATTTTCTACGAAGCAATGGACATCGTTGAAAGTAAGCTCAACGAAAATCCAGTTGAGGTATGGAAAAAGGCCTTGGCCAACGTTACTCCTCAAGTGGAAGTAAGAAGCCGTCGTATTGGTGGTGCTACGTTCCAGATTCCTTCAGAAATCCGTCCTGCACGTAAGCAGAGCATCGGTATGAAGAACCTGATCGGTTATGCCCGCAAACGTCACGAGAAATCGATGGCTCTGAAGCTCGCTTCGGAAATCATGGCAGCTTACAAGGAAGAAGGTAGAAATCCACAGAATGGCAGATGCCAACAAGGCATTCTCGCATTTCAGATTCTAATAGGAGAGATCAGGAATTATGCAAAACGGACAGGAAAATATGATGAATCCGCTCAACCTCGTGCGTAATATCGGTATCATGGCTCACATCGACGCTGGTAAGACGACCACGACGGAGCGTATCCTCTATTATACTGGCCGTAGTCATAAGATAGGTGAAGTTCACGACGGCGCCGCCACCATGGACTGGATGGTACAGGAGCAAGAGCGTGGCATCACCATCACTTCTGCTGCAACAACGGTGTTCTGGCACCTTAATAATGAGGCTTATAAGATCAATATCATCGACACCCCCGGCCACGTCGATTTCACCGTTGAGGTGGAACGTTCGCTGCGCGTGCTCGATGGCGCCATCGCCATCTTCTGCGCTGTCGGTGGGGTAGAGCCTCAGTCAGAGACCGTCTGGCATCAAGCCAACAAATACAACGTCCCGCGTATCTGCTACGTCAACAAAATGGACCGTGCAGGTGCCGATTTCTTTAAGGTGATGGATCAAATCCGCGAGAAGCTCCACGCTACTCCCGTCGCCGTCCAGTTGCCCATCGGTGCCGAAGACGACTTCATCGGTATTGTTGACCTGATTACGAATAAGGCGTACGCTTGGGAAGAAACCGACAATGGCTCTGTCTACGACGAAATCGAGATCCCCGAAGACATGAAGGATATGGTCGCTGAATATCGCACCAACCTCATCGAGGGCGCCGTCGAAGATGATGAGACCTTGTTTGAAAAATACATGGAAGACCCTGATAGCATCACTGCCGAAGAGATTATCGGCCAAATCCGCAAGGCTACGCTTGACCTTCGCATTTGCCCCGTGATGTGCGGCTCGTCGTTCAAGAACAAGTGCGTGCAGCCTCTGCTTGACGCCATTGTCAACTACCTGCCCAGCCCCTTGGACATCGACCATGTGAAAGGTATCAATCCGAAGACCGAACAAGAAGAGATCCGCAAGGCCGACCCCAAGGAGCCTTTCTGCGCCTTGGCGTTTAAGATTGCCACCGATCCTTTTGTCGGTCGTCTTTGTTTCTTCCGCGTCTATTCCGGGACTCGCGAACGCATCGCCAAGATCGTTCAGATGCATGCCAACAAGCAGTTGCCCTTGGAAGAGATTTCGGCTGGCGACATCGGTGCCGCCGTCGGATTCAAGCTCATCCGCACGGGTGACACGCTTTGTGTCGAGAACAAACCGCTGGTGCTCGAGAACATCAAGTTCCCAGAGCCTGTGGTCAACATCGCCATCGAACCCAAAGTTACAGCAGACTTAGACAAGCTGGATCAATCCTTGGCCAAATTGGTTGAGGAAGATCCTACGCTGTTCGTACACACCGATGAAAATTCGGGTCAGACCATATTGTCCGGTATGGGCGAATTGCACCTTGACATTATCATGGACCGCCTCAAGAGAGAGTTTGGCGTTGAAGTCAACTCCGGCCGTCCGCAGGTCGCGTACAAGGAAGCCTTTACTCAAACAATTCAGCATCGTGAAGTCTATAAAAAACAGACCGGTGGCAAGGGAAAATTTGCCGATATCGAGTTCACTATGGGTCCTGCCGAAGAAGGTGTACACGGATTGCAGTTTGTCAACGAAGTGAAGGGTGGTGTCCTCTCAGCCGAGTTCATCCAAGCCACGGAGAGAGGCTTCAAGGGTGCCTTGTCCAACGGTGTGTTGGCAGGCTTCCCGGTCGAGAACCTCAAGGTGACCCTTACCGACGGTTCGTTCCATCCGGTGGATAGCGACGCCCTCTCGTTCGAGAGTGCAGCGCACATCGCCTTCAAGGAGGCCGGCCTGAAAGCTGGTGCCGTGTTGATGGAACCTATCATGAGAGTAGAAATACATTGCCCCGACGAATACATTGGTGACGTCACGGGCGATTTGAACAAAAAGAGATCAATATTGCGCGAAGTCATTGCCGACATTGGTTTCCAGACGATTAAGGCAGACGTGCCGTTGGCTGAGATGTTTGGTTACATCACCCAGCTGCGCTCGCTGTCGTCGGGCCGTGCCAACTTCAACATGGAGCTGAGCCATTACGCCCCCGTCCCCGAAGCCCTTGCCGAAGTGGTGATCAAGAAGGCAAAAGGACTATTATTCATTTAAGCAAACAATTCAATAAAAATAATTATTGTGAGCCAGAGAATTAGAATTAAACTGAAGTCGCACGACCACAACTTGGTTGACAAGTCAGCTGAGAAGATCGTAAAAACCATTAAAGCGACCGGAGCAGTTGTCAGCGGTCCTATTCCGTTGCCGACTAACAAGAAGATCTACACCGTATTGCGCTCAACATTCGTCCACAAGAAATCGAGAGAGCAGTTTGAGCTTTCGACCTACAAGCGTTTGCTCGACATCTACAACTCGACTTCTCAGACGATCGACGCACTGATGAAGCTGGAGCTCCCCAGTGGTGTGGAAGTAGAAATCAAATTGTAATTAAACCTATCTAGTACAACAAATTAAAAAGCTAAAGTAGCATGTCAGGATTACTAGGAAAAAAGATTGGTATGACAAGCATTTACGACGAGGCCGGAAAGATGGTTCCCGTCACTGTCATCGAGGCAGGTCCTTGCGTTGTCACCCAAGTCAGAACGATTGAGAAAGACGGTTACAGCGCCATCCAGTTAGGTTTCGATGAGAAGAAGGAGAAGAACGCAACTAAGGCTGAACTTGGCCACTTTGCCAAGGCCGGCACGACTCCTAAGAAACTGGTGCGCGAGTTCTCGCGTTTCGAAGAAGGCCACAGAAAACAATTGGGCGAAACCCTTACCGTCGACGTGTTCATGGAAGGCGAGTATGTTGATGTCAGCGGCATCAGCAAAGGTAAAGGCTTCCAGGGCGTAGTGAAACGTCATCATTTCAATGGCGTTGGTCAAGCAACTCACGGTCAGCACAACCGTTTGAGAAAACCGGGTTCCATCGGCGCTTGCGCTTATCCTTCGAGAGTGTTCAAAGGTTTGCGTATGGGCGGTCAGATGGGCAACCATAAAGTGAAGGTGACGAACCTCCTCATCATGAAGGTCGTTCCCGAGAAGAATTTGTTAGTGGTGAAAGGCGCCGTTCCGGGCCATAATAACGGATATTTAATGATTGAGAGATGGAGCTAAGAGTTTATAACATCAAAGGCGAAGATACAGGCCGCAAGGTTCAGCTGAATGACGACATCTACGGCATCGAACCCAACGAGCATGTCATGTATCTGGCAGTGAGACAATACCTGGCCGACCAGCGCCAAGGCACTCACAAGTCAAAGGAACGCAGCGAGTTGTCGGGCAGCACCCGCAAGCTCTTCCGTCAGAAGGGCACCGGTGGTGCACGTCGTGGCGACATCAACTCACCCCTCCTCAGAGGTGGTGCCCGCGTGTTTGGTCCCAAGCCGCGCGACTACAGCTTCAAGCTGAACAAGAAAGTGAAAGAGTTGGCCCGCAAGTCGGCCCTGTCGAGCAAGATCACTGACGATGCCATCATGGTCATCGAGGACTTCAACTTCGAAGCTCCCAAGACTAAGCAGATGGTTAAGATCATCGACGCTTTCAAGGCCAATGGCAGCAGAAATATGTTCGTGTTCGCCGAGCCGAACAAGAACGTGGTCCTCAGCGCCAGAAACATTCAGCGTACCGAAGTTGCCCTGGCCCGCAACCTGAATACTTATGATATTCTGAAAGCCAAGAAGATTTTCCTCACCGAGAGCGCCATCAAGCCTATCGACGAGATCCTTGGATAATGTTTAACGCTTAAAACACGAAAAGAGATGATTATCATAAAGAAACCCGTCATTACCGAAAAGATGACCGCCATCAGCGAGAAGCTGAACAGATTCGCTTTCATCGTCGACAAGAACGCCAACAAGTATCAGATCAAGGACGCCATCGAAAAGCTCTACGATGTGAAGGTTGAGGCCGTCAACACGATGAATTACGATGGAAAGAAGAAGTCACGCTACACGAAGTCGGGCGCCATCACTGGCCGCGCCGCCGCTTTCAAGAAAGCTATCGTGACGTTGAAAGAAGGTTACACAATTGACTTTTATAGCAACATCTGATCATGGCATTAAAGAAATATAAACCAACGACACCAGGTCAGCGCTTCAAAGTGATTAGCGCTTTTGACGAGATCACGACCGACAAACCCGAGAAGTCGTTACTGAGACCCAAGAAGAGCACGGGTGGTCGTAACTCAAGTGGTGAAATGACTGTCCGCTACCGTGGCGGCGGCCATAAGAGAATGTACAGAGTCATTGACTTCAAGCGCGACAAGGATGGTATCCCGGGCGTTGTG
>CADCJI010000005.1 GCA_902801625.1 uncultured Bacteroidia bacterium | reverse complement strand
CATCGTTTTTCGTTTCCATAGAATACACTCCTGAAATTGAACGGATTACTGCTTTGTAACGACCAGCGACTTTCTCGCAAGCCATCGAAATCTCACCCAACGAAGCGCGGCACTTGGCGGCTTCGACGGCCAAGGCAAGCAAGTTGCCCTCGCCCGTCTCGGCACACTTGGTGATGGCCTCGAGGCAACGCTGCACATCGGCCTCGTTGCGGTTGGCGCGGAGCTCTTTCAGACGCTTGATCTGCGACTCACGCACGGCGGTGTTGTCGACCTCCAAGGTCTCGATGGGATCCTCGTGGTCGAGGCGATACTTGTTGATACCGACGATGGTCTCGCGACCCGAGTCGATCTTGGCCTGCTTGCGGGCAGCGGCTTCTTCGATACGCATCTTCGGCAAGCCGGTCTCGATGGCCTTGGCCATGCCACCCATGGCTTCCACTTCTTGGATGTGACCCCAAGCGCGCTCGTAAAGGTCGCGGGTGAGGCTCTCCACATAATAGGAGCCAGCCCACGGGTCAACGACGCGGCAGATGTTGGTTTCTTCCTGGATGTAAATCTGGGTGTTGCGGGCGATACGAGCACTAAAGTCAGTGGGCAAGGCGATGGCCTCGTCCAAGGCGTTGGTGTGCAGCGACTGGGTGTGACCCAAGGCGGCGCCCATAGCCTCGATGCAGGTACGGGCCACGTTGTTGAACGGGTCTTGCTCGGTGAGCGACCAGCCCGAGGTCTGCGTGTGGGTACGCAGGGCCAGCGACTTGCTGTTCTTCGGGTTGAAGGTCTTCACGATCTTGGCCCAAATCATACGGGCAGCACGCATCTTGGCAATCTCCATGAAGTGGTTCATGCCCGAGCACCAGAAGAAGGACAGACGCGGCGCGAAGGCGTCGATATCCAAGCCAGCCTTGACACCGGTGCGGAGGTAATCCCAACCATCGGCCAAGGTGTAGGCCATTTCGATGTCGGAGGTGGCACCGGCTTCCTGCATGTGGTAACCCGAGATGGAGATGCTGTTGAACTTCGGCATGTTCTGCGAGGTGAACTCGAAGATGTCGGCGATGATGCGCATCGAGAACTCAGGCGGATAGATATAGGTGTTACGCACCATGAACTCCTTCAGGATGTCGTTCTGGATGGTGCCTTGCAGCTCTTCGTACTTGGCACCCTGCTCCAAGGCGGCGACGATGTAGAAGGCCAGGATCGGCAGCACGGCACCGTTCATGGTCATGGAGACTGACATTTTGTTCAGCGGGATCTGGTCGAACAGCACCTTCATGTCCTCGACGGAGCAGATGCTCACACCAGCCTTACCCACATCGCCCATGACGCGCTCGTGGTCGGCGTCGTAGCCACGGTGGGTGGCCAAGTCGAAGGCCACGGACAGACCCTTCTGACCGGCAGCGATGTTACGGCGGTAGAAGGCATTGGATTCCTCAGCGGTGGAGAAACCAGCGTACTGACGGATGGTCCAAGGACGCATCACGTACATGGTCGAGTAAGGTCCACGGAGGAAGGGGGCGATGCCTGCGGCATAGTTGAGGTGCTCCATGCCTTCGAGGTCTTTCTCGGTGTAGGCAGGCTTCACCATGATGTGTTCAGAGGTCTCCCAAGGCTCGCCATTCGGCAGGATGAGGCCGCTGTGCTTAGGTATAGCGTTGATGTTGATGTCTTTATAATTTGGTTTCATCGTTTAATCCTTTCATTGTTAATTCGGAATGTGGAATGCTGAATGCTGAAATCGAAGATTCGACGCAGTCAATGAGGGCAAAGCCCAGCATCGCATCGCGACATTCATCATTCATCATTCCTAATTCATCATTCATTTTGTTATAGAACTCCGTTAAGGTCTCAAGCACATTGCTCTTGACGTGGATGAAATACTTCAGGCCAGCCTCTTTGAGGATGTCGGCGGTGCCTTCGGGGTTACCGGCGAGCACTACGATGGTCTCGTTCTTCAAGGTTTCGTAGATCTTGAGGGCATTGCCTTCGCCGTATTCTTCATCTGAAGAGCAGATGACCAAAATCTCGGGCTTCACCTCGCGGGCGGCGGCGATACCTTCATCCAAGGTCTTGAAGCCTGGGTTGTCGACGACTTGGAAGCCGGCGCAGGCGAAGAAGTTGGAGGCGAAGTTGGCGCGAGCCTTACGCATGGCGAGGTTGCCGTAGGTGAACATCCAAGCCACGGGACGCTTGTGGTCTTGGGCATAGACATCGGTGGCGAAGCGCAGCTTCTCGAACTGCTGGGCAGCGCGGAAGGTGACGATGGTCTCGACCTCGGCATTGGCATCGCGGCGGTCGTCAGCCTCGAAGACCCAAGCCTCGGGCGTGAACTTCATCGTTTCGGTGAAGTTCGGGTACTGGTTCGTGCCCAGGATGGTCTCGCGGCGGGTAGCCACGTTGCTGAACTTCTTGGCGGCGCTTTCCTTGATGAGGCCTTGGATCATGCCCTTGCGGACTGCTTCGAGATAGCCGCCTTCGTCTTGGATCTTGTTGAACAAGTCCCAAGCGGCAGCAGCAAGGCTCTCGGTGAGGTTCTCGATGTAGTAGGAACCTGCAGCGGGGTCGGCCACCTTGTCGAAGTGGGCTTCTTCCTTGAGGATGAGCTGCTGGTTGCGTGCGATACGGTCGGCGAAGTCGGTGGGGATTTCAAACGGCGTGTCGAACGGCATCACGGTGAACGAATCGACGCCACCGAGGACGGCTGACATCGTGCCCGTGGTGGTGCGCAGCATGTTCACGTATGCATCGTAGAGGCTCATGCCCAACTCGGCGTTGGTAGCGTGGATATGCATCTTGGCGTTCTCTTCCTTGCCACCATAGGCCTTCACGATATTCGCCCACAAGAGACGATACGCTCTCAGCTTGGCCAGTTCCATGAAGTAGTTCTGTCCGATGGCGAGGTTGAAGCGCATCTTGGGTGCGATCTCGTCGATGGTCAGGCCTTTCTCGGTGAGTTTGTCGAGGTACTCGGCACCCACGGCGAGGCTGAATGCCATCTCTTGAACGATGGTAGCACCAGCGTTGGTGAACACATGACCATTGACGCCAATCGTTTGGAAGTTAGGCATATCAGCTTTGACGACGATATAGCCCAGCTCCATGTCGGCACCCTCGTTGATGTACCACACGCCGCGACGCAGATAACGCGTCAGCGGGTCGTAGTTCAACGAACCCTTGATGTCCGGAATCTTCGACAGCATCTCGAGGATTGGCAGGTGATACTTGTTGTTGTAGAAGTTGATCTCCACGGCCTTCTGGTCGATGCCGTTGAGCAGCGTCGAGATGGCGATGGTGTCGTAAGGCTTGTCGTACTCCAGCTTGAAGCCGATGCTGTTGGCACCACGACTGATGGCGTTGAGGGCAATCTTGTTGGCCTCATGCACATCCTTCACAGTGATGTCCTGACGGACAAGCCATTCGTTGCCTTCGGGTTTGTTGCCACGGACGTATGGGAACTCGTTGGGGTTCTGACCCGTCCATGGAATGTCGGCCAGGTTTTCGGCACGGTAGTAAGGCTTCACATTGAAACCTTCTTGTGTGCGCCAAACCAACTTTTTGTTGTAATCTGCCCCTTTGAGGTCCTTCTCGATGACGGCTTCCCATTCTTCGGTCGTCACGGGTGGAAATTCTTCAAAGAGTCTCTTTTTTTCTTCCATGTTGTTGGTTTTAATTGATATTCTATATGTTTGATAATTAAACTCTTTTTGTTCTGTCGGCCCTTCGACAGGCTCAGGGACCTTAACGGGCTAGGTCGTTGAGCTTGTCGAAACGCCGGTTTAGTGGGTCGGCCCTTCGACAGGCTCAGGGACCTCAGGGCTCAGGGACCTTGGCTTTATGTTTGAAGTAGTCTTTTCAAAGCTCTTGGGGCACGCGTCGACCAATACTCCATATTGTGGGAGGAATGTAGGTCGGAGCCTGCCAAGTTGTAATAGTTTTGCTTCAGTATCCAACGGGATTTGTCCTTAGCTTCGGAGCCATAGGCACCTGCCAAAGACGAAAGGTTCAACTGAAAACGTATATCTTTGTTTTTCAATTCCGTATAACGCTCATGCCCCATGTAAACATAACGCTCTGGATGCGCCAACACGGGATAATACCCTTTCTGTTTGATGCGATTCAGAATCGAGTCCATGTCCATTGGGGGATTGAAATAGGAGGTCTCCACCAAGAGTTGGTTGCCCTCGTCTCCCAAAGGGAGCAAGTCGCCTTGGGTCAACCTTTCCTCGAAGAGCGCATCCATCATGTACTCCGCTGCGAGATGCAACTTGATGGGACCGTGATAAGCCTCACAAAGCTCAGCAAAGCGGGCCTGTAAGGCATCTGTTGTATTGGGAATATCTTCCATGATGTGAGGCGTACACCACACTTCAGCAATGCCCAACTGTTCGTATCGGTCCAGCACCTTCAACGACACTTCCATCTTCTTCACGCCATCGTCCACACCAGGCAAAATATGGGAATGGTGATCGGTGAAATTGTTGAGCAGGAAAGAAATCCTAGGAAATAACATAAGCTTTTCTCACCAATTATTCTTCATCGTCGTGATAATACCCACCTTTGCCATTGGCATGGTAACCGTATTTGCCGCCATATTTGTAGCCATATCTGTAACCATACCCATAACGGTAGCCATAACGTCCATCGTTGCCCGTGGCACCGTTGAGGACCAAACACATGTTCTTGAATTTATTCTGCTTATAGATGTCTTCCAATTCGGGAACCAAACTGCGCTCCATCAGACCGGAACGAACCACGAAAATGGTGCGGTCGACATACTTGTTGATAATCTGTGGGTCGGCCACGATGTCGACAGGAGGACAGTCGATCAGCACGTATTCATATTCCTTTCTAAAACGTTCAATCAACGCACCAAAACGCTCGTCTTCCAACAATTCTGTCGGGTTGGGGGGAATGGTACCCACGGGCAAGTAACTCAAAGTAGGATAGTCATTACTTGGCATGACAAGCTGGTTAATATCCTCTTCCTGACGGGCAAGGTAATTGGTAAGGCCCTTCTTGGGCGAGAAGATATAGGCCGACAAGGAAGCGTGACGCAAGTCACCGTCAATCACCAGCACCTTCTTACCCTTGATGGCAAGGGCAATGGCCGAGTTGATGCAAATGAATGACTTTCCTGAACCCGGGTTAAAGGAAGTGAACATGAAGACGTTGGAAGCTTTGTCCTTGCTCATGAATTCCAAATTGGTGCGGAACACGCGGAAAGCCTCATTGACGACATTACGGCTGCCTTTCTTCACCACTACGCCACCATCGGCAAAGCCCTCCTTAACGTCTTGACCTTTCAGTTCCTCCCGTTTTTTCCTGGCTTCCTTCTTCTTTTTCTTTTGGTCAGCCGAGCTGTAAGCCAAAGGTATTTCACCCACAAACGGCAAGGTAAGATCCTCCAAATCCTTACGACCACGAATCGTAGTATTCAGTTTTTCTCTCAAGAAAAGAATGAGCGCCGGGATAGCCAAACCGAGCACCAAAGCAATCAATCTAATCCTAGACACATTCGGCCTGGAAGGTGCGGATGAACCATGGGGCTTTTCAACCACTCTAGTGTTGTAGGCAGTGAAAGCCTGCGTCAACTGATTCTCTTCACGTTTTTGGAGGAGATAAAGATATAGAGCTTCTTTCACCTTCTGCTGACGTTCCACCGAAAGCAGGTATTTGGCTTGGCTGGGATTGGCAGCAAGACGTTCGTTGATTCGACGCTCAGTACCCTGCAAGCTTGCCAATTGGTTATTGAGTGTCACCAATTGGTTGTCGATGCTGGCAATGATGGCATGACGCAAATCCGAAAGATTTTCATCCAAGTCGAGCACCAAAGGATTTTCCTCACTACTGTTGGCCACCAAGCTGTTGCGGCGAAGCATCATGGCGTTGTAGGAGTTGATTTGGCTCTCAATATTGATGCTGTTGACGCCCGAATTCACAGGCAACAGCTGATCCTTCATGGTCTCGTTACTCAATATCTTCCGGATATAGTTAGTAATGGAAATCTGGTTGTTGATTTCCAAAATGTGTTTGCTTGTTTCGGTGGTTTGCGACAGATACATTCTTGAAGCCGCATCCACATCGGGAAGCAGGTTCTCGCTCTTGTAGGACGAAATGTCACTATCCACATTGCCCAATTCCTTTTCTATCAATTCCAGACGTTCGTCGATAAACATGGACGTGCTCACCATAATCTGGTTCTTGTCTTTCAACCAATTGTTGTTATAGACCGTAATCAGCATGTTGATGAAATCATCGGCTCTTTTCGGGGAGATGTCGCTAACGGAAAGCGCCATGATTTCAGCATTTTTGTCCACCAAAGAAACGCTCAGTTTACCGGCATAGCTTTTGGCCGCATTTTCGATACTGGAATGACTCACATGGATAACATCGTCAAATCTGACTCCCTCACCGTCTTCTCTCTCTAAATAGTCAGAGGGATGTACACACATCAAGCCAATAGGTGTATTGATGGTATCGCCAAATTTCGCCAAAACCTCACCTGGCACTTCCATACCATTAAGGACAAAATCCGAAAGCCTCACGCCCTTACCTTTATCCGAAATCTTCATATCGAACGATGCCGAAACGTTATCGAAGTTACCCAACAAATCCACAGTCGCAGGAAGGCTCTTGTCATAAAGCAAAACTGGGCGGAAACGACTATCAATCGTATAGTTCATATCCAAATGCAGCAGACGCACCGCATCTTGGACGTTGTCGATAGAACTGAAAGTAATCAATTCGTTGTAAATCTTGGCACTTCCGTTCATGATACCCACTTCCGAGAAATCCACGACATCGTACCCCTCTTTATCCGATTTCACCAACAGCTTGGCAGTACGGGTATAGACAGGAACGGTCTTATGGAGATAGTAGGTCGCAAAACCTAAAGCCAAAACCACAGAGATGAGGAACCAATACCAATGTGACAGGCAAAGATACAAAATGGCTTTCCAATCAATGGGCTTTTCATCTTTTGACTCGTCCTGATCTACTAATATTACTTCGTTTTGCATGATTTATTGAATTGGCAAGATTGATACTGTTTTTACTTCAAGGACAGAACCGAAATCGTGGTGGCCAAAGAGGCGAGCAAAGAAATCACTGAAATCCAGAAAGAGGCGGATTGCACCGTGTTGGCATTGACGGTCGACTGGTTGGCACGTTTCTTATTGGGCTCAACGTAAATATAATCGTTCTGATGGATATAGTAAGCTGGAGAATGCTGCACATCGTTGAAAGAAAGCATGTCAACGGTGTAGGCAGTGAGCTTGCCTGTGGCATTGGGACGAAGCACCATAATATTGTCGCGCTTGCCGTCGATGGTCAAATCACCTGCCATCGACAAGGCATCCAAAAGGGTGATATGGTCGCGCGTAATCGGGTAAGAACCCGGAGCCCTCACCTCGCCCATCACCGAAAACTTAAGGTTGACGAATTCCACAGTCACCACAGGGTCATTGACTAGATTGCGGTCAATCAGTTCCGACTTGATGTGGGCCGCCAATTCATCGCGTGTCTTGCCAGCCGCCTGCACCATCCCCAATACCGGGAAATCAATAGTACCATCAGCCTTGATGATATAGCCTGAGGTGCCTTGAGAATTACTAGAAAGCTGTTCAGTTTGCGATCCTAACACCCGAGCCGTATAAGGCAAATTGAACAGCGCCGTCAGTTCGGGCACCTTGGTGTTGACAATGATGGAAATCTTGTCTTCGGGACGCAAACGAATCTCAGGAGTAGGTTGCTCGTTGATGTAGGTGGTTCGTTGGTCTTGGATATCCTGGAAATAGGTAATCCGCTTCGACATATCGCATGACGACAACACAAGCAATAGGGCAAAGAGAAGCAGATAGTTTGATTTCAAAAACTTACGTTTGTTTTCGTGGTAAACAGGCATAGTATAAATAGCTTTAATTCATAATAATAGCATGCGGACACAAGATAGTATTCGCGGTTCAAAGGTACAACAATTATTTGAATTATAGGTCTTTTTAGCAAAAATAACGATTGCTCTTTTGTAACTAACTGATATAAAAGCTATTATAACATTCAAACAGGCCTCAGCAGGCATGTCATCCCAAACTCACCCTTCAACGGACCACTACCGTCCTTCTTGCCCTCATGGCGGAGAGGCATCCGCCATCCCTCACGCTATTGGGAGACACTCGAAAGGCGTTTTCTTCTTGCAATCGTTTCGTGTCAGGGATAGCGGATCGTGACCGTCCGCTATGAGGGTTTCGGGGAAAGGATAGTCGTTCAGGTGGTGTTTTTTCGATTGCCTCTGCAGGCCTCAACAGATTACCGTTCGGCGCGCATGGGATTGTTCAAGAAGTCGTCGTAAGCGAGTCGAATACCGTCTTCCAGTTCTGTCTTGTAGGTCCAGCCCAAAGCCGTCGCCTTGCTCACATCGAGCAGCTTGCGCGGTGTGCCGTTAGGACGCGTGGTGTCCCACTTGATGTCACCCTCATAACCAATCACTTTGGCCACCATTTCGGTCAATGCCTTGATGGTTAATTCCTTGCCCGTTCCTGCATTCACGGTCTCATTGCCACTATAGTTGTTCATCAGAAAGACGCATAGGTTGGCCAAATCGTCCACATAAAGGAACTCGCGCAGCGGACTGCCATCTCCCCAGCAGGTCACTTCCTTCAGCCCATTGACCTTGGCTTCGTGAAAACGACGGATCAAGGCGGGTAGCACATGGCTATGCTCAGGGTGGTAGTTGTCGTTGGGGCCATAGAGGTTGGTCGGCATCACCGAGATATAGTCTGAGCCATACTGACGGTTCAAAAACTCGCAATATTTCAGGCCGCTGATTTTCGCCAAGGCGTAAGCTTCGTTGGTCTTCTCCAATTCACCTGTCAGCAGACAACTCTCTTTCATCGGCTGGAGCGCCATGCGGGGATAGATGCACGACGAGCCGAGGAACTCCAGCTTCTTGCAGCCGTTTTTCCATGCCGAATGGATGACGTTCATCTCGAGAATCATGTTGTCGTACATGAAGTCGGCCAAGGCGTTTTGGTTGGCCACGATGCCACCGACTTTTGCCGCTGCAAGAAACACATATTCAGGCTTTTCAGCCTCAAAGAAAGCTTCCACTTGGTCTTGCCGACAGAGGTCGAGTTCTTTATGGGTTCTGGTGATGATGTTGTTGCAGCCTTGACGTTGCAGCTCACGCACAATTGCCGAGCCCACCATTCCACGGTGACCGGCCACGTATATTTTACTGTCTTTGTTCATTTTTTATGGTATTACTTCGTAAGAAATCTGTATAAAATCAATTATAAAATCTGTCTAAAATCCTCGCATTCTACCTTGTCATTCTACTTCTTATGGTATTACTTCGTAAGAAATCTGTAGAAAATCAATTACAAAATCTGTCTAAAATCCTCGCATTTTAACCTGTATCATTCTACTTCTATGGTATTACTTCGTAAGAAATGCTTGCATTCAACGCAGTTAAATCTATCGAAAATCAATTTCAAAATCTGTCTAAAATCAGTTTAAAATCCCTCAAAATCTCCTTTTTCTTCCCTGAGTTTAAAAAAGCTTTATCCGTTCTATGGTGCCGTCAGAGTCTCGCTCGTACCACTCGCTGTAGATTCTTTCAGGAGAAAAGTTTATCAGCATACCATACTTGATATGAGTAATATTCAAGTAGTTTTTCAATTGTTTTCTATGTTCATCTCCTATGAATTTGATGGATTTCAACTCAACAATGATATCGTCGTCTATGACCAAATCCATTCGATAGGTTTGGTCAAGTTGAACATCATCCCAATAAATAGGTAGATACACTTGCCTTTCAACTTTATACCCGTCTTGCTCCAGAAGATATCTCATGGCAGCTTCATATGCCGACTCTAGCAAGCCATAATGGTATTTGTTGTAGACCTTCATGGCAATTCCTGTAATGTCCACAAAGAACTGATACTTCTTATTATGTTCTTTCAGCAGGTCCATTTTTATTTATTACTTCGTAAGAAATCCAACAAAAATCTATCATTTCAAAATCTTCTGAAAATCAACATTATTCAAACTATCAAACACCAATTTTTGATTGATTTTTTACTATTTTTGAACGATTTTATATCCATTTTTGAACGATTTGGCTCCGCCGAATGCAAAGCATTTCTATTCCGAAGGAATATCCCATCAATCTTCTAGATGTGCCTTGAGATAGAGCTTTTTGACGAAGCGCATGTCGTGTTCAACCATGATCTTGACCAGTTCTTCGAAGGAAGTCTTGCGCGGGTTCCAGCCGAGAAGCGTCTTGGCCTTGGTGGGGTCGCCAAGCAGCTGTTCCACTTCGGCAGGGCGGAAGAAACGGGGATCAACTTCAACGAGAGTTTTACCTTCTAATGAGTTGAGAGTTGAGAGTTTAGAGTTTAGAGAAAGGCTTTCGTCTTTCACGCAAATTCCTTTTTCGTTTTCTCCACTACCTTCCCAACGCAACTCAATGCCCACATGCTTGAAGGCCAAGGTACAGAATTCACGCACCGTGTGGTATTCGCCCGTGGCAATGACAAAGTCCTCCGGCTTGTCCTGCTGCAAAATCAGCCACATGCACTCCACATAGTCCTTGGCATAACCCCAGTCGCGAAGGGCGTTGAGGTTACCGAGGTAGAGCTTGTCCTGATGACCCTGCTTGATGCGGGCGGCAGCCAGCGTAATTTTTCGCGTGACAAAAGTCTCGCCACGACGCTCGCTCTCATGGTTGAAGAGGATGCCGTTGACGGCAAACATACCGTAACTCTCGCGATAGTTCTTCACGATCCAGAAGCCATACTGCTTGGCCACGCCGTAGGGTGAACGTGGATAGAATGGCGTCGTCTCTTTCTGCGGCACCTCTTGCACCAAGCCAAAGAGTTCGGATGTAGAGGCTTGGTAGATTTTGCATTTCTTCTCCAGACCCAAGATGCGCATGGCTTCAAGGAGGCGCAACGTGCCTACCGCATCGGCTTCGGCAGTGTATTCGGGGCAATCGAACGAGACTTTCACATGGCTTTGGGCGGCAAGGTTATAGATTTCATCGGGTTGCACTTTCTGGATGATGCGCACCAGTGAAGATGAATCCGTCATGTCGCCATAATGCAAGGTGATGAGACGTTTGTTCTTCATGTCGCGCACCCATTCGTCGAGATAGAGATGCTCGATACGGCCGGTATTGAACGATGACGAGCGACGGATGATCCCGTGCACTTCATAGTCTTTTTCCAAGAGCAACTCGGCAAGGAAGGAGCCGTCTTGACCTGTGATGCCAGTGATTAATGCTGTTTTTGACATAGGATAATCGGATTTGTTATTGGGTGCAAAGATAGAACAAAAAGCTTTGTGCAGACAAAAAAACGGACCCGACTGTGGTCGAATCCGTTATTTTGGTTAAAGCAGGCTTTTGAAGACATGTCATTCCAACGGTGGGTGGTGCGTTGGCGGGAATCTATGGCTTCAAAGGCCGTCCTTTATAGGTTCTTATTTCTTGAACCGCCTCCCATAGATTCCATGCTCACCCACATGCCTCTGCTGGAATGACATAGGAGGCTGGCGTTATATTATTCTATCGCTTCCTTGATGCAATCCACGATATAGCGCACATCCTCGTCGGAGACATACGGTCCGCTGGGCAGACACATACCTATCTTGAAGAGTGCTTCCGAAACACCATTGACGTAAGCAGGTGCATCTTTATAAACAGGTTGCTTATGCATGGGCTTCCACAGCGGTCGTGCTTCGATGGCTCTTTGATCAAGGAACACGCGCAAAGCTTCCACATTGTCGTTAGGCTCGCAGTCGGTGTGCGCGCTTTCGGAGGCATGCACCACACCACCTGCACCACCCACTGCACCTTGAACGATGGTCTTATAGGCATTCTCCTGTCCCTTGATGCGAACGCTCGGATCGATGGTGATGGTATTCAACCAGAAGTTGCTGTCGTAACGCTCATCAGGGTTGCCGTGGACTTCGATGCCTGGCACGTCTTTCAACAATTCCTTGTAAAGCTCAAACACATGCTTGTGGTGAGCGATATGGTCATCAACGACCGTCATCTGACCGCGACCGATGCCCGCGCAGATGTTGGACATGCGGTAGTTGTAGCCGATGGCCTCATGCTGGTAGTAGGGATAGGCCTCACGCGCTTGGGTGGCCAGCCACATGATTTTCTGCCATGCCTCCTGGTTGGGGCAGACAAGGGCTCCGCCGCCCGAGGTGGTGATCATCTTGTTGCCGTTGAAGGAAAGGATGCCGTATTCGCCAAAAGTGCCCAGTACTTGGCCTTTCCAGCGGCTACCGAAGCCTTCGGCGGCGTCTTCGACCACCGGGATGCCGTATTTCTCGGCAACGGCCATGATACGGTCGATGTCATAGGGCATGCCATAAAGTGCCACAGGCACGATGGCCTTAGGTTTCTTGCCCGTCTTGGCGATACGATCCTTGATGGCTTCTTCCATCAAATCGACATCCATGTTCCAGGAGTCCTTTTCCGAATCGACGAAAATCGGTTTTGCGCCAAGGTAGGTGATGGGATGCGAGGAGGCGCAGAAGGTGAAAGATTGGACGATGACCTCATCGCCAGGCTGCACGCCACAGGCAATCAGCGAGAGATGCACAGCGGCTGTGCCTGCGGAGAGGGCGACGACACGTTTGTTAAGCAAGGTCGTTGAGCCTGTCGAAACGCCGGTTTGGGGGATCGGCCCTTCGACAAGCTCAGGGACCTTGGCTTCATTTACAAAATCCTCTAAATCTTTTTCAAAGCCATTGACATTCGGTCCCAGCGGCACCACCCAATTGGTGTCGAAGGCTTCTTGTATGTATTTTTGTTCAAGTCCTGCTTCGCTCATGTGAGCCAGGCAGAGGTAAATGCGTTTGCGTTCCATGGGATTGGGTTTTGATTTGATAAAATTTGAATTTAAAACATTAGACTTAAAAGAATGTGGTTGCCGACCATCAGAAAAACAAATGTCCTTAATCACCTCCACATAATTCTCGATAACATAGGCCACGTCCTCATCACTCAAGCGTGTATGTAAGGGCAATGTCACCTCGTTTTCATACAGATGATAGGCATTCGGGAAGTCCTTGATGTCGAAACCGAGGGCTTTGTAGGCCGTCATCATCGGCAAGGGCTTGTAGTGTACATTGCAGGCAATGCCACGCTCTGCCATCTTGGCAATGACCTCACGACGTTCCTTGTCGGTGCAACCAAGCAAACGGGTGAGGTAAAGATGTCCGTTTGCACTGAAGTCTTCACCATATTGCTTCAATACCGCGACAGGTAAATCTTTCAATGCCTCGTCATACATACCGATAATCTGTTTACGACGCTCAAGCATGGCAGGATAGCGTTTTAATTGTGCCAAACCTATACCAGCCGTGATGTCCGTCATGTTGCATTTGTACCAAGGACCTATCACATCATACTCCCACGACCCCAACTGGGTCTTAGTAAATGCATCTTTGCTTTGCCCATGCAGAGAATACAGCTGCAAGAGCCTGTACAAGTACTCATTCCAAGTCTCGCCCTCAACAGGCGGCACTGTTGACCAAGCATCGTATGGCACCGGTTCTTCTCCAAACGGAAGATTCCACACCAACGCCCCGCCTTCTGCCGTTGTCATGTTCTTGACGGCATGGAAGCTGAACGAGGAGAAATCGGCGATGCTCCCTGCCATCTTGCCGTGCCACTGGGCACCTAAAGCGTGTGCATCGTCGGCAGCCACAATGATGCGGCCGATGCGTTTTTGAATCGCGTTGGATGGATGGAAAAGTGCCTTCTTTGCCTCCACAATCTGGAAGATGCGATCGAAGTCGCAGACGATGCCGCCCAAGTCCACTGGACAGATTACCTTGGTTTTTTCGGTAATGGCGTCGGCCATCTTGTCGTAGTCCATCTCCACGCAGTCGGGCTGCGAGTCCACCAATACCAGCTTGCAGCCCACATGCTGTATCACCGAAGCCGAAGCCGTGTAGGTATAGGCCGGGACAATCACCTCGTCATCGGGTCCCACCCCAATCAGTCGCAGCGCCATTTCCATAGCTGCTGTTGCCGAGCTTAGGCAAGCCGCCTTAGCCGTACCCACATAAGCAGCTATTTGTCTTTCAAACTCCTTGGTTTTCGGGCCGGTGGTAATCCAGCCGGAGCGCAAGACTTCAGCCACTTGTTCGATTTCCGCCTCCGACATGTCGGGCGGCGAAAACGGAATCTTTCTAGGTTTTAAGTTCATATAGTTGTATTTTGTATTATATTTTATAGGTTTATTACCATGTAATTTGTCATTAATTTGTCATAAATTCCCCTATCCTCTCGAACACGGATTCCCACGGAATTTTGCGACACCGTCGCAAAACCCATCCGTCTAATCCGTGTCAATCCGTGTTCAAAGATCATCGTGTTCTTGTCGGTGTTCGACCGCTTGCGCATCTTCAAGCCATTTATGCCTTAAAGCCATAACGGGATTGGTATGGCTACCCATAGTAAATCCAATTAATTATTTTTTTCCATTCCTAAGATGTATAGGTGTATGGATATCCACCTGATTTGTAATGAACAAAACCGCTTTCGTTTCTTCTTTCAAGGCCAGCATATCCTCTTGGTTGAAATAGTCGGCATCAAAAGGATCCAATGGTTCACAGTTAGGCGTTGACACTGCAAAATAGCGTTTGAATCTAGCAGATTCATATTCTTGCTTTTCTTCCAAAAGATACTTGCACGTCTTCTTTAATTGGCCTATACCCTCAATGATATTATTATAAGCATTTTTCGGAGCACAGTACTTCAGCTCCAAAAACAACATCCACGCCGGTGATTCTTCCCTTACGGCATAAAACATACATTCGCACTGCGGAGCCTTTGTCCCATCTCCTCGCATAAAGGCCTGCTGATTCTCTTCAAAGTTGACAGCCATAAACGGATATCTGTTTCTGTCTGTAAGTTTGAAAGAAGGAATAATTCCATTTTCCTCCGTGGCTATTTGTACGCCAGCACAAGGCCCTGGCATTTCCGGGTTGTAGCTGTTATACTCCGTGAAATCCGCCACGAACACATCCTGCACAAAGGCGCCTCTCTCATTCATCATAACCAAGCAAGGTGTTGAAATCACCCATCACCGTCTTCATGACATCATTGAAATAATTCTTCCTAATCAGTCCTCTAGCATCCTGAATGGTCTTATGAGGTTCGCCTTTATCATTTCTTAGGCAACCGTCCTTAATAGACCATACCGAAACATCCGAAGGATTAATAGCATATTTTACGCACTCTACCGCTTCGGTCGTTTCCTTGTCTAGATTGTCTCTTACCAAATATGCGAGCAAACAATTGTTCAATGCATAGAGAATATAGGGGCTATGTGTTGTGATAACCAGCTTATGGTTTCGCCCGTGGTTGATCTCTGAGATCAGATGATACAACAAATCCATCTGCGTCTTGGGAAACAGGTTCTGCTCAGGTTCTTCAACAATGAACTGGGTATGTGAATACACACGGCCTTGGATAAACCCACGAAGTCTCTCAATCAGCTCAGCCTCATTGTCGCTTGCGCTCCCTGACAAATGGGCTAAAATATCGCGTACGCGTTGGTTCTCTGACGGGGAGAAGGGTTTGTTCTCTTCGTAGATACCCGATGAGAGCCATTCGACCATGACCGCCAAAGGCACGATGGACTGAAAACCACTAGAGGCAGAAGTAAGAGGGATACTCCCTTTGCTTCCGATGGTTAGGAAATCCCTGTCTATGCTTTTGTTGTAGTAAAATTCAAGTCCAAGATTCGTCACCGGCATAGGGTGATCCTTGGTATAATGTCGTTTGGCATCAAACCAGTCATTCACAAAACTCTGTAAGTTGTCGTCATTCTCA
This sequence comes from uncultured Bacteroidia bacterium, assembly GCA_902801625.1. Taxonomy (GTDB): domain Bacteria; phylum Bacteroidota; class Bacteroidia; order Bacteroidales; family F082; genus Limimorpha. Next base: position 225,839 of record CADCJI010000005.1, on the reverse strand, counting down.
GAATAATCTTTCAATGAAGGGACAGCTGACACAAAGTTACGCTCTGCGGGAATGTAGGAAACTTTGGGATTCACCAACTTATTGTTCGAATAAAACACATACTCCTTGTCGTGGAAATGTTCCGAATTACCATCCACAAACTTCTTGTTCAATGGAACCGACCCCTTCCAATTGTAGACAAACGCAATGTTGTCGCCCACATATAGAAGTACTGATTTTTCAGAGAAATACTCTTTCATGTGATGGAAAGAGCCTAATCTTTCCACCAGACCATCTGCCACGACTCTATATGCCGCATCGTTCATCTTCTCCATCCACGAACAGAAACTCACAATTTTGGCAATAGAACTCTTGCCGCTTCCCTGCGGACCAATGAAAACATTCACCTTATTCAGGTTAATGTCCACGCTCTTGATGGGACCCACATTTCGTATGACTAATCTGCTCATAGGATGGATTTTACTATTTGGGAATCATTTTGCAAAGATATATGTTTTTTGGATATGCATAATTTATCTGATACTCATTTTAGACTTATCATATACAAAAACCACTAATAGACACATCTGCGGATACCACTACATCATCAACAACAAAGGTCTTGTATTCAATGCCATCGACATCAGCAAGCCTAGAGTCTTCCTCAACAACTACAACGCTTGCTCTATTGCCATCCAACATAACGGTTCACTCAAAAATGCCTATGTACTTATAACTCTAATCTCATTAACTAACTCTCTCTCAACTTTAAACTTACCACTGACTCTCAACTCTCAACTAAACTCCAGGCCTCCCAAAAAGAACCAGCCGCCAAATATTTATGATAGATTTATGTAAGATTTGTTTCTATACCCCCAAAAACAATCTCCCAAAAACCAAACAACACTAAAATAAACATTTAGAACTAGCTGATTTTCATCATTTCATTATCTCTTCAGTCTTGTCAATCTCCAAGCATACACTATCTAGCGACTCATTTCTCAACGAAACCATAATTTCCGGGTTAATCCACGAAAGAAAACCATTTATTTTCGCATACATCTCCTTAACGTATGTCATATCGAACACTTTATTCGAAAAACATAACGGCTCATTATGGCTCACCCTATTGCGTAGCATTCTGATTTCCTGAATCCTTGTGTTCACTTCCTTTCGACCATACCCCATGGGCAAGTTTTTGAATATCTGGCATGGAACACCTTTCAACAATGCATAATGATGTGTCTCATACAAACTGTTCCAAAAACCAAGATTCAACTCTGCTATGACTCTTCCTGCTGTCACATTACGTTTTTTTCCTAATAGCGTATGCTCCGAACGTTCCACTTCTCTCTTTAAAAAATCATTTACCACTATTTTTCCCGTTTTTTTCGCTTTGTGAGTCAAGCTGGAATCTGACATGAACCCTGTTTTCTGATTAATAATCCACTGTACGTCACCAAAATGAGCAGCAATTGCATAATGCAACTGGTTACGCAAAACCACCTCGAAAAAACTTAACAAAGGCTGAAATGACTGTGCTATTCTTGCATTTGCATAATACATCTTTTGTGCTTTTCGTTTATCACCATTTGCTGCTTTAACATATCGTGAAACACGAGCATTAGAATATAATTTCGAAAATTTTTTGTAATTCATGTCGATATATCAAAAAAATATGTACTTTTGCTGCCGTAATGCTTGGTCAAGCCTCTGCATCACCTGCACGTAACCAAGTCTCCGAATACCCGCTGCTTTTCAAAGTTGGCGGGTTTTTTACTTTACAACGATTGCAGAGCTTTTGCTTTCCCTAAAAAGCCCCGCCCAAAACATCCAGGCAATGCCCCAACTCTCAACTCTAAACTTACCACTGACTCTCAACTCTAAACTCTACACTCTCAACTGACTCTAAACTCTAAACCCTAAACTCTAAACTCTAAACCATTCCCCGCCACCTGCCGAATCACCTCCACATACCTCCTCGTCCCCACCTCGCGCGTCAAGTTCTCCAAGATAAACTGCCGTCCGTTCCTGCCCATCTCGGCACACCTTTCTGGATGCTGCGACAGCTCTTCTATAGCAGCCACAAAGCCCTCCAAATCCCCAGCTTTGGTGAACACGCCACAAGGTTTTGCGGTCCCTGAGTCGGTCCCTGAGCTTGTCGAAGGGCTTGTCGAAGGGCCGCCTTCCACTATCTCCTTCAGCTCCCCTTCATCGAAATTGGCCAGCACCGCCCGTCCGCTCGACATGATGCTCCACGTCTTGCTGGGCATGGCCGCGCCGCCCAAGCCCGGCTTGCAAGCCACGATGCACACATGGCCCAAGCCATACACTTTGGCCACCCGTTCGTAAGGCTGCAAAGGCAAGATCTTTAGGTTATCCAACTGTTCTTTCTCTTTGGTAGCCTTGATTTCATCCTCCAACCCTCCAGTGCCAAAGATGACGAACTCAATGTTCCCTTTGTCTCTTATCCGTTTGGCAGCCTCGATGATGATTTCGATGTTTTGTGCATTGCCCAGATTGCCGGCATACACCACCCTGAACTTATCCCTGCTGATGCCGAACTCCTCAAAAAGCTCATTTTCTTCATCTTTCACGGGGATAATGGCATTCTCATCCACCCAGTTATAGATGACTTCAATCTTTTCTTCAGGTACACCTTTGGCCATGATGTTGCGCTTGAAGTCTTGAGATATGACGATGATCTTGTCCGCATTGCGGTAGGTGAAGTTCTCAATGACACGGCCGATTTTCCAAAGTAAGCCGTCTTTCTTGGCGAGGCCAGTGCCCACAAGGGAATCGGGGAAAATGTCTTGGAGGTTGTAGACGAAGGGGATATGATCGCGGCGGCATTTCTTGACCATAGCGGCCATGGCACCTTGGATGGGGGGAGTGCTGGAGATAAACATCACATCACATGTGCGGGCATCTTTGGCAAAGACACCACGGTTGAAGTGCTTGATTGAACAAAGAGCGTAACGCAAAGCACGTAGTATGGGGTTCTTGCCTTCGGCGTATATGGAAAAACGATGGACTTTCAAATATCCTTCTGAAAGGTTCTCGTATTTAAGCTTTTTGTATTTCTTCCTTTCTTCAGCCGAAATACCACGAGAAGGTGAAGGAACATACAGCTCTATGCCTATTCTTTCTTTGCATAAAGCATCCCTAATATTGTCACCTAAATAGGAACTTGCCGCGGTTTCTGGATAGAAGTATGCAGGTAGAAACAATACTTTCATATTATTCTGCCATTCTTAAGAACTTGGCAGGCATTCCCGCCCAAATTTCTTTAAAACCAATATTCTTTGTTAATACTGCCCCCATACCAAGTGTCGCGTAATCCGCAATGGTAATATGCTCCCTAATTGTCGAGTTAAGACCAATATGCACTCCTTTTCCTATAGTAAGGAAAGCACCAACGCAAGCTTGTGCTGCGATATGACAATAATCTCCTATTATGTTGTCGTGACCAATGGTTGAACAAACCATGGCAATGCATCCTTTTCCAAATTTCGTGTTGGAAGAAATGGCTACCATTGGCATAATGACACAACCCGGACTTAGTTCTACATTAGGTGCAACGTATGCGGTGGGATGTACAAATGTAGCCAATTGGGCATCTGGGATAGGAAGCGATTCTATAAGCTTGATTCGCTCTTCTACGCCATCTAGTCTCAATATAGCTATGATAAAATAGTAACCTTCTTTTACATATTTCTCCAAGTCGTTTTTTATGGTCCCTACGACCGGAAAAGAGTCAATGATTGTTCCAACGGGCACCCCATCATTGAGATATCCCTCAACAACCCATTCATCATATCCTCTTTTATTTGCGTCAAGAATGGCATTTGCAATTACTCCGCCATTTCCTTCTCCTCCCAAAATCAAAATTTTCTTACTCATGCTCAATTATCATTTTATGTTTTCTAATTATTTCTTCTGCCATTTTTAACATTGGCGGTCCAATAAACTTATCGTCTTTCACAGCCACACCTTTACCTTCACGAATTGCTTCTTCGGTAAGTTGAACCATTTCTTCAGCCCACTCCACTTCTTCTGGAGAAGGTGAATAGTAACGATGGCATAAAGGTAATTCTTTTGGATTAAGGATAAGCATACCATCAAAACCAAGCTTTTTGGAAAGAACCAAATTGTGTTCCAAATCATCAAGATCGTGGACACGAATGTGAACCGTGTCAATAGCAGCCACACCACAATTATGAGCCCCATTCACAATCATGTTACGCGCAAAGAAGATGCTCTGCCCTTCGATGTCATGCTTTCCCTCAAGATCTGTCACATAGTCCTCACACCCGAAAGCCACAGCAACCACACGTGGACTGGCTTTGCAAATATCTTGGATATTCATCACTGCCCCCGTAGTTTCAATTAGCGGGATAAGCTTAAAAGTACCGGGGGAAAAACCTTTGTCGTATTCGATGGTTTCGAGTAGTTTCCCGATAAAATATATATCCTCACCACAGCGCGCCTTAGGGTACATAAAACCAGTCACCCCCTCAATTGCAAGCTGATAAACGTCTTTAAGCAGTTGACCGCTTTCGCGGTCGTTGATACGGGGAAACAGGATGTGATCACGGAAGAAGCCCTCGCGAACAAATTGGACAATTTTATCACGGGCCACCTGTTTGTTCTCAATGGGCTGAACACTATCCTCTATGTCGAGCAAAAGAATATCAGCGTTACTGCGAGATGCACTTTGCATCAGCCTGTCATTGTGAGCTGGCACAAACATCAAGCTACGGGTCAAATATTGGGTATTCATGATGGATTTTGTTTTTTCACTAATACATTACGACGGAAAGATATTACATCCTCACCACGCTGATTATAGCCAATAGTTTCGACATAGACTATACCTCTATCGTTTTTCGACTTTGATTCACGCTTATCCAATATTTTTGTACGAGCATAGATGGTGTCTCCCACAAAAGTTGGGGCAAGATGCTTGATGCTCTCATAACCCAAGTTAGCGATAGCTTTGCCGCTAATATCTGGTACTGTCATGCCAACTACAAGCGAAAACACAAGTGTCCCCACAACCAACACTTGGCCGTGCTGGTTATGGCTTGCATAATCAACATTTATATGGACTGGATGGTGATTCATTGTCATAAGGCTGAAGAAATTGTTATCGCTCTCGAAGATGGTCTTTGATAGCGCATGCTTTATCTCCGAACCCACTTCGAATTCTTCGAAGTATAATCCTAATACTGATTGATTCATGTTATTCACATTATAATTAGATTAACCTATTTTAACTTTAATTGTTTTCATTGCCTCCTCACAGGCCCTTACCGCCTCTTCGGCAGTTGCGCCTTGAGCAATCACAAAGCCGATGCGATCGTTACTGCATTGGATTGGCGTGGATTGCTCGCCTATCTGCTTGATAAAGGTGATTTGTCTCACGCCCGAGATACGTTGCGCTTCTTCCACATGCTCTATGGCTTTGATGGTACCAAAGGGCACTTCAAAGTAACGAATGGCAGATCCACAATGAAGCGTAGGCTCAATGTCTGGTTGCTCACCCAGAGCTACTTTGATAGTGGAACCCACCATATCGATACCTGTGCTGAGCGGTACCAAATGCGTGGTGATGTTGTCACCGCCCATACGGGCACCCAGTTCTATCATCACGGGGCCATGTTTTGTGACCTTCATCTCTACGTGTGCGGGCCCTTTGTCAATACCAATGGCCTTGCAAGCGGCAATGGTGACATCACGAATGGCTTGCTGTGTAGCCAAAGGCAACCTTGAAGGTTGCGTGTGTCCCATCTCCACAAAGTGAGGAGCTTCGGTGGTAATCTTGTCAGTAATCTGAAGGATATGAACTTCGTTGTCTATCACCATAACCTCCACCGACACCTCGGCACCGTCAAGATATTCCTCAACGATGACTTTCCCATGACGGCTGCATGAATGGGCGTATTCATAGTTATCCAGCAGTTCTTGAAAACTATGTACTTTGGCAACGCCATGGCTCCCTGCGTTGTCGGTTGGTTTGATGATGCAAGGAAAAGTAACATCAGACTCATGTATCTTTAGTTCTTCCAATGTATCCACAACAAAGAACCAAGGTGAAGGCACATTGTGTGCCTTGAACGCCTTAATCATGTCGTACTTGTCGGTGGCCTTCAACGCCGTCTCGTAATTGATGCTATGAAGATGTAACTTGTCGGATGCCTTGGAAACGCCACGCATGGGCATGTCGGTGGCAAGGGTCATGATGCCATCAGGTTGATAGTCCTCGGCTGCCGCGAGCACTGCATCCTCGTCCATCGTAGATGCGTTGTAATACTTATCGGCATAGGTTATGCCGACGGCCTGAGGGTTGTAATCCACCACAGCCACATGCAAACCCATTTCCTTGGCTTTCAAAATAGCAGGAAGTTGAAGCACTGAGGCTCCTACTATCATTAGTTTTTTCATTTTTTCTTGTAGCTCTGCTCAGTGTTGATGTTTTTGCGGGCAATGACCGACCAAACGGTTTGGAAAAGAATCTTAATATCCATCCACAAGGTCACATTGTCGGCATAATAGGCATCCCAATGGAATTTCTCTTCCTGGGTAATGCTATTACGGAAATAAGCTTGGGCATAGCCAGTGACACCCGGCTTCACACGAAAACTCTTTATAATGTCTTCGTTGGTTTCGTTATCCAAACGCCCTTTAGAGTACAATTTCGGTCGCGGCCCAACAAAACTCATGTCACCTGTCAGGATATTCAAGAATTGAGGAAACTCATCCAACGATGTTTTTCTCATTATTCTACCAATAGATGTCACCCTCGGATCATCATCGCTGTTATATGTAGAGCCATCGGGGTTCTTCAAGTCAGGCGAATTCACATACATCGAGCGCAATTTGAACATCTTGAATGGCTTATATCCCTTCCCTGCCCGTGTGGCATTATAGAATACCGGCCCTTTATCGGTTAACCATATAATGGGTGCAAGCACTATGATTTCAAGGAGCATAAACGGCAGCAGAATCAGACTGCCTATGATGTCAAAAAGACGTTTGAAGAAGTGTTGGTACATGAGTTAAACATTTATTGTTTTTTCATTTGATAATTCCAATATCCTGGCAATTAGCTGCAACTCACGATGAACATCTAAAAGCATTTTTGATTCATTTTTCATGAAACCAATTCTTGTTATCAGCAAGTCAAGTCTATTTATGGCAGATCCATAACGACGATTTGACGTTGTAAGCATAAAAGACAAAATAATTGTTGCCACTATAAAAAGTAGAATCAACCCATATATTAGTACAATAGTACTCCTATTCATCTTTACATTCCAAACACCAAACTTCACCAACACCAGTAAAACTATTCCGCTTAAACTCAATAAAATCAAGACCAAAAACTTTAAGATGTTACAAAACTTATCACAATCTAATGAACTTTTGTATTTGCACAGTTCTTCTATAACATTTTCCTTTTTGATATCATCTCTTTTATCGTCCCTTAAGGGGGGCTCTTCATCTTCTGGTAATTCTTCTGTTTGCGTTTCCTCTGCATCAATCGTTCCACCCTGTGTTCTATCTATAGTTTCTTCTGCTGTTGTTTCTTCAACAGTATCATCCCCGCTTTCTCCATTTTCTATCGGATTATCATCATCACTTTTTATGGTTTCGTCTGGAGTGTCTTGGGATGATGTTTCCTCTATCTCGTCGTCCATCATCTCTGTAAGTGTAGCAGTATTCCGAAGGGTTTCATTATCCTGCTGAGGCTCTAATGATTTGTGTTCATCTTCCATAATACTCAAAGTTTAAATCATTCTTAGTATTCCGTATTGAGAAAAGGAGAATCTTGGTATCTTCCTTGTAACTTATCATATGGTGACCGTTCATCATCATCTTTACGCGGTTCCTCATAATAGCGCATCCGATTGATGTTGGAATCTTCATACATCTTTTGCAACTGCTTACGTTTTAGGTTAATCACACCACTATTAATCAAATATCGTTCATCGGCCAAGTTCGACTGACAAGTGTCATTGCGAAGGTCATCATCGAGCACATACATGCCATAGATAAGGTTCTTGTATTCCATACCCTCGCTGTTGACGCCACGTGCTGCACGGTAGTATTTTACCGCCATCTCTGCGGAATAGTTAGTATAAATGTGATGGATGGTGGCATCATCCATTTCGTGACGCAAATTCATAAACAATTTGGAATAACGATAGCCAAAATCATCCATACACATAACCTCTCCATCACACATCACAGATACACATTTGTTTAGCAAAGACAGCATTTCGTTGGATTTCTTTCCCTTTACCTCTGCAGTACGTTCCATCATTCGAACAATCTTTCCCATACCCTTTTCATCACCCACACTATAGCAACGATAATAAAAATAAAGGTTATAGAGCATTTCGTAATACTTCGACCATTCCCACAAATCGCCATACACATCTGCCACAAAACTATTGGAAAAAGTAGTGATTTGATTGTGCGGCGGAAGTATCTTAATGACGTTATAAAGACACACTAACGAATCGAACACCAAATAATCAACCAAATCAAGCCGCGACTGCACCGAACAATCAATTCTGAACAAATCAGTTTCAATATTCTTTTGCCTGTCAGATGTCAAGTATGCCTCAAGCGACTCAAAAAATGGGATTTGATAGTATTTCTTTTTGTCAAACAAACTATTACGATATGTCTGCATAAAATCACGCCCCATTAAATCAATAAAGATATAGTGGTTTAGTAATGCCTTTGTATAGTTTAAATAGACTTCTGACTTAAAAGTACATTCTTGCCGAAGTTCAGGTGCTACACGAGGATAAATCTTTTGGACATAATCACATAATTGGATAATGTCAGATTTCCTAAATAACATGATTTTGCTTCTCACCAATGAAAGGAAAAGAGACTGGAGATTGGGGAACTGTGTCAGTTTTGCAAGGTCAATATCATCAGTATGTTCTAGATGTAAAAGCCATTTATATTCGTGAATCTCTGCCATATCTAAGTTATCATACTGTCGTCCAACTGTTCTTGAAGCATGAGTAAAGAGATTATCTAGCAATTTTGTCCAATCAAGAATAATGTAATTGCATTTCTTCAGATTTGTCACAAATAGGTAATTTTCTATCACTTTGGCAATACGATCAAGACAATGAATAGATTCCTGATACATAGAGGCAATCTCATAGTATCGGCTAGAGGACCAATAATAAAGCAAAGCTCGGTCTAACTTGCCTATTTTTCCAGCTTTCTTAATACTCGTTACGTATTCTTCAATAACTTCTTTCCTCTTATTCTCCTCTATGGTGGTTTCAGAAAGACAACACAACAAATTGACTGTCTCACCTTGAATTACATCGTGAATATCCACCTTATCCTCTGACCCCTTAACCATGTTAGTGCAAGCACAAGACAGCATAAGGTCGGCCATCTGCTCGGCTGAATAAGCAAGAGCCGATAAGTGTTCCCTGCGGAGAAAACGCACATGACGGTGCGAAGTGTTTCGAAGTAGGGTGATGGCTTTGCTGTCTTTCAAGCTAGCATCATAGTCATTTGTCGCAAACATCTTTTCCATCAGAATGATAAGACTTCGATTGGCATATTTACAGGCATTGCAAGGAAGCTTACACCCAACTTTAGAAAGCTTTTCACGCCTGTCGGCACAGTCCTTCATCCTATCCCACAATTTCACAACTATGTTTACATTTGGTTCTATCGACCCAAAGTTATTATTGTCTAAATATTTTAAATAGCCTTCAACGTTACTCCTAATTTGAGAAAGAGTTTGTTCAAATTTTTCAGGTTCTTCCTTTCTTTTAATATTCGTTAGCAAGTTCTCAAAACAGCTCGCTGTTTCAACATCATAATCTTTCAATATGCTGAAAAACATCCTAACATCATCTTTTATTTTGATAGCATCGTCTGAACCGCTATCTCCGCATACTTTGAAACAATAATCATCGAGCAACGCCATCACATTGATATCGAACACATACAAGGCTGACGACATATTGTTGACAGGAGCTGCCGACACGAAGTTATTTTTGTAGTAAAGAATGCCTGCCAATTTGCTGAAAAAATCAACTGCCATCATAAATTTCTCATCGAAATTAGTAGCACTGTAGAGGGTAATAAACTCAGCCTCGGCTGCATCGATACTTGACTGAGTGATGCCGCTTGCCTCCATTTTCTCAATTACAAATAGTTTGGCAATAATGGCCTGATAGATGTATTTCACATCCTCAAAGGCGGTTAATTTTAAGAAAATGTCACTCTTTTCTGGTGTATAATTGGCCGACAAGCCAGAGATGGTCTTGTCAGAATCAAGGCTATATTCAGGGTGGAAATAGTTTTTGTCTTTGTCAATATCTTCAAGTAGTCCCGACTGGAATTGGCGACGATAGTCAGTATCAGTGTAATGACCAAACAGCCAACGAGTGGCATCATGGTTGACCAACACGGGTTGCTTCACTCGCCAATCCTTAGTAAGCCGCATAGTATAGTCCAATCCCAATCCCGATTCCTCGAACCACTGCAGATGTACCAATTGGTTGATAATGCGGCAATATACCATATAGGCATTCTCAAAGGTGCGTCTGTATTCGTATGACATGCCCACCTTGAGACTGCATTTCAAATACGAAAGAACGTTGGATGAAGTGATGTCAACGGCCGTGATATATTGTAGTGCATTGCGGTATTCGTGGATGGCTCTATAATAGTCCTCCTCAGAAAAATATATGTCGCCTAGATTCTCATGAATACGTTCTAACACGGTATTATAACGTGTGCTATCTTTGAGATTTTTGGCCAAGTTTACATAATGCCAAAGCAGACGTGTATTGTAGCGTTTCACGGTTTCAGACTCGTTGAGGGTGAAGTTGAACATGGCTGCAGCCTCCTCAGAAGTCTTCGATAAGTTGGAGATTTCTTCTGCTATCTGTTTATGAAATTTATATTGGAAAATACCTGAAGAAATGAGGGTAATATGTGTCTGCAGTAAAAATTCAACAATGGCCGACATTGAATCACGCAATTCAGGGTTCTTGTTCGAGTTGAGCAATTCGGGCATCTGTTCTAGGTTGCGCCATGAGAAGCCCTTGCCATGATATTTGTATATTTGGTCAAGCATGAACGATGACGACACAAGCAACTTGTCACCATAGTGACTCACCTCATTGGTGATGGCACTCATCACCGGCGATGCTATATAATGAACAAAGTTGATGAGTTTTTGATCCTCTGGACTGAAAAAGAGTACACATTGTTTACGGACATCCTTTTCGGTTGGTTTGCCAACCACAATCTCATCACACCAATCAAACTGCCGTATGGCATCGTAATTCACCTTAACGTATTTCTCAAAGTAGGTGGCGATTTTCTTCGGCGAACCATTGCTGACATGTGAAAGATAAACTGAGAAACAACGTAGGAACTCCATTACATGGCGTATCTCTTCCACACAATCTTTTATTTCTTCCTTATCTTTTGTGACTGGATGTTTCAGCACATGTTGCTCCATTAAATACTCGTTATACCAGCGAAGACTTGGCAGCTCATCTTTCAACACCCCGTTGTCCACCACATTATCCTTAATTTTTTGCTTTAAGTAGTCATCTGGCAGCAACATGGTAGCCAGATAAACCTCAGTCATAGAGCTGACATCCGATTGTTCATGTTCTGGCGAGAGGAAACTGCTCACATTCAGTACACCATTGAAAATACTGCTGATAGCAAACTCGCGATCGGACAAGTCGGCTAGAGAAGCATCAAATAGCTCATGACCAGATATGAAAACACATTTGGCCTTCACCGAGGCAATAAACAATTTCATATTGGCCAGCAAGCGTAATACGTTCTGTTTGCGTTCCTCGTAGGCCATATCGTCGGTGAAGCCCTTCATTGAAGTGTCAAATTCAGGTACCGATTCTTCATTAGTTTCTTGATTTCGTTCGCGTTTCTGCGCTGCTTTGGTTATCTTATCCAGTTCATCAAAAACAAGGATAAACTGCACTCGGTAATCACGAGGGCAGTCGTCGCTATTGATATCATTGATTATGCCCAATAGCTCCTGCTCCAACTCACGTACTGTAGCTTTCGATATAGTCCTGCTTCTTCCCTCCTTGCCGAAGGAGAAGTTAAAGAAACTGCTGCTGTATTGCGGGTGAGAACCTTCTTCCACATTAACCGTTGCTGCTATGCGGTCACATAATACATCCAGCCGCTTCAATGAATTGAAAGGTAAAGAAACGAAATACGCGTGTTTGCGGATTGCCTTCAGTATTCGTACAATCAGATAATAAATGAACAAATAGATAGAGAGTCTTGAAATATGATTATAAAACTCATTCCCATTTATCAGATATTGAATCCATTCCAGTATTCCAACAATAGTTCCATAAAACCAAGTCTGCTTACCCTCTAACGCCGACAGATTTTGAAGTAATATAATTCCCAAATGCTTAATTGGCTCAAACAATACATAACGCGTAAATAAAAACGACACGATGCAAATACCACCAATAGCCACATAACTTGTAATGGGGCGATTTTGTCTATTATGAACAAACTTGGCATACTTCTCACGTACGTTTTGTGCTATCAAACTCAGTACATCACGTTCATGTAGCACTTCTTGTCCAAGATTGACTGTTACGGCAATAGTATTATACTCACGTTTGCGACGGTCTGTCATTTTCAGCCATACTTTGGCTATCATATCCTTACTGAAAATATGGTGCAATGGGAACCGATGTATATTTTTTTCGTATAGCACATAATTCCATTGCTTGCTCACTTCCAAGATAGCCACCAACAACAATGCTAAAGCAATCAGTAGCACCCCTGCCCACTTTATCGACATCTCTATTCCAACAAAACAAGCCACAATTGTCAATGCCATAGAAAATTGGAATAGAACTTCCTTGTAAGCCTTAGGCTCTCTGGTAATCATGTCAATCACTCGTTTCACAAGGAGTGACTTGCCCATACCACGATAACCCGTGATGAGGTATGACCCAGACTTAGAATCACTCGTCAGCCAAGTATAAAGCTTACGCAACTGTATTTCACGTCCCACAAATTTGTCCTTGCCTTCGTTGTTGTCGTCATGTTTGAAGGCAAAGCCGGGAATGTAAATCTTCAGATATCTCTTTGCTGAAGAGAATCTAAAAAGATGTGGTTCTCTTATGGTTTGTTGTTGTTCTTTCATAAGAATGACTATGAAAAAGAAAAACAAGAGCTGAATAAGTCCTTAATTTACCCATTTTCCATCTTCTGCACCACCGATGCATTCAATTCATCATCAAGTCCTTCCAATTGACGAACCAGCTTGAACACCATCGTACAAGGATTGTGTTGGGCGTATCGACGGTCTTCGTAGGTTTGACTCTTGGCTTCGGCCCATCTGATGGCATCCACTTCCGAGCCATAGGTGTTCATGATTTTGTGGTTTTCAGGGTCGCCCTTTTTGTAGCTGTATGTCTTTTTCTTTTTATAAAGCGGTGACTCATTGACAGAAACTGAAATGCGCTGATAGAACTCTTCACGAGGAATACTCGTGGTGACATTTTTGAAATGATAAAGATACCATAGCTCAAACGACTCGTTGCTCCAGGCACAGTTGATTTGATTTCCCTCGGCTTTCTGTATGGCGGCATTGAAATCATGGTCGCTGAAGTCGTCCTTGTCGAACACCGCCCATACTCTGTCAAAGGTATTGGGATTTTTGTCGCGTAGCTCTATGGCCTTGTCCACTACCTGACGGGTGTTCACTCCCTCACCATGAATCTCAAGGTCGTAGACCACCGACTGGTGACTCTTTTTGTTGAAAGCGCGGAAATAGTTGGGTTCCGTCTTAGTACCTTCACAAACAATCAATATCCTACACACTACTTGACGAGGCACTCTTTTGGCTTTTTGCTGTCCAAAACGCCTTCTTTCCTGTTCACTTAAACGCTTTTTACGAATACCCATAGCTCAATCGTTTATGATGTAAGGCACAGCCCCATAGCGTCCAGCAACGTAGTTTTTCTCGTAATTGCTATCATTGCGAGGCTTGGTTCCGTCGGGAAGAACAATATCCATCATGTTGTACAAGTCAGTTTGTTCAGCTTGGTCTTTTTCGGTAAACCATATCTGGTCGCGCCTTAGCAGATGCGAAGAAAGCAAATGTGTATCATGTGTGGTAAATACCAATTGGGCATTATGAGGGTTTTTGGTAGGACTATTGAAGATGCTTATTAGATATTGTGAAATTAAAGGATGCATCTTCGCATCAAGCTCATCGATAACCAAAGTGCTACCCTCGCTCAACACATTGAACATGGGACCGGAAAGGTCGAATAATTTTTGGGTGCCGTCCGACTCGTATTCCTCGAAAGGAATGTCGACCGTCCCGCATACTTTTCCCGTCTTGGTATAAAGGTTATGACTTGAGTCAACCACGGTACGCTTCTCATTACCTTTGAAAAACTCAACGAGATCAGAAGGAACCTCCCCATTGAACATCACATTAGGTTCTTCATGAACTCTCAACTGGTTGAAACCCAACTGCAAATCCTTAAACAACGCTAAAGCCTTATCGCTTTTGGGGTCTTTCTCTTTGAACAAGCGTTGCGTGTATGTCCTGTAATATTGGTTGGTCAACCCCGAAATGACCGACAAATCATTTTGAAACCACGACATAATGGACTTTGATACCTTCCCTCCCAATTGGTTGCAAAGAGAAAGGAACAACCGATTGTCATTAAGATTGACGCTGTCGGGCATGTTCCCCTCTTGGAAGACCTTTTCGTCCCAATCTATGCCTTCGTTTGTACGAATAAAGAGCAACTTCTCGCCGCGACCTTTCTTTTCAAACAGCCATTCACTGACAATTTTCTCACGATTATATTCAAAACCATAACGATAAACCGTGGTGTGGTTTGAGAAAACAATCTCAAAAAAAGTTGGCTCTTGATTCGCTCCCACCTGAAACAGGAAAGGAAAATGCCTTAAGTTTTCATCATCGTTCAATTTGTTCGATTTCAGCACCATTAGTCTCATTTCCGAAATCGCCTTCACCAGATTGGATTTGCCGCTCGAATTGGCACCATAGATGGCAAGTGTTTTCAATACTTTTTGTTTGCCGTCGATAGCGATGTTGTCGGTGGGTGCTTCCGAGATACCTTCTGCCATTAGGCTTAATGTCCGTTTCTTATAGAACGACCTGTAATTGCCGAGTGTGAATTGATAAAGCATGGTAGCTTTGTTTTTGTTTTATACGCTGCAAAGATACTGTTTTTAATCTCAACATGCAAGGATTTGAGAAAAAACCTCAATTTTAAACACAAAACGATGAACAAAAGATGATTTATTTAAATAGTAAGCAGCAAAAACAAACTGCCGATGATATGGAAGAGACGTTTAAAAAACTGGTTCAGGTGCTAATTATCAATTATCAGTCTCCAAACATCCATATTCGAATAAACATCAAACATTTTAGAATATCGATAGGCGTTTTTGCGATGTTCTTGATACTGAACCTCATCCATTTGAATCATGGTGTCTATAGCTGAAGAAAGATCCTGTGGCTTGTTCGAGACCCAGAAACCCGCATCCTTGTCTTCCAATTCCGACCAAGGCGTTCCTTTCGATGCAATCACAGGAGTTCCCTGAGCTAAAGCTTCGATGACCACGTTCCCAAAATTCTCTGACTCAGAAGCCAATATCAGACAACGCGAGTTAGCTATTAGCAAATCCTTATCACGCCCAGTAACGACTCCGTGAAACACGACCTTGTCATTTAAGTTAAGTTGGTCTATCATTTGAGTCAAAAGATCATAGTGATCTCCTTTACATTCACCTAAGATGTGCAGTCTGACAGAACTGTCCAAAAAAGCCTTTGATAAAGAAAGGGCTTTAATAAGTTTGTCCAAAGCTTTAATTGGAGCTATTCGGCCAACATAAATCAAGTCTTTATACTCCCCTGTCCTATCGGAATCATTAATGTAATCTGGAATAATCATGTAATTAGGAGCCGTGAAAACACTCCTTTTTCGTCCGAAAATCTTTTGTATCTGCTCTTTTTCCTCTTCAGATGTGCCATGATAAATAATTCTGTTGCCATACAAAAGTCCCATAATCTTAAAGAAGACAAACTTCAGTAAACCAAACACTTTGCCTTTATGGAAAATAGCAGGAAAAAAAACTTCTCCTCTTGGCGAGAGTATCAGTTTTCTTCCGCTTTTCAAATACTTCAAATTCGACAAATGGGCTTTTATGACACAAACACCTGAACGGATAAGGCATTCGCTCCAACCGATTTCCGTATGGAGGATGTCTTCACCTTTGCCGGGAGAATTGTAGATGACCCTAAAACCATTCAGCTCTTGCCATGTATCCAAAGGCATTTGTCCCGACAGTCCTTTCGAACTGGCCACCACATGAACATCATAGCCACAATGCGCCAAACCAGAAGCCAACCAATACACTGCGTTTGTGGGTCCCCCTTCCTGAGCCGGATAAAAAGAACCTGTCGTTATCAGAATTTTCATTTTAGACGAATTAAACTCTATTTTATATTAAAATTGTCGTCTTTCCGAATTAAATGCATCCAAGACGAGCCAAAACAGCATAATGATATTTGAACGATTCGTAAGTAGTATTATAAGCAGCTAGAAGAGAAGATAACAATACATGCCCAAGAAACCAACAGGAAGGAAATTTGGGAAATCATACGGAGTCTATAACTTTAACAGCAATAAAAACACACACCATAATTTATTGGGAACGCCAATTTCTTGTTTTATCCACTAGAAACCTTCAATACCCTTTAGGCAACAATTGGTAATTTTTAGAAATCATTTTTGTTCGATTTCGTTTAATCAACAAATGCATTGACCTGTTTCCTTCCTCGTTCGATAAAGTCCATTGAAGCCACGTTTTTTCGTATCTCATTATAAAAATCCAGATTGCACATTTTTAGGATAGTTCTTTTTAATGACTCTTTATTCCCTGTTTCAAAAATGATTCCTGACGAAAACGGCTTAACTATACTATTCGCACACCCTACGGCGGAACTTACAATCACAGGGGTTCCATTATTCAGAGCCTCTTCTACAACAAGCCCCCAGGGCTCTGATTTAGAGGGCAATATAAAAACATCGGCTTCTTTATAAAAGCGAGGTAATTTCTTATTGTCAATAGATCCTAAGAAACGAATATTTTGACCAGCTTTTTTTTCTAGACCTTCCCGTTGAGGGCCATCGCCTATAATGATGAGGTTCAGATCTACTAATTCATTAAATACTGTAATCAAAAGTTGAAGATTCTTTACCTCGGCTATCCTGCCCACATAAAGGAATTTCCTTACAATAGTCCGCGGCATATATGCAGGTTGGGGCAAATAATTCAACAACCCACAGCCTCCAAATTCAACTATTTTTCCATTAAAGCTTAATGCATCTGCCAGCATACGCTGAGATTTGCCTGAGACATAGACAGTTGAAACGCGAGAGAGCAGCACCTTTTTTAACCAAGCCTTCAACCCTTTTGTATTACTCTCAAAAATAGAGCTTTCAATGATGCACCCATTTTTAGACTTTTTATGCAAAAAAACAACAAGATAAGAAATTATGTTATCCCATCCGCTTACATTAGCCTTGTTGAAAGAAATGCTTATAAGCAATTTAACAGTTTTCAAGATAGCCAAAGCCTTGTTTCTCGGTAGCTTAATACTATCGTATTTTGCTTTGACACTGCTGAAATCCGCACTCCTTACACCTTCTGTAGAACCAGTATACAAAACCATTACTTTTTGTTCTTTGGCGATCTCATTGAATAAATTAACCTTGTAGAACGACGCCATGGTGGTCACGAAAAGAATATCATATTTTTGAGCCATTATACATCATTTTATCTATAACCAAAATACCTTTCCAAAGAATCCATCTTCAAAACTCTAAGCAACTTTTTAAAGCCTATTACCATCAATGTCACCAAAGTGAAGGCAACAACTACTTTCAAAAACTCGAACGGAGTCCCCCACAATCTACTAAGCATTTGATTAATGAAACCTGCTATTTGAATGTGAGACAAATAGATTACAAAACTTACCTTTCCAATCGGTGATACAAAAGAGCAGTTGAATGCTTGGTATATTGAGAACAATCCTATCAATAAAACTGTCGAAGTCACAAGAGTAAAAGGATACCAATAAACAGGTTTAAACAAGCATATAAGCAGGATACTGATAATCGCCACACCACACCCCACTATTGGTTTAATAGACAGCCACTTGTCATAAGTATGCAGAAAATTACCGATGGCAAAATAGCCTATAAAATTAAAGGGATTCACATATGGTGTGAACAACTCGTTATAAAGAATAACGTGGAATACGGACAAGAACATTGACACTAATCCCAAAACCAATAATACAACATTATTGATGTAATAGGACAGAATCTGACAGCATAAAAGTACGGGAACAAAATATAACCAAGTACCGATACCTAAAATCCATTTCAGATAAGTTAGTACACCGAAATTAGGTTCCTTAAGGCAGTGAATGAAGAATGTTACCGTACCCCAAATAAGCCACGGAATAATAATGGTGTAGAGCTTTTTATTAAGAAATCCTAAGAAACTTGCTTCCTGACCTCTTTTGTTGAAAAAGCCAGCACATAGCATAAACAGCGGTACACCTATTAGACCGACTCTGTCAAAGATTACGGCATTATATAAGTGCCCTGGCATATGAGCGAAAAAAACAGCAAATATAGCAAACGCCTTCAACGTCCAAAATATATCAGATTGTTTTTTGTTTATTGCCATGTTTATATCTTGCTTTTGAATAGTCTGACTTTACTTTTGAATTGTGTTTAAAAATTGTTTTAATTGTTTACCTAGCCCCATAATCGTATATCGCCCAAGAACAAGTTTTTGCAGTTCAATTGCTTTACGGCTCCTATCCTCATAATTCATTATGACATCGTCTATGGTTTTAGCCAAAGTCAAAGGGCTGTCTCCTTCGTAGTAGTTGACCCTAATGTTAAAATCGTCGTCCAACTTAGCCAGTTCGCTGCTTATAATCGGACGGCCCAGTGCAGCATACTCCATTATCTTAAAGGGAAAGCCTGCACTTTGAGCCTCAACTCCCATACTCCTAGTTGTGCTAAGGAAAATATCCCCTTCGGCACTTAGTACCTTCATCAGGTCTTTATGAGGCATATATCCTTTAATGTTGATTTCGTGTCTGTCGGGCACTGAGGTTACCAATGCTTTCGCTTGATCAAAGAAATTCCCGTTTGTATAGAAATCCAATGAACAAGGTGATTGAACGTACTGAAGCGCCTTGATAATGACATCACTCCCCTTGTCATAACCCGTACCTCCCGTCAGTATAATTCTTGTTTTATGCCCTTCTGTCAAATGATGTTCTTCTAAAGATATAGCATCTGTTACATCATCGTTTATGACACCAGGAGTCAAGATGCATTTTTTGACCTCTCCTCTTGAAAACATTCCTTTACATACTATAAAAGCAGCATTAGTTCTCTTCACAACATATTTATAGATGGTACTCCTTATCCCTTCAAAGGGATTTTGTGCTCCTACTACATATTTGTTGTAAACATTATCTTCATATTCCAGTATTTTGAGACGATTCTTAAATAGAGGAAGATTCAGAGCAGCACCTAAATATGGATTATAGTACAAATAGGCATCAAAATATTCAATTGTGTCCACTTTGGCTATCATACGATGTATCCTGTAATCATTTACTGGACCTCGATGCCTAAATGAGAGAATATCGCAATAATGAATCACTAAATTACCCTCTGGGTACTTTTCAACTTCGGAGAAAGCCGCAATTTTGCAATTGCATGTTGTGATTCCTGGGCTAAAGATGATTACTTCATGTCCTACTGATAGTAATGCTCGTGCTATACCTTGCATCTTCAGAGGACCAGATATGGCATACTTTACTCCATTACAATATTTACGGGCAAATTCTTTGCCCACATAATTAGAATAATATGCTATTTTCATTGTGCTTTAGAGTTTATTATAATTCAATACAATAATTCGTTAATAATGATTTCCATGGGGACAACCCTTTATTGGCAACCAATTGTATTGACATAGTGTATGCAGTCCTTGATGTCCCTATGAGAATACTATTTCTTTCATAATGAGAATTCTTGAATTATTTGCAATATTTGTCACCTGTAATCGATAAGGTTGGTTGGGCTTTCTTTTTCTCATACCTAAATGATTGAAAACCATAAAGACACGAACAAATATCCAATTAACACATTGTTATCAACTTTTATGTAACAATTCCCTTATCTGTACAATTCTTTTTATCCACTTTTAAATAGCATCTACGAGTTTCTTTATCCATCAAACAAGCATACATCGGTAAGACGAAAGACAAAACTTTGATGGTTGGCTGTGGATTTAAAATTGCTTGAAAAATTATTAGGAAAAAAGTAGAAAGAAGAAAAGCATACCAGGAATTCTTTCTGAACGGAGCCAAAAACAGTTTAAAAGAACGTACATACATCCACACTAAACAAAGCAGACCTAGGAGCCCAAACAGACCTATGGTATCCAAGAAAAAAGAGTGTCCCCCAATAGCTCTCAAGCTCCAAGAACCTATAATAGGATTCTGAAGAAATGCTTGCCAAGAACGTGAAAACAAATCGTAACGAGCCCCCATATCGGACTCTGCGTCTAACGATTCAACAGTACCACCGGAAAACACAGTAGACATATCTGCTAATCGGCTCGCGATATCTTCATTATTTATATTTCCTGAAACGGACGATAATATCGTAGACAAAACAGTACTACTCATCATCAATATAACAAAAGCCACAATTCCAAGAAAAAAAAGTTTGTTTCCGGCAATATTTTTAGGCACAAAGAATAATAAAAGTGCTAAAATAGAAAAAAGCAACGCTGTCGTATATGCTGAATAATATACGGCGACTATAACAAGTACAACAAGTAGGATTCCAATTGGCTTCTTAATTAATTTATATCTAATACTCCCAATTATAAGAGGGAGTGTTAATGTAATAAAATAAACGAAATGAAAATCTCCGATATTCATGCGTTTGTATTGACCATATAATGCAAGATTATCTTGATTTCCTGTAAGAGCCCTTGCTGCGTCTGGGAACAAGTAACATCCTATGATAGTTGTTACTGCAGTTATAGAATATGAAACTAAGAATATTAGAAGAATGGTCTTGCAAAAAGTGATATTCTTGCTTCGCAAAACATAAAGCCCAAGCATTGGATAAATCAAAACCTGAATAAAGCTGTAACTCTCCAAATAAAAATCACGTTCTCCGACAACTATGACTTGAATTAACCTAAGAAAAGGAATGCTAATAACAGGTAATGAAAGAGCCAGTAATCTTACAAAAGAACCAGAACTCGCATTCAGAGCCAACACTACATATAGTAGCAATGTAACTAGAAGAAAAACTATCGCAGGTGTATAATATCCTATGATAGGAATAGCATGCAATATATATAAAGCTGACAAGATTGTCAGTGTCTTCGCATTATTTTTTGCCCTCATCTCTTAATACTAAATGATAAATTGAAGAAAAATCCTCTCCTAAATTAACTATCCTATCTTCTCTAATTTTTTTTGCATTGTCAGACAAAGAAACCGCAAGCTCTCGATTCCTCAGTACACGGCAAATTAGACCGGCTAAAGCTTCTGCATCAGGGTAATTATACAATAGAGAATTCTTGTTATGTACTGCTATGCTACCAACACCTCCAACAAATGACGACACACAAGGTGCACCTACTATCATTGCCTCTATTAATGATGATGAGTGATTTTCTATACAAGAAGGCATAACAAAAACATTGCATTTTGCAATCATTTCTGCCATTCCCTCGGAATTGAGCACGCCTACATACTGAATATTATCTTCAAGATGATATTTGCGAATTAGTTTTGAAAGGTAATTACTATAACCATTACGTCCTATCCTATCTTTAAATGAATTCCCCATTCTTGAAAAGCCGGGGATAAGAACCTTCACATCCGCGAACTCGCGTTTAACGATGCCGAGTGCCTTGAACAGGATATGATGTCCCTTTATTGGGGCTGCACCGGCATTGGTGAAAATTGTATGGGCTGTTACTACATCAATATCCCATTCTTTATCAAAGAATACTTGCTTGATTGGTAATTTACTTCTAAAAATCTGTTTGCCGGGAGCTATTGCATTCATCTGATCTTCGCACCAGTCATTTTCTAAGATTATTCCATAAGAATTCTGCAAAATTTTATGCTCCACTTTGGCCATCTTCCGAAAATGTCTTTGTGTACGGCTAATCCATGTTCCTCTATATAGGTCTTGTATGGAAATGTTACACAGCTTTGTCCATTCCGATAATCCTACACTATAATCGTCGGCAATCTTCGTTATTACACCTTGGATATAAACGACACTTGGTACATCGTGAAAAGTTTCTTGTGCCAAAAGATAATAAGACTTCTCTGTACCCCAGATTTGAACAATATCCGGAGAAGTCATTCCTCTTAACTCATTCCAATGCTGAATATTTTTTTTTAATCTAATGTCATACCTGACATCACTCCCGCCTGGTAACACGAAGAAACGATTATCGCCGTCATTAAAACACTTAACCTCAGAAACGTTACCCAATGAGGCCACATCTATCGTGATACAGCCTGACTTCTTACAACTATCATAGGCTGCATCTAACCAAGAGCCACTTGATGCAGCTGTTGATGTTCCACATGTGCCAGAAATGGGCCGACTTGTTATCCAAAGAACTCTCATATTTATGCGTTTGAACAGGGGCCATCCTTAATCGGATTGTTCCCTTGGGTTATTAATCCATTTATAAGCTTTATAAACTTATTCGTGGCATTTTCTATGCCCCAATCTTCATTAATTGTAATAAAAGCATTCTTCGAGAAGGAGTCTATTCTTTCCCTATGCTCTATTAATTCGCAAACCTTGTTCGCCAAATGCGCACTTTCTCCATCAGAATATAAATATCCGTTTTCTCCATCCCTAATGAGGAATGGTGCTGATCCAATAGCATCGCTCGCTACTATTGCACAACCAGCATTCATTGCTTCGTTGAGAACTGCACCCCAGCCTTCATTTCTGTCAGAAGTAAACAAGAATATGTCCGCTTGCTCCATTTTATCCAAGACGACATTATGACTCTGAGCACCAAGTAAATGAACATTATCGGACAAGCCAAGTGCGGAAACTTTTTTCTCTAAATCTGTACGCAACGGACCGTCACCAATGATTTCCATTGTAAATACCTTGGCTCTGTTTTTAAGATGTTTTGCAACAAAAAGAGCTTCTTCGGGATGTTTCCATCCTATAAGCCTACCAGCCCATAGGATGGAAACACCCGAACGCTTTAATCCTGATTTCTTTTCGTGAAGGAAATCATAATTTGGATACGGCTTCATTTCCGGAAAATATCCCCACTTAAAGCACTTTTTTCTTGGAAAACATAATAATTGAAGATCGGTCGCTGTATATGCGCTTGCACAAAGCACATACATCTTTTTGTTTTTATTCATCAAAAACTTATGAACATACGAGCGACAAAATCCCGGCATCAAGATAGCCTTCCAACCCAACTTCAACAATCTCTCGGAATATTGGAAGGTCAGACGATTAGTCCTCATCCTTATCTTGGTAAACTCCATTGGCGCAGAACCCATTATTGCAACATCACTATCTAAAGCCAACTTTTTTGCTTCATCATAGAGGTATCTACTTTCATAAGCTCTAACTACAAATGGTTTCGTGACATTCATATCCTCAAAACTCATCTGCACGCGATCCTGATCCATCTGCCTCGTGGCCACAAACTTGAAATTCTCTGACCCGATATGTTTCATCAATTCCTCGCAGAATGGTAACTGATGGATATTCAGAAAGTTTGAAAAAAATGTTATTGTCATTGTGATAAAGCTTGGTTTAAGAATGACTGTGAATGACTGCGGAACTCGCTCACTCGATTATTTATTACCGAATAATCTATTTCAATATTAGGATTAATCAACTTGCTTCCTGCACCGACTCTCTTGAGTAGAGTTTCAAGTCGGCTGAATCCACCTGATTTGTTACAATGGATGTAGAACTGTTTGTGAAAGAGTAGCGAGAACACGGTTCCATGAAAAGAATCGGTAATGACATACTCCGCATTTTTAATATATGAAAGCCAGTCCTCGATAGAGGACAACGGATAGTCTGTTCTCAAATTGATAGAGATGACATCCAAACCTTTTTCTTGTAAATGGTTATTAACAACTTCGTCCATTGTTTCCTTATCTCCGAGCCAATAGACAAAACAATATGGTTTGCTTTGCAATGGTTTTGATGCAATCTTGGAATAATCGTCGGCTGTAAGCAAAATGGTGGGGTCGCAAACCAATACAGCATCATAGTGGAGATAATTCTTGATAAGACTCACGCCAGATTCTTCTCTGGAAGAAATTGCTGTGAAATTCGCAAAAGATTTGGTAATTTGTGTTGTTTCTTGAGTTGAGTACTCCCATGTATCTAATCCAAAAGACGGGGCATACGCTACCTGTTTTATAGTGACAGGCGTAGATACGCCAAAATAGTCTAATCCATAGTGCCGTTCAAACTCACAACGCCAAATCTGGTCACTGCCATACACAATCGCGTCAATGTTTTCTGTCCGACATAACACCTTAAAAGCTTTTGAAGATGATACAGGTGCGGTTACTTGGAACTCCCTTTGAATGAAGGATTGTAAGTTGGGCTCTTTCCTAGGAAAAGTATTGAACCTTTTCATACCGACCGCTTTAAGCATCTCGCGTAAGGTTTGTTTTATAAAGTTACTCTCATTAGGTTGTCGGTTCAGTATAACTACCTGATGTCCTTGCGACTCAAGATATTTTTTTAGAGCATATTGTTGGAGGATGCCTCCATAGTTACGGCCTAAAACTAAACTTAAAATGCCTATCTTCATGGATTTTTGTCAAATTTGAATACATTGAATACTTTGTGCAACAATCTCTTATACAGAGGCCGTTTCATCATCTTCTTGATGGTGTAGTAAGCTCCTATTCCTTCTTTTTCATATAACTCCCAAAAAGTATCTCGGAGTTCAGTATCACTTGCAGAAGAATGGAAAGAGGGGTTCTCTGCATAAAAGACATTTAATGGGAATGGTTTTGACTCCTTTTCAATTGAGTTGTATAATTTTTTTCCAGCCAACGAATTGATACATACTACACTGATCCCTTTTTCATCATTCATAGAAGGATAAACTCGATTAATACCCCAAGCATCGGCTAAAGTAATATCGCTTTGTGACCTACCATTTTTAACAGGACAATTAAAACAAGAAGGGCGTACTGAAAAGCCATTGATGTACATGTGAAGGTATTCTGAATTAGCAGCATAGTCATCATACAGCATTCCTCGGCTTGATTTTATCTTATAGCTATACCGAGACCAACTTCTGCTCTTGTCTCTCATATTGATAGCAACGATTTCCTCTTTACCGGGATTTATGTAGTTCAAGTAATCTCTCCATACTTTTGGGCTTGGAACGCCGTGACAAACGATATCTACTGTATATAAGTTGTCATAACTTTTCCTTAGAAACCTTTTCAGTGAATATACTTGGCAAGGAGTTCCTGTGAACAAAACCAAATTCCCGTTCTCAAGAAAACACTTAGCAACTTTGTAAGAATCGCCTATCATGCTTTGAACATACTTAGAGCCACGGAAAACAGAAAGATTATCAATGCTATCCGTATAGTCGTGAACGACATCCCAGTTTTTATCATACCTCGCCCCAAATACAACTCCGTTATTTTTGATAATATATTCGGCCAACAAAGAAAACAAACCTCCAGATGAGGAATCCTCTCGAATTCTAGTATCAGGATTGTGTGCAATCTCTATTTCTAAAGGCTTCCTTTCTTCGCTTTTATTGAAATACGGGCAGACCTTCTCGCACAATTTGCAGTTAATACAAACAGATATATCAACAACAGGATATTGAAATCCTTCATGATCATTGCACAGTGTTATACAATGCTTGGGACACGATTGTACGCAAGCAGAGCAACCACAGCAGAAATGTTTGTCGGTTATTATTATCATTTCTTTCTTCTAATAAAATGGGTGACCTTATTGTTGACAAAAACTCGTTCTGCACTTGAAAGGCCGAGAAAATAAATACTAATAGCCACAAGAACTACAGAAATAAAAACAACCAATAATGCTGAAAGAAATGTTTTCGGCAAAACAATATGAGCCAAAATAGGTATTATCGCAGAAGCAATTGTCACCAGAACGATGCGTGATACTACTACCGAAAAATAAGCTCGAAGAGAAAAGTTTACCATCTTTCTTACAAGAAACAGACGAATTACTTGAGCCATAAATGAAACGACGAGGTCAGTGACAAATACAACCTCTGGTATATTCCAAATCTTTAATCCAATAAACGAAAACGGCAAGGTTAGTAATAGTATCCCTCCTACTATGGCTTGGTATTTCTTAATCTTCCCATTAGCCTGAGCGGATACTGTCATAGGGCCAGCAAGAGCCTGTATTATGGTAATGATGAGCACAATCCTAAGGAAATTAACACTATGCTCAGGCACTACATCAAGCCAAATATCCAAGATTGTAGGGGCTTCCAAAATCAACGGAAGAGTTAATATGTATAACAAAAAGAAAGAATATTTTGAAGATGCGAACACAAGAGAATGCATCTGCTTTAGGTCTCCTTTTGCATAATTCTTTGTGATTTGTGGGTTCATCGCCATCTGGAAATTGGAACTGAATCCATTTATGGCGTTTTTGACCTGCATCGTAACGCCACGTGCTGCATTGACCGTAGGACCAAAGAACATATTTAAGAGTATGTTAACACCTTGGTCAGAGAAAACAACAGCGAGGTTTCCCCATAGACTCCAAAGCGAATAAGACATCATCTCAAAAGTAAGTGGTTTATCCCAAACAAACTTGTATTTTGACTCAATAAAGTTCTTCTTACAATAAGCTGTATAAATAAATCGAATCAGTAATTGTATAGAAAACACAAGGATTGCATATAGAATCAACTTATCTGACCCTAAGCACTTTAATATAAAGACAATAGCCAATTTAAGTGAGACATCCAAAACAGAAATATATGCAAATGCCGACATTTTTTCGTGGGCAATGATCAATGCATTATACGGAGAACTCATTATAAGTACCACTGTAGAAAGAACAGACATCTGATACACCCAATTAGCAGCTCTCATTCGCTCTATTGGAATAGTCATTTTTACATTTAAAAACCATAAGCCAATAGTTTCCGCTAACACAACTAGTACAAAAGCTATGAACGCATGAATGTTCAGCGACGTGCAAAAAGTATTATGTAAGTTTTGTTGGTCTTCTTTACCTAATGCAAATGTAATATATCGTTGCGTGGCACTTGTCATCGCACTATGGATAAAAGAAAACAAGGA
The DNA here is from genome assembly GCA_902801625.1 of uncultured Bacteroidia bacterium. Lineage (GTDB taxonomy): Bacteria > Bacteroidota > Bacteroidia > Bacteroidales > F082 > Limimorpha. The sequence continues at coordinate 198,328 of CADCJI010000005.1, read as the reverse complement.
GACAACTCCACCAACAACATTATAAATACCGTAATCAGTTACTCCCAGTACTTGCAGAACGACTCTAGAAGTGTATAAGCTCACTCCCATAATCAAGAACATCCGCAAATAAAGCATTACAGTATTCTTCGCAATTCTTTTATTATCTTCTATATGAGACGTCATCAAAAATGCATATTTGATTCAAAAAATCTTTCCTACAATAAATTCCAAGAAAAAACTCTCTTTACATCTCGCATGGGTGTCTGCCACATCTTTCAGTGGTGCTTTCATGGACAAGTTATACAATGATTGAAGCCCATTTGGAAATCGTGCCTTAAATCAACCTATTTCTTTTCGTCACTACTGATGATACGAATCTCTTCGATTTCAGTTCGTAGGAAGCGGTTTTTATTGCATTGCAAAAGCTGTTGGTACCTCATGTAACCAGTAGTACCTTAACTTTAATACATTCACTTGAAATGGTATAATACTCTGAATTAATCTTAAATATGCTCCTCCACCCCACGGAAATGAACGTTCAATTCATGGAGATGCTCCAAAAGCGTTCCAAGAGGCGTGCCTTCGGTCATCTTGGCGAAGGCGTTCACGTCCTTGGGGAAACACTTGCCACCGTAACCATACTTGCCATCAGGACCAGGGACATAAGTATGGGTGTCGTTAATATAGCCCGAAAGAAGTATGCCTGTATGCACCTTGCTCCAGTCAGCACCCATCTGCTCGCAGTACTCGCGGCAAGCGTTGAAGTAGGTGACCTTATAGGCACCAAACACGTTGTGCATATATTTCGTTAGCTCAGCCTCCAAAGGGGTCATAACGGTATACTTCTTGCCGACAAAAATCTTGGAAAGCAACTCATGTGCACCAGTGAAGACCATGGTCTGCTTCTTGAAGTCCTCGATATGCGTGCGTTCGGTAAGGAACTCGGGCATATAATGTACCTTGTGTCCTGTTTCACGGGAAAGCATCTCGCTAGTGCCCGGAAGAATGGTGGTACGAACGAACACGGGCACATCGGGAAGAGCGGTAATCAGCTCCTTCATAAGTCGCAAATCCTGCGTACCGTCTTCTTCGGTAGGGACATGTATCTGCAAAAATGCAATATCAATATTGCTCAAATCATCATTGTAACCCTTGGGCGGGTCGCTGATGAAGAGTTTGCATTCAGGATTGTTGTGTTCCAACCAATCTTTAAGGGCTCCGCCTACGAAGCCACAGCCGATAATTCCTATGTTGATCATTGTAAATGTTTGTATTTATTTAAGTTTCAATTCTTTTGTTTGCGATTTGACAGCCTGGCTCTGGGGCTGTGTGTGAAGAAATGAAGACTCTATGCCTTAAATGTTTATTCGTTTCTAGTAACTAATCCTGTTTTTCTTGTATCACTTAATGCCTGTTGGAGTTTATCTACATCCGTTTTGTTATCAAGAAGGATTTTGATTTTTTTTGCCCTTTCTTGCAAGAAAGTGGACATTTGATTATTCCCGTAAGATTTGAAGGCCAGATAGTAGTTCACTTTCAGGAACATCATATAACGCAGGATTGGTATTTTTGTAATATCCTCAATAGCCTGGTCTATCATTCGATAGTTCTCAACAAGTGAGATATCAAACAAAGTAAAGTACAGCACAAACAAACGATATTGATTTGTTTCTTTTTCATTTCTCAATTCATCTATCTTAATTTTTAGCAAACGAACAAGAGAATAATGTCCCAAGCCATCATAAAGGAATGTTTGAGCGAGTACTGGACTGGAATACGTCATCATCTTGAGAAGCCTCATTTCATCAGAGTCATTAAAATCCGATGTGCCTTCTTTTTTCAATTCTTCCTTAACTTCACCTGCTATGTTTTCTACTATGTAATAACCAAAATCGCAATAAAAATCAATTATTGAGTTGAAAATCTTTATAATATCAACATTCTGGCCATCAACATTGTCAATATTCTTAAATACACGAGCCAAAATGGAAAGATACCTCTCAACCACCTCTATCTTAGTTGAAGTTGGATCATACCTATACATGAGATGAACATCGGAACGAAGCTCTGGAACACCTTCTGTAACATCTTCTATTTTAGCTTTCTCCATAGGAGAGAGCGCATTCTGTATAGATATTTGCTTGAGCTCTTCTTCTAATTGTTGTGGTATGCTAACGATTTCTACAAGTTTTGCATCTTTATCCTCGCCGTATTTTGTAAACAAAGGCTTGCATTTCGAAACCGTCTTATCAAATACAAGATTCAATGTCTCAGCATCATCATTCTTCAACCCACTATAAATCTCTAGCTGATTTCGGAACCCAAGATACTTAACCTCATCAGAAAGTATTTCTTTTTTAAAATTAGCATCCCTCGTCATATGATATGCCAGGAAATACTCAAAAAAACCATTAAGACGGAAACAATACCGTCCATCGGCCTGAGACTTGAGCATACCGCAACCGTTGAGAAAATCAAATACCATCCTTGGCTGCGCGTTGATTCTTACATTCTTTTTAAACTCCATTTCCAAATATTGGAGAATTTCATAATCATAAGCGCTATATACCGTGGCTTCATGGTTCTTGAAAAGGTACGAGGCTAATGAGGCTGTAACCATTTTTATCTGCGGAAATGTTATTTGAGCCTCTTTTACAAGAAACTTCTTCTTGTCAAAAATCTCATCAACACAATAATCCAATATAGCAAATAAATTTTTACTATAAGCGTCGGAGGACTTATGATGAATTAGCAGAAAAAGCGAAATGGTCCAATAATTAAAAGGCAACTCCATTTGTTTACATAGCTTCATGATCTTTTCTTGAACCGCTTCTTTATTTTCTGTATTCGAAAGATTGGCATCTGTATATTTAATAATCTCCTGTCGGCGAAGATTATGAAAAAACACTTTATAGAAATTGCCTTCTTTAATAAAGTCTAAATTATCTATCAAGATACCGTTGCTTACGTTGTCGTCGGTCGCAAGGAAAAGAACGCAATAAGGGTGGGTTTTGATAAATACACTTAGATAATTACAGAACGCATCATCCGGTCGAAAGTTGTCAACCAGCAATACCAAAGTATCCCTCTGAGAAATTGCTGAAGCTTGCCTCGTGTTAATTGCGAGATAGTTCCTTAGAATCTGTTCTAAATCATATTTATCATCTATTTTATTGCATTCCTGCTTGGCATCAAGATAGAGTGGAATTCTTTGATATGAAGTATAATTCATTAAATACTCCAATTGAATGCGCCTAAGAAGAGTTGATTTACCACATTTGTCGCGCCCAAAGATAATGAAATTGCTCTGTGCTGCATATAATTCGCTCATTAATACAGATGACGTTAAGTATGAATTTGCAGTATCTTCACGTTGGGTCTTAATATTTGGAGCATTAAACTTCGTCAAGAAAGAATTCTCATCGCTTTCATCATTCTGAAGCAGGAGGTTATTGGCATTCTGCATCTCTACTTCAATGCGCTCATGAACCTTTGTTCTGAGACGTATTTGTTCTTCCTTCTCTTGCCCCACGGGAATAGTAACCACAACTGGTTCAGAGCTAAAGTGGCACTCATTCGAGTCTCTTACATAGGTTATCTCACTTACCAGATACTTATTAGGCTCATAATCCAAGTTCTCAATAAAGGTACATCCTATTGCTGAGCCTTTTGTTAATGTTGCTTTTGCCGTATGCTCAAACAATCCATTCTCACCAGTATGCCGAGCTACGTTCATCACTTTGTGAACATGGCCAGTAAACAACATCTCAAAACTATTGTAAATACGGTCTTCGATCTCAAATGCAAGATACTTTTTCATTGCCCCTATGGGATGATGCATTAAAAGAACCTTTCGGTCCGCCTTCTTTTTGACAATCTCTAATATCTCATCAAGTGCGTTGATAGGGTAGCAAAGATTGCCGTCATCCAACTCTCCCTTGTCATCCCATATAGCTGAAAGCCAAGGTGTATATATGCATACAAATGCAATTGTCTCATTATTGTATGAGCGATAATGTAAGCTGTAAAGGTCACTGAAGATATCATCAACCGTAGTATGATATGTCTTGGCAAATGATTGATAGTTAGCAAGAGTACTTAGTGAATCGTTATAAACCTTATTTTTTGCCTTATAGAAATCACTAAGATCTTTAGAGCTATTAATTTCCTGTTTGAAGTAGGGCATCACAGCAGGATGCTTGCTACTTCTGTCTATATCATGATTGCCTGGGCAAAAAATAACATTTGTTGATGGTATTTGAAGTGTATCACAAAAATAGTCGAACAGTTTTTCTTTGGCCAAATCATAATGACCTTTTATCGTAGCTGACTGTACTAAATCGCCTGTGAACAAGATAAAGTCCACATGCTTGTTCTTCTCCTTAAGAGAATCCACAATCTTACCTATAACAGTATCCGTCAACTTGGCAGAACCATCAAAATGTAAATCTGATATATGAAGTATATTCATAACGTATTTCTTTTTAAATGTATAGTATATTACTGATTAGTACCGAATAAATAGGACTGGGCGTCCATCACTTTCGTGTTGATATTTACATAATGATAGACAGCCTCTGCTTTAATCCGCATTCTTGCATCATTTGAAACAAGTATAGCACACTTCTGTGCATAATACGCATGAGAAGAATCATATAGGCGCGCAACGTTGTTCTTGTCCTTACGGTAACTCACCATATCCAACAAATTGAATAGTGTTGCATAGATAGTACTCTGAGTATAGGCTTCGGTCATAAGCAGGTATTCACGTATGCCATAGTGATACGAAGTTTGAAATTTTTCTTCTATTGCATCGAATATTTCCTGTGGTAAATAGTTGCCAACTTCTTTGGGATCCCAATTCAATTCTTCAAGGATGCCTTGTCTGTTAGGAGTAAAGTAATTCACCAATTGATTAATGTATCCTCTCAAAAAACCCCCATTTACAACATTTTCATACGCCTGTTCCGGCTTGCACAGAGCCAATCTGATTCTTGATGGCGTATCTTGAAACAAGTATTTGCTTCCACAAATAGATTCTATCGTCTTAAGACGTTTTTCCTTTAACCCCACTATAGATTTATCAACCCCGTTCAGTAATTCACTTATATGAGCGTTAGAATAATAATACTCCGCATGGGGAACATTCATGAAATCTTTAATCCCGTATATTCCATCCTCAGTATCAACAAGAATGTTATTATCCAAATATACCCTCATTGTTTGGTTTCTTGCGCTCCATAGTCGCGGTTAACGCTGAGGTAATGCTAGCGCCGCTCGAAGCAACTTTGCAAAATCGTAGGGTTTGACCTACTTTTAAATCAACAGCTTTTGCTTATTTTAGCTTTTTTCGTTAACTTCGTGTTCCTTCTTCACAGCTCGACAACGCCCAAGCGAGTTTAGCGTTGCTATTGTTTTAGCGTCGGCTATCACCGCAAACGAGCCTAGAGCGTTTATACTTCTACTCCGTAATTATTCTTGAATCAATTTTATACATCAGCAAGCTAATCATAATCAACTTGCGCAAGGCGTCTTCCTTAGTAATGGTTTCGTTATCGTGAGCCTTAGGATTCCTAATGCCCGTCATCACACCCGCAAAAATGTCCATAAAACCCTGCTGTGTATCATGACCACTCTTTGATGCTGGACTGGCAATTCTAATGATCGGATTACCCGGAGAAAACGCCTTACGCATCAGCCCTGCGCCATCAAGTTCCTCACCTGTTTGATCCAACATTATATCACGCACTCTTGTATTCAAAGCTTTACAAGCCGCCTCTACAGCATCAGCATAATAGCCGTCTTTCATTCGTTCTTTGGATACCTCAGAAATTGAAGGATGAACGAGTGACCAAATATCACAGTCTTTATCGTCTCTATCATTCAATGGTTTACCCTCCAACTTATTCGCAAATTCAGAATCGGCTTCAATCACTCCAATTGCCTGCTCTATTACATCACAAATATGACCATGAATATCAAGACCATAAGGGGGATCAAAAATATAATCCAATGGATTAACATTTTGCATTACATAGCCACCCGTCAACGCAGGAGGGGCAACACTAATCAACTTCAGCGTTTGAGTCTTGACAAGAATGCGTTGAACCATCGGACGGTTTTTGTTCAAGAAAGACCTTGTTTCCTGATAATTATATTCTTGACGCGACCTAAGCTTTAGCAGATGTGTTCTGTATTGTTTTAATAATCCTATGATTTCCTTATTCGTCATTTTTCTATACATTTACCCGTAAACTACCTCCCACAGCATCCAATCATCCCTTTCAGGAACATCTTCGTTGGCGGGGTGATGAATGATAATGTGAACTTTAGTTATTCTGCCTCTTGTATCAAATTCTGGCTCATAAACAATTCGGCCAATATATTGATCATTGAATTGTTCAACATTGTCAAGATAAGTGATGTAATTATTCACACTAATCCAAGATCTTGGCTTAAAACTGGCGTCAACCAAATTTACTTTCATATGGTCGTCATTTTCGGCATCAGCTATCAATTGTTTGAAGTCGGAATAGGTCATTTGTTTTGGTTATTAGTAATCCATCCTAAAACTGCTTCATTCACCAATTCATTGCTAGTTTTTCTTGCTTCTTCATTAACTACGTCTATCATCTCAAGAAGGTTTTGGGCCTGTACTCTTTCCGTAGGTGTCATACGACCACCATTGTAAGCAACATACATCGCCATCTGGTCTGCCATGGAATATAGTTGCTTCCGATATCCCAACAAATAGCCTATTCGCGACGCCTTGTCCATTTTTGAACACTCGTCGTGTAAGCGATCAATCTCTTGTAGTATATTGTTTGTCATTTCCCCTTAAATATCACGTTTTCTTCTTTCCTCGGCTGTTTTCAGATTTCGAGGTAATTCCTTGCACAACTTGTGCGAGTATTTTGGTCTTATCAACATCTCACACCGCATAATACCCTCCCGTCTTCTTGCTGCCGCGGCGTTCGATTTGTTTTCCTTTTAGCAACACACGTATATGTTTGTCTATCGTACTAAAGGGAATAGATAACTTATCGGAAATTTCTATCGCCTTGCATCCAGGATGCTCCTGTATAAATTCCAATGTCACTCTTTGAGCAGAATTTAATTCGCCATTTAATTCACCACTTAATTCGCCATTTAATTCGCCATCTATTCCCTCTTTGCCATTTAATTCCTCAACTACTTGATGTTGCCGCAATGTGGCATACACCATAAACTCATTCTGTCTGTACTCTGGGGCTGGACAAGCCGCTTCATCCATTTCTCTAAACATTCGGTCAACGCCTTCTCCAAACTCTTTCACCAACTTATAGGCCCGCATATATTGGGCAATCTTAGGATTACGTGAGAAATGCATCTCTCGTATATTATAGGTCCGCACTAGACCAGGCAGAATACCAGGACTTTCAACGGTCATGTGGTCATCGAACAACTTTACTTGGATGTCCGTCCCAAGGATACTATAATCGCGATGCGCAATAGCGTTCACAATTACTTCTTTCCAGCAAAACTCAGGATACTGCACATCGGTCACAAACAAACCATCAGAGCCAAGATAAGTGTGCTCCTTGATTTGTGTTTTCACAAAGGCAAGCACATCGTTGGTCATTTTCAAAATAGCTCCAGTGAAGATTTCGTCCTTGATGACATTCATCTCTCGACCTACTTTCGCTTCGGTACCTTCATAGCGGATGACACGCACCTGTGCCCGCTGAAAGAATCGTTGCGGATTCTTGCCGAATAACAACACAGCAGCGCCGCTAAGCACTTCAAGCGTTCGTCCTTTATAATCCTCTTTCCTTATCAGATACCCGTTTTCGCGAATGTATGCCTCTGCACCCTTATTGTACCCAACAACTTGCAGATAATCCTCCAAAACAGGTAGGTCGATGTCCTCCCAACTTGCATTATTCACTGGGGCATCCTCATAATAATGCTCTCCTTTGGCATACACCAACTGCATCCGCTGCTCGAAATTCAACTTCTTTGACTTGTCGCCTACACGATAGTACACCTCGTCGGCTTGGTTAGCATGGACACGCATACTCTGTGGAACACCCACTATGACGATGTGGTTTGGTTTTCCATCGCAATCTGTCACCTCTAAATAATCGGTTGAGATAGCAATTGATGGCACACAATAGTCAAAACCCGCACGAAGCAATTCGTTCAGGTGTTCAATCTGGCCATCCACGCCCTTTATTGTACCATCATCTTCAATGCCTAACGCTATCTTACCACCATCGGCATTCGCAAACGCAATGATGGTAATAGCCAACGACTTGGCATCAATACGAATGCTCTTTCGGTCAAACACCTGAAACTCTGTACAAGCCTGTATTTCCTGAATTGTCATGATTTACAAACTGTATCTCTTCTATACAAAATTTTGAATAAGATCTTTCCAACTATAAACTAGACCTCTCTCCGCAAACTTCCGCAATCAATTTCCCAACGTTCTTTGTATTTTTTCTACAACGTCATCGAACTCATCTCTTTCAAGAACACTTTCACATTGGCGAAAGAAATCTCTTGTGTTTAGAGTTTAGAGGTAGCGGATAGTGTAGAGTTTAGAGTTTAGAGTTTAGAGTCAGTTGTAGGTGTAGAGTTGTTAGTTGAGAGTAAAAGTTGAGCGAGCCCGATTAGGGCAACGCGGGGAGAATTGAGAATTGATAATTGACAATTGATAGTTTAGAGTTGAGGGTTTAGAGTTTAGAGGCAGTGGTTAGTGTAGAGTTGTTAGTTGAGAGTAGAAGTTGAGCGAGACCGATTAGGGCAACGCAGTGAGAATTGATAATTGAGAATTTACAATTGATAGTTTAGAGTTGAGGGTTTAGAGTTTAGAGATAGTTGAAAGTGTTGGGGTGAAAGAGTTGAGAATAGTATGATTATTTACTTGCTTGACGAGCTTTTTTTTAATAGTCTGTCGGCTAAAACGATCGCCTCTTTTGTTATCATCTCAAACTCCTTTTGTTTTGGAGCACGGTGGTAATTCTCATATATCTCACCTGCTTTATCTCCTACATAATCTGCAATAATCTCTTCTCTAATAAACAAAAATTCCTTCTCAGTTGCGCTCAGATTCTTGAGGTTAAACTCGTCAACATAATGGACAAAACGCTTCAATTCTTCTTCATCAACCATAATCTTGTTTACATCTTCAGGAATCGCTTCGTTGCTTTGCTTCAACTTCTGCCATAATGCCGCAGCACTTGTTTTTATGATTTCGAACGCAACACCACTAATTACCATTTTAGCCAACCAATACAAAAAGTCTGATGCCGCAGGAAGATTATATTTTAAACTGTTTTCTTCTTCGGCATTTTCCTCAGCAACAAGACGGTACTGGTAACCGTATCTGACGGCAAATCTCACATCTTCGCTGAACTGAGCTTTGTTTATTTGAGCAGTATTAAACACTTCCATATTGATTACGAGTCTATGATGAGTTTCTTCGTGTTGGTTTTACCGAAAAGAACATTATCAAACGATCGTTATTGAACAAGGTTAAAAATTGTATAAGGTCGATTTATGTTTTTTTTCTATTGGGTAACCAAAAGCTTTCGTTAGAATATCTTTGCCGAAACCATTCGGAAGATAAATCTCAACACAATCACGGCAGAAAACATCTTGTTAGACACTCATTCACCAAATAAACTCATCAGGATACTCAACGGTAATAAACTCAAAACCATTGGCTAGGAGTGTAAAAGCTTTCGTTTCCAAGGTTGGATGAAAAAAAACTTGCATGTTCTCCTCATCGGGAGTACCTTCTCCCATGGGTTGTTTCTTACGACAAGCAAAAACGCCCACCTTTTTCCTGTAAAACAACATCTTCATACGAATTGATGGCACTTCACATAACTTGTCAATTGTATTTGTAATCTGTTTTCGAACCTTTGCCAACTTCCCCTCCTGCAAACCTTTCTGATTGGCATATGGATAAACAAATTTCTGCTGGCCACAATACATATCCACAAACGCAATCTTATTATTGGAGTACAACATCAAGTCACAACGACCACTCACCCCGGCCCGTTTGCCATCGAACTGGTTAAAGAATTGCTCAATGTTGACAACTTCCACCTCTGAATTTGAAGATAGTTTGAAATTCTGCTCATCGGTAGCAGCATCACATTGTTGTTTTTCCCGATTTTTACAATCTTCACAAGCTATCTCGTCATGAAACACAACACTTCCCTGTACAGTATGATGAACCAAAGTGTAACTACCAGTCAATCCAAAATGAGCAATATAATCGTTTTGCAAAAGATCAATCATTGCATAACACTTTTCAGTCCCACATATTCATTGTAAATGGTTTGCATGGTTTCCGACAAATCTCGGGTATCAACAGCTACCACTTCATTATCGGCATTACGCATCATCAAATCCTGAATACCACCCTCATATAAACGATAAACAGAGAGCCATTCTTTGTTGATATGAATGCAGTTTTCAGGCCGACGCAACAACACATTTAAATAATTCACAATATAAGGACTGTGGGTAGAAATCATCATAGTGATGTCATAATCCCCAGTCTTTGAACGGAAGCATCGGTCAACAAGAAAATCTATTAACCCCACTTGGTTATCCGGGAAAAGGCTTAGTTCAGGCTCCTCGATGAAGAGATTGACCCTTTTGGATGGAAAATCACCAATATTCATCTCACTATGAAAATCTTTCAAATTATCTTGTTCCGACAGATATGAGAGGACAGACTTGTTCATAGCTTTAACCAAATCATAGTGATGAGAAAAATACTCTACAATCAACGACAATGGGGTCGACGACTGCATACCCGACGATGCTTCTTTCAAATCAATGGTATATGGTCTACTAGTACCCATGGGTTGAATGCTATGTTTTATACCCTGCTTGGTTTTGCGTTTCACAAACTTGACATTGGTGAAAGGCATGTCCAGCTCCTGAATCTGCTCAGCTGCCAACATATAATCACCCCAAACTTCGTTAAGATAAAAAGCTTTCTTGGTGATAACAAGATTATGGTCAAGAACATCAGGAATAAGGTTCCGTTTTTCGGAAATATAAGAAATTTTCTCAAGATTCAACTCATTGGCCGGAATGCGTTGCCTCAACAACTTGAACTTTGAGTTGCTATATTCCATAGCGCATAAGCCTCGCGAATAATGAATATAGGTATCCTGGGAAAGGTATCCATTCAGTCCATCCTGTTTCAAGTAAAATGGAAAATTAAACCTAAACGGCGACTTCTTTATACTAGAATAGTCCTTCATATAGGAACGTATTCCTACCATCTTGTAAATCCAACGGAAAATGGCAAGTACTTTCATGATAGTGCTTTTACCACTGCCCGATTCACCGACAAAAACAGTGATTGGTTTGATATCCTCTAATTCAAGATGATCAATAGGACCAAAATGCCTTATTACTATAGATTCTTTCATTTTATTTAATCGTATTTTTATATTGCTGTCCACTAAAAAACAATATAGTTCTTTGAAATACTAGTAAAATCAGCTATTTGCAGAGATTCTGAAGTGAAACAGATTTGAATACAACACAAGCATTTATCATTTCAACAAACCCAAATGTGCCAAAGACCCAAGAATCCAGACTTCAGCTTTGGTCAACCGATTCTCCTCCTGCTTTACCATATCATCTTTTTCCTCTTCAGAACAATCAAGATTGCGAATCTGAACTTCATGTTGGGCTTTCACATATTCGACCATTCCTTTCACCGTGTCGCCATTAACTTTTCCAAAACCATGTAAAGCCCTTGAGACCTCTCCAATATATAACACTAAGTTATCGCTAAGTAAAGCCGCCTTAACGAGTGCCTTGATAATCTTTTGCTCGGGCGTGGGATTAGGCTCGCTAAAAGCGTCTATGAATTTCATTATCAATTCTATCTGTTCGTTCATTTCTTTTTGTTTCATGTCTTTGTTTTTATAGTTCACAAAGCTATCGTGCCAGTTGGAAAGGTATTCTTGTTGAATCATGGGATATTTTCGAAGTAATAGTCTATCTATAAGATGAAAGACCCCTTCAGAGTTTAGACAGGTCTCTTTTTTTCAATGGAGCTGTCAAATACACTTTATCTGGGTTATCAGTCATAATAGCATCACCCAAGTGTTGACGTCTTAACTGTTCTTGTTTGTAACATCTTGTTTCCGTTTTGTTGATATTCAACGCCATACATACAAAATCCAACTCACGAGGCGTCAAGTCCACCACCTCGTCACGGGCAATCTTACGGAACCCCCGGATTCCACCATAGAGGTCGAAAGCCCCATACCAGTCAGAGAGTCTCCCCATTTTAATGACACGCTCAACCACAACCCTACGATATTTCTGCCAGTCGAAGTCCTCCAAACGGTATTCCCATAACAAACCCCTGTTGATTTTGTGTTTACCTTTCTCGGTTTTATATGTTTGAAAGATTTTCATAGTCTTGTTGGTTTAGAGTTGAAAGTGTAAAACTCTTTTCGTTTCTTTCGGGTTTTTCGATATTTAAATCTACAACGCTACCGAACTCAAATAATTCAAGAACTCTTTCACATTGGCAAAAGAAATCTCTTGCATCTGCGAGGGAATCACTTTGGCACGGACTTGCGTGCGGCTCACGGCATCAAGCATGGTTTTGATGTCCTCGGGCACATTAGTCAATTCCACCTTGAAGGCATTTGCCTCCGGATTCTTTAGAAAGAGATTATAGAACTCATCGATGAAGCTACGTGTGGCAAACTTCACCCCGTGGAAATCTATTTCTACAACATCAGCCTCGCTGTTCTCTATCAACAGCTTCAAATCTTGCGCCCTCATCCTGGACTTTAAATCTGGAGAAAGGATTTGAGCTATATCTATCGTTTTCATAATCCACTTTGTTTTATTCTAAATAATTGACATAATTAAACTGAGAAGAATCAACTGGAATGCGCAATGCAACAATTGTTCCATTCCAACGCAAACCATCTGGGACACTATAAACATTATCGTGTCCTGGACTTTTCAAATACATGCAACTACCTGAAATCATCAGATATTGTCCTCCCAAACCTTCTACTAGCATTCGTTTCGAGGTTTGGATGCCATAACCTCGATTTTCTGCTTCAGGAAGATTCTTACTCGAAATACCTCGATTTGCGGCCTTAATGGCTTCCAAGTCATCAACAATCTCATTATCTGCCAGCTTTTTGTAACTACCCAACAATGTTACACCGTTGTCAGCCATACAAATGTCAAGATACCCTTTCCTAGGATAGGCCTGCGCCATAATAAATCCTCGCTTCGACTTAGAATGCTCGGTGATATTATCAAGGGTCTCTTCCACCATATACTTCAGACCCATAGCCACATTCGGACGGATGTTCAGTTGACGAATAAGAATATTCTCTACAACAGAAGAAATAGCCTCCTTGTCATCAATGTTTTCGCTTGCTGCAAAACTGACGATGGGAATGTAACTTTTTGCAGAATACTTCTCCATTATGGCTAAAAACTCAGTCCGTCGCATTTGGTCAGGTTTTATTCCACCATTAGTTATACCTATTGTTTCAAGATAATCTGGTATATTTCTCATGGAAACCTTTCTTCCACACCCTGCCAAGTATACTATCATCGATAATGCACACACAGGAGTAATAAAAACTGTATCACCGAAATCGATTGTAACTGCTTCTGTCTCAGATAATGCTTCAATTCGGGTCATCAAACGAACCACTGGAGTCAAGCCATCCAATAACCTATCGTCCCTTACATTGATATATTCTTTGATGACAGCCATCTTGGTTAATTTAGGATTTTTAGTTTGCAGCATAACACTTTTCGGGAACAACATCCACTGCGGTGACGTGGTTGTGATGTGCCAACAAGGTGGCGATGGAAAGCCCGACATAGCCAGTGCCTGCTACTGCGATATTCATGGGTATAGTTTAGAGTTCAGAGTTTAGAGTTTAGAGACAGTGTATAGTGTAGAGTTGAAAGTGTAAATCTCTTTTTGGTTCTTTCGGGGTTTTCGATGTTCACAATATATCTTCCTCCTTCAACGCCTCCCAAGGTCCGTCTTTGGTTTCAAGGATGACGGAACCCGATTCGAGGCACTCCAACGAATGCCATTGTCCCTTGGGGACGCTGAGGCCACAGATGTCGCCGCCCGCTTCAACGAGGATAGTGTCCTTAAGCTCACCCTTGTCGTTATAATAGAGCCACTTCACCTTGCCACGGAGCACCACAACGGTCTCGGAAGTGTTCTGATGGCGATGGATGGGCATCACCGTGCCAGGCTCCAAGGCGTTCAGCATGCGCTGGCTTTGGTCATCAGGCGTGTTGCGCAGGTCAAAGTTCATCCTTAGTTTTGGCGAGGCCTTGGCCTGAGCGGTTAGCTCATCAAGTAGTTTGGTATCTATGAGCATTTTTAATTTAACAACAAAAAACCCTAAAAGCACGAAACCAAAAGAGTCATTTTCGGGGTAATTCGTGCCTTTCGTTGTTTACAAATTACTTCCGCCAGACCATCTTATTCACAATACCCGTATAGCTCTGAATGATCTTCACCACCTTGGTACTCACATTCTCATCCACATAGTCGGGCACAGGAATGCCATGGTCACCATTAGCATTCATTGTCACTGCCGTATCTACTGCTTGCAACAGACTGTCCGTGTCGATGCCGGCAATGAAGAAACATCCTTTGTCCAAAGCCTCAGGACGCTCAGTACTGGTACGAATGCATACCGCCGGGAAGGGATGTCCCACACTAGTAAAGAAACTGCTCTCCTCGGGCAAGGTACCACTATCGCTCACCACAGCGAAGGCATTCATCTGAAGGCAATTGTAGTCGTGGAAGCCTAGAGGCTCGTGCTGGATGACACGCGGATCAAGTTTGAATCCGCTGGCTTCGAGGCGCTTGCGGCTGCGGGGATGGCAACTGTAGAGGATGGGCATGTCGTATTTCTCAGCCATGGCGTTGATGGCATTGAAGAGGCTGAGGAAGTTCTTCTCCGTGTCGATGTTTTCCTCACGATGGGCACTCAGAAGTATATACTTTTTCGGCTCTAAGTGTAGAGTTGAGAGTTTAGAGTTTAGAGTCAGTGGTAAGTTGAGAGTTGAAAGTTGGGAGTTGAGCTTATTGAAGATGTCGCTGCTCTCTATCTCTTTGAGATTGTTATGCAATACTTCGGCCATAGGACTACCCGTCACATAGGTACGCTCCTTGGGCAGGCCACAGTCGGCCAAATACCTTCTGGCATGCTCGCTATAGGCCATATTCACATCGCTGATGATGTCGACAATACGACGGTTGGTCTCCTCAGGCAGACATTCGTCCTTGCAGCGGTTGCCCGCTTCCATGTGGAAGATAGGGATATGAAGACGCTTGGCACCGATGACACTGAGGCAACTGTTTGTGTCGCCCAAAACGAGGACAGCGTCAGGCTTAATCTCCACCATGAGTTGGTAACTCTTGGCGATGATGTTGCCCATGGTCTCGCCCAGGTCGTTGCCTACGGCATCCATATATACCTCGGGGTCGGCGAGCTTCAGGTCCTTGAAGAAGACGCCATTGAGGTTGTAGTCGTAGTTCTGTCCGGTATGGGCCAAAATACAGTCGAAATATTGTCTGCATTTGTTAATCACAGCGGCAAGACGGATAATCTCCGGGCGCGTGCCGACGATGATCAATAGCTTTAGTTTTCCATTGTTTTTAAACATCTGGTTGTTTTTTCTTATTTAACAACGAAAGACCCTAAATTACCCGAATTAGAATCATCAAATATTCGTGATAATTCGTGTTTTTCGTTGTTATTTAATTCATTTGACGATTCTCTTCAATTTAACAACAAAAGACTCGAAAAAACACTAAAAAAAATAGAACTCATTGTTTTTCGTGCCAACTCGCGCTTTTCAATGTTTAAATACAATCATTCCTCTTCCTCATTATCAAATCTTACTATCCGCCGAGGCACTACTTTCCTTGCATTGAAATTAACAAGCAAACCTAGTTTAAGTCCAGTGATGTTTAGATAATTCAATACCTGTGAAGTATGAAACGGAATCAATTCTTCTACTGCTTTCAGTTCAACGATAATTTTGTCAAAACAAACAAAATCTGCAATATACTTTTGTTGTAAGGCTTTCCCTTTATATACGACTTCAAATTCTTTTTCTCTTTCAAAAGGTATTTCCTGCAACAAAAATTCCTGCTCCAAAGCTTCTTGGTACACCTTCTCAAGTAAACCCGGCCCTAAATGCTTGTGAACTTCATATATGGCACCTATGATTTTATATGATTCCTTTGGATATAATACTTCTCCCATGTAAACAGATGCTTATTAAAACAAATACTTTTTCGTGGAAATTTGTGTCTTTCGTTGTTTATCAACTAAACTGGATCAAAGAACGTATCCGGGTGAGAAGAATTGAAGACCTCGTTGCAGTACATCACCGTGACCAAGTCCTCTGTGTCTGAGAGGTTGATGATATTATGCGTGTAGCCTGGGAGCATGTGCACCACCTCTATCTTGTCGCCGCTCACCTCGAACTCAATGACTTCATCGGTGCCCTCTTTGCGCTCCTGAATCAAGCCGTGTCCTTTCACCACGATGAAAAGCTCCCACTTGCTATGGTGCCAGTGCTGGCCCTTGGTGATGCCGGGCTTGCTGATGTTGATGCTCACCTGTCCGCAGTTGGCCAAATGCACCAATTCGGTGAAAGAACCTCTATCATCCACTTTCATCTTCACTGGATAAGCAACCTTCTCCTTAGGAAGATACGAGAGATAGGTGGAATATAACTTCTTTGCAAAGCTTCCTTCGGGAATCTGGGGAATCATCAAGGTCTTGGGTTGCTCCGCAAAGCGATAGAGCAAATCCACAATCTCGCCTAACTTCACATGATGGGTAACCGGACAATAGCAATACAGCCCTTTCTCCATCGGGAACACACCCAGACCATCGAAGTCGCAGCGATGCTCCTTGCCCTGCAGGGCGTTCATCATTTCAGCTACTAGGTCATCAATGTAAAGCAGCTCCAGTTCCACACTCGGATCGTTGACGGTGATGGGCAAGTCATTGGCGATGTTGTTGCAGAAAGTGGCTACGGCGCTGTTGTAGTTGGGACGACACCATTTACCGAAGAGGTTCGGAAAGCGGTAAATCAGCACACGGGGCTTAAGTTGAGAGTTTAGAGTTGAGAGTTGAGAGTCTGTAGTTAGTTTAGAGTTGGAAAGTAGGAAGTCCTGCTCATATTGAAGGAAGAGCTCCTCCCCTGCTTTCTTTGAACGGCCGTATTCCGAGTTACCAAAGCGCCCCGTCAGCGAGGCTTGCTGGGATGAGCTAAGCATCACGGGACAGCGGTTGTTGTATTTCTTCAAGGTGTCGAGCAGCGTGCTGGCAAAGCCGAAGTTGCCTTGCATGAACTCACTCTGTTCCTTGGGACGGTTGACCCCGGCTAGGTTGAAGACGAAGTCACAGTCTTGGCAATAGTCATCCAACTCCTCGGGCTTGCTGTCGATGTCGTATTCGTAGACGGCATCAATCTTGAGGTCGCCGTAGCAGCGAGCCTTGCCGTCTTTTATGTTGTTGAGCTCCGCACATAAATTCTTGCCAACGAATCCTTTTGCACCTGTAACTAATACTTTCATCTAGTTTCTTTCTTTTTCAACATCGAAATACCCGAAATGACACGAAAAGGGTATCTATTTTTCGGGTTAATTCGTGTTTTTCGTTGTTCTATTGAAATCACTTAACGATGTTGGGTATACCGTTCAACTCGTTTTGGATGTACTCCAAAGAGGCGATTTTATCAATAGTCTCCTGAAGGTTGAGCCGATAGGTGTTGTCGCTGTTGAATTCTTCGATAGTGGCAAGTTTTATGTCGCCTTCCTTGAAATACTTGTCGTAGTTCAAGTCGCGGTTGTCGGCAGGCACACGATAGAAGTTGCCCATATCCTCCGCCTTGGCGCATTCTTCTTTGGTAAGGAGGGTTTCGTACATCTTCTCGCCGTGGCGGATACCTATCACCTTGATGTTTTCGACTGCTGATCCTGTCGAAGCACCGCCACCCCACTGATGTCCAAACAGCTCACACACTGCCTCAGCCTGGGTCTGTATGGTGCAGGCAGGAGCTTTCTGCACAAGGATGTCACCGTTTTGGCCATGTTCAAAGGCAAACAATACCAAATCAACAGCCTCTTCCAACGACATGATGAAACGGGTCATCTTAGGTTCGGTCAATGTAATTGGGTTACCCTTGCGAATCTGGTCGATCCAAAGCGGAATCACCGATCCACGTGAGCACATTACATTGCCATATCGGGTGCAGCAGATCTTGGTATTGCCAGAGAGTCGGCTCTTGGCCACGGCAATCTTCTCCTCGATGGCCTTGGTGATACCCATGGCATTGATGGGATAGGCCGCCTTGTCGGTCGAGAGACAAATCACGCACTTCACGCCGGCATCGATGGCTGCATCGAGTGTGTTGTCTGTGCCTATCACATTGGTCTTGACGGCTTCCATCGGGAAAAACTCACACGAAGGCACTTGCTTCAGGGCGGCAGCATGGAACACATAATCCACGCCCTTCATGGCATACTTCAGCGTGCTCTTGTTGCGCACATCGCCGATGTAGAACTTGATCTTGTTGGCCACCTCGGGCATACGGGCCTGAAAGTCGTGGCGCATGTCGTCCTGTTTCTTCTCGTCGCGGCTGAAGATGCGGATTTCTCCAATATCGGTTCTCAAAAAACGGTTCAGCACGGCGTTGCCGAAGCTGCCTGTGCCTCCCGTGATGAGAAGGGTTTTGTCTTTAAATACTGACATATATTTTGTAGTTATATTTTATTTTTGAGGCAGGCATAGATTCAAACCTTGCTGGTCGCCATCATTTTCTTCCACTTGAAGTAGCCGAACACGGCGATGATGACATACAAGGCATAAAGACTGGCCTTGAAAGGGATGTCCTTGTAAAAATATAGCACACTAGTGACGATATCCACTACAATCCAGACAAACCATTGCTCCAAGTACTTGCGCGCCAAGGCCCAGATGCCCACAATGCTTAATGCCGTGGTGAAGGCATCGGCTACAGGGACATTGGAGTTGGTGAAACGGCTCAGCACAAAGTAGATGAAGGCCCAGACGGCCAAGCCTACCCCTATCCAAATAAAAGCCATCTTCTTTGGCATGTGCCGGATGGGGAGGTCCTTGGCCTTCTGCTTATGCCGCATCCAGGCGATGAAGCCGTAGACGGTCATGGCCAGGTAGTAGAACTCCATGCCGCAGTCGGCGTATAGGCCTTTTTGGTAATAGAGTAAGATGCCCAAGGACTGCATCACGAAGCCCACGACCCACATCCATACGCTGGCTTTGTATTCCAGGAGGATATAGGCGAGACCGAGAGCTGTGGTGGTGATGTCGAGCCAATGGTGGGATAGGAAATCCATTTAGAGGTGTTTTGCAGGGATTATAAAGCATGTCATTCCTTGCAGGGAAACGCGCGTTTGGAATCTATGCTTTATAATACCGTCATTTAAAGTCTATTTTTCAAGCCGCCGCCTATAGATTCCAGTCGCACATCCTCCACTTGGAATGACATAGGCGGCTTAAACTACACATTTATCTTTTGTTTCATCTCCTCCGCTAGGGCGACAAATCCCTTCGCGTCCATCTCCTTCAAGAAAATCAGTCCATGTGTGGCGCGGATGAGCGGGTGGGCATTCTCAAAGAAAAAGTCCTTACCGAGGAGGAACTGCACATCCTTGTAATTCTTCACCCAGATTGTCTCTGCTAATTCGCTGAAAGGACCATCAAAATCCGGATTGGGAAACTCCGCCTTGACCTGTGTGAGATAGCTGTCTTTGAAGGCCTTCTCGAACACGGCGAAAGCATTGAGCGACACGGGCACATACACATTGGCCTCGGCAGGATGGAAAGTCGACCAGACATTGCGGTAGCCAAAGATCCTCAGCTTGCTGAGGTCTGCTTCCTCACCCCACAGCCTGACAGCCTCGGCGATGCTTTGCATGACCTTGTAGTGCGTGTTAGGTCCTAGTCCCTCCGAGTCGATGGCGACGCTGATGACGGTGGGCTTCAATTCTCGGAATTGATTGAGGATGGGCTCAATATCGCGGGAAAAAACAGGTCCTTGAGCCTGTCGACAGGCCGGTCCGTTTTTTGTCGGCCCTTCGACGGGCTCAGGGACCTCGCTTTTACTTTCATACAACCCCAACCTCAAGTGATGGATATGGTCCAAGGCGGTACCGGTATAGGCCCACACAAGCTCCTCTTCAAATTCGCGGATCTCGCCTTTGAGCTTCTGAATCTCATGGCTGTTGGGCTTGCCTTCCTTGAGGTTCCCAATCTCCATCTTGAAACGCGTCTCGACATCGTCGACGCTCTTCAATCCCCAAAGACCTACGGCATCGCGGAGAATGCGGTGACAAAAGCCACGGCGCATCTCGTCGGGGTTGCGACGGGCGACATTGTCGAGGTAATGGTGGATGTCTTTCTCCTGCTTGAACCGATAGCCCTGCTCGAAGAAATCGGGGTAGCGCACCATTTGGATGCGGCCTTGATACAGGTAGTCCAAGGTGTCTTCCATGGCCTTCTGCAAGAAGGCATCGGTGACGCTGTGATAACCCGAGGTCATGATGGCAAAATGCACCTGGTTCTTGGGCGAGCGCAGCTGCCTGTTGATGAAGGGCATGATGCCAAGCATGATGTCATCGTGGTGCGGACCCGTGTGGTAGATGACTTCGTTCTCGAAGAACTGCGCGCCACGCCAGAGCTTGGCTTCCACATCTCGGATGACCTCTTGAACCGTGTCAAGACTCAGATTGGGAATCTTGGCACAACGTGGGTCGTTCTGCAAGTCTTCCAGCGTCAGCTTATGGGCGTAACGGTCGAGGATCTTGCAGAGGCCGAGCACAGCGTGTTCGGTCTTCTCAAAGTTCCAAGGACCGTCGAAGTATGATGGGTCGGTTTTAGGGAACATGATTATTTAATCCCGCTTAAAGATATCCCTTGTATACACTTTCTCCTTCACGTCGTCCAACACGCTATCATAACGGTTGGCGATGATCGCCTGACTCATGGCCTTGAACTTAGCCATGTCGTTGACCACCAGGCTGCCAAAGAATGTAGTGCCATCCTCCAATGTCGGCTCGTAGATAATAACCTCCGCGCCCTTGGCCTTGATGCGCTTCATCACGCCTTGAATGCTGCTCTGGCGGAAGTTGTCGCTGTTCGATTTCATCGTCAGGCGATAAACACCGATGATACAATGGTGCTCATGGGCAGCATTGTATTGACCTTGGTCGTAGTAGTCATAATACCCCGCTTTCTTGAGCACTTGGTCGGCGATGAAATCCTTACGGGTGCGGTTGCTATCCACGATGGCGCGGATAAGGTCCTCTGGCACGTCTTCGTAGTTGGCAAGGAGTTGCTTGGTGTCCTTGGGTAGACAGTAGCCGCCATAGCCGAAGGAGGGATTATTGTAATGGCTGCCGATTCTGGGATCGAGGCAGATACCATCGATGATAGCCTGAGTGTCGAGACCTTTCACCTCGGCATAAGTATCCAACTCATTGAAATAACTCACGCGTAAAGCCAGATAAGTATTGGCGAAAAGCTTCACGGCCTCAGCCTCTTTCATGCCCATGAAAAGGATTGGCACATCCTGCTTGATGGCACCCTGCTGAAGTAACATCGCAAATTGATGCGCCTTTTCTTCAAGATCAGAACAAGCCAATCGCTTTATGGCTTCGTTCTCCAAATCATAACCCTTGATAGGTTTCGGGTAGCCAACGATAATGCGACTAGGATAGAGGTTGTCGTACAATGCCTTGCTCTCGCGCAAAAACTCGGGTGAGAACAAGAGGTTAAACCTTTTCACACCCTTGGCAGCATATTTTACATAAAGGCTGCGGGTGTAACCCACCGGGATGGTGCTCTTGATAACCATCACAGCCTCAGGGTTGACCGACAGCACTAAATCTATGACCTCTTCCACATGGCTTGTGTCAAAGAAGTTTTTCTGCGGGTCATAGTTGGTCGGAGCGGCAATGACGACAAACTCAGCATCCTTGTAAGCCGATGCACCGTCAAGAGTAGCGGTCAGGTCGAGATCCTTTTCAGCCAGATATTTTTCGATGTATTCATCCTGAATAGGTGACTTCCTTTGGTTGATAAGTTCGACCTTTTGAGGGATGACATCTACTGCAACCACATGGTTGTGTTGCGCCAACAAGGTGGCGATGCTCAGGCCGACATAGCCTGTGCCTGCTACTGCGATGTTCATTGTTTGTTATTTTACAGTTTGAACAGGCTTTTGAAGGCATGTCATCCCTGCGGTTGGCAGTGCGCGAGCATGGGATCTATGGCTTCAAAAGCCGTCTGGTTTTTTATTTATTCGAGCCGCCTCCCATAGATTCCCTCCTTCCCCACCAGCCTCTGTTGGAATGACATGGGAGTCTAGCATTAACCTAAAAACTACAACCTACCGTCAATAATCCCACGGGGCAAAATGCCTTTCACGTCATAAATGACACCATTGTCTTTCACAAAGGATTTCACATCCAAATCAAGGAACTCCTTGTGTGCCACGGCGAGGATGACCGCGTCGAATTGGGCTGCCGGGACTTCGTTGGTCACGGTCACACCGTATTCTTGGAACACATGCTCGGCATTGGCCCAAGGGTCATAGACCGTGATGTTGGGCGTGTACTCGCGCAACGTGTGGTAGATGTCGACCACCTTGGTGTTGCGGATGTCGGGGCAGTTCTCCTTGAAAGTGATGCCCAAGATGAGGATCTTGGCGTTCTTCACCATCACACCCTTCTTGTTCATGCATTTGATGGTCTGGTTGGCCACATAAGCACCCATGCCGTCGTTGAGACGGCGTGCATTGCTCATCACGCGGGGGAGCACACCGTAAACTTGAGCCTTTTGGATAAGGTAATAGGGGTCGACGCTGATGCAGTGGCCGCCCACTAAGCCGGGGCTCAGCTTGATGAAGTTCCACTTGCTGCTGGCGGCTTCAATCACATCGTGCGTGTCAATACCCATGGCATTGAAAATCTTCGCCAATTCGTTCATGAAGGCGATGTTGACATCACGCTGGCTGTTCTCGATGATTTTGGAGGCCTCAGCCACCTTGATGCTCGGGGCTTTGTGCGTGCCGTTGACGAGGACGCTGTTGTAGACTTCGTCCACATAATCGGCAATCTCAGGCGTGGAACCAGAGGTTACTTTCTTAATCTTTTCAACGGTGTGCTGCTTGTCACCGGGGTTGATGCGCTCGGGACTATAGCCGGCATAGAAGTCGACATTGAACCTCAGTCCGCTGACGCGCTCCACCACGGGCAGGCATTCCTCCTCGGTCACGCCGGGATAGACGGTGCTTTCGTACACCACCACATCACCCTTGCTGATGACCTTACCGACGGTCTCGGAGGCTCCCCATAAGGGACGCAAGTCGGGGCGGTTGTCGCTGTCGACAGGAGTGGGCACGGCCACCACATAGAAGTTGCACTGCTTGATCTCCTCAAGGTTGGTGGTGCAACGGAAGCCGTGGTTCTTGATGGCATCTTGAAGTAGCTCGTCGCTGACTTCAAGGGTAGCGTCGTGACCCGTCATCAGGGCATCCACACGACGCTGGTTCATGTCGAAGCCGATGGTCTCGAACTTCGTTGAAAACAGGCGGGCAAGGGGCAGACCCACATAGCCGAGGCCTATTACACAGATTTTTGTGTCTTTCATATTATAGTAGTAATTGTTATTCTGTCTATTCAGGTTTCAGAAAGCATGTCATCCCAATGTTGAGTGCAGGCCTCAACAGGTATGTCATCCCTGCGAAGGCTTGTGGGCAAAGGCAAGGGATCTATGCCTGGTGAGGCCGTCCTTTATGGGTTTTGCCTTTTGAACCGCCTCCCATAGATTCCAAGTCGCACAAGCCTCCACTAGGAATGACATGGGAGGCTGGCATCACTTCCACCCAAACGGATGACCGCTCAGCGGGAGCTTAGCCATGGGATGATAATCACCGATGAGGCCGACAGGCTTCGCGTTGCGAATCTCATACACAATCTCGATGCAACGACGAGCGTCCTCCAAGCCAAAGCCATGACCAGCCAGAATGTTCTCATAGCTCTTGGTGTGCAAC
This sequence comes from uncultured Bacteroidia bacterium, assembly GCA_902801625.1. Lineage (GTDB taxonomy): Bacteria > Bacteroidota > Bacteroidia > Bacteroidales > F082 > Limimorpha. The sequence continues at coordinate 174,190 of CADCJI010000005.1, read as the reverse complement.
TCGGTGAAACCTTGGCTGAACTCAAACTCCTCACCGTCAATCATGATGGTACGATAGGTGCGCTTCTCGCCTTCCACGGCATTCTCCGGCAGGGTGTCGGCATTGATGCTAAGGAAGTAACGCACGCGGGCACGCTTCAGTTCCAGATAGCCTGCCACACGGTCGTGCGAAGCCACGTGGACTATATTCTTTGCCACGTCGCCGAAAATCCAGCTCAGCATGTCATAGAAATGCACACCGATGTTGGTGGCAATGCCGCCACTCTTGTTGACATCGCCTTTCCATGAGGCATAATACCAGTTGCCCCGTGAGGTGATGTAGGTCAGGTCAATGTCGTAGATTTTGTCTTTCGGGCCTTCCTCGACTTTCTTCTTGAGTGCAACAATTTTGTCGTGCAAGCGCAACTGCAGGATGGTGTTGACCTTATGTCCCTGACGCTGTTCCACCTTTTGCAAGGCATCGATGTTCCACGGGTTGAGCACGAGAGGCTTCTCACAAATGACATCGGCACCGAGACGCAAACCGTAACGAGTATGGGCATCGTGCAGATAATTAGGCGTGCAGACGCTTATATAGTCTATGTTGGTGCCGCTGTCGCGCAACTTGGTGTTGTGGCGGTCGAAAAGTTCTTGTTCGGTAAAGAAGGCAGCCTTGGGGAAATAGCTGTCCATGATGCCCACGCTGTCGCTTTTGTCGTAGGCGGAGACAAGGTTGTTACCAGTGTCTTTGATGGCTTTGAGGTGACGCGGGGCAATGTAGCCACCAACGCCGATTATCGCGAAGTTTTTCATTTTTGTTTGGCTTCTGGCCTCTGGCTTTTTTATTACACATTGCTTCAGGCTTGGCTTCTGACCTAAAAGCAACGTTCAAGCTGCCAGAGGCCAGAAGCCAATAGCCAATAGCTATTACAAATTATTCTTTTCTATATCCTTAAAGTACTTCACGGTACCGTAGGTCATTTCATCGCAGGCGGCATCGTCGCAGACGATAATGCCTTTCGGATGCATCTGCAGCACACTGACGGTCCACATTTGGCTGACGGCACCCTCAATGGCATGGGCCAAGGCGCGGGCTTTGCCGTGACCATTGGCCAGAATCATCACTTCACGGCTGTCCATGACAGTACCCACACCCACGGTGAGAGCAGTCTTCGGCACCTTATTGATATCGTTGTCGAAGAAGCGGGAATTGGCGATGATGGTGTCGCTGGTGAGGGTCTTCACACGGGTGCGTGAAGTCAAAGAGCTGCCAGGCTCGTTGAAGGCGATGTGGCCATCGGGACCAATGCCACCCATGAAGAGGTCGATGCCGCCGTAGCTCTTGATCTTCTCCTCATAGCGGGCACACTCAGCCTCAAGGTCTTCAGCGTTGCCGTTCAAGATGTTGACATTCTCCTTCTTGATATCGATGTGCTTGAAGAAATTGTTCCACATGAAGCTGTGGTAGCTCTCGGGGTGGTCTTCGGGAATGCGGACATATTCGTCCATGTTGAAGGTGACCACATTCTTGAAGGAGACTTGGCCTTTCTTGTAAAGGCGCACCAACTCTTTGTAGGTGCCGATAGGTGTGGAGCCCGTAGGCAGACCCAGAATGAAAGGTTTCTTAGCGGTTGGCTTGAAGGCATTGATGCGTTCAACGATATGGTTAGCAGCCCAACGCGACATGGCGTCGTAGTTTTTTTCAATAATGACTCTCATAGTATTTTGTATTTTAGTTGTTCAGTTATTCAGTTATTCAGTTGCTTCTGGCTTTTGGCTTTTGGCCTCTGGCTTCTGGCTTAGTTGGCTTTTAGCTATTAGCCGTTAGCAATTAGCCGCATCATACGTTGGCTAACGGCTAATTGCTAATAGCTAACAGCCTATTGCCAATAGCCAGTAGCTTTAATGGGTTTTTCTGTATTTTTGAATTAATGCAATGAATTCTTCGGTTTCCTTGCGGATCTGTTTGACAAAGCTGACGTCGTCGATGCTGCCGACAACGGCCAGTTTCTCAGCCTCGTTGCGGAAGGTGGCGTTACGGAATTCGTTCTCATAGTCTTTCTTGCGGCTTTCGTACACTTGGGCGCAGATGAAATGCTGGATACGGATGGCTTCATCCAAATTCTCATGCCACATCTCTTCGGTGAGCACGTCTGTCTCATCTTTGTAGAGGAACATCAACGCAAAGTAGGCATGACGCAATTTCTCGGCTTGATAATTCTCCCAAAGCTCGTCATAACGGTGATGTATCTCGTCCCAAGTGTTGAGCACACCATCACGAATGTCGGCACGAAGTTGGTCGGCATATTCCACAGGCATGGTCTGACCACCGAGGTTGATCCACTTGCGGAGGCGCTTGCCTTTCATGTGGTTGACGATGGATTCCATATCCGTTTCGGGATGAGCCTCAAGATAATGCATCAGGGTGCTGACGGCATAATAGGTAATCATGTCGCCATAGGCATGGTAAGCCTCCAAAGGCTTGAGGATGCGTACTCTGCGTTTGCCTTTTTCCATATGTTCGCCGAAGACCTCCAAGGATTTCACCGTATCGGGTTCGTTGTCAAGAAGGTTCTTACCGCATTCGCGCAAGTCGTAATACTCGTATTTCTCAGGATCCTCACCCTTAGTGCGAAGATAGGCCTTGGCTACCCAAACTTCGAGCAACTTGCGACCTTCGATGATTTCTTCAACGGTATCGGGAGCAAGGGTTTCGAACTCGATGTTTTGGATTTTGCGTTTGCGCTTGTCACGGCTGATATACTTCGAAGTGTTACGCGCAATGGCGTACATGTTGTACATCCACCAATAAGCGGGCATGACTTCCAGCTCGTTCTTGGCCGTATTGTTGTTGACCAAGCAGAAGGGCAACATAATGTTGAGTTCGCTGGGATAGTCAGCCTTCGACAGCAAGGTGAATGAGGCGAACTTCGACGAGTGCTTCACGCTGGAGCAGAGTCCAGGCCAGAAGCCACGCGAGGCCACAATCTCGCCATCGGTGGCGCGGCTGTTGTGGTTGGAACCCATGGTGGCACCGGCAGCCATATTGCTCTGTCCCATCACGCAAGCCGAGATGAGGAAGGAGTTGTTGTGATGCTGTTCGTGCGAAGGGAAGATAAGGTTGTTCAGCACCTCGCAGCACGAAATGGTGGAGTTGTCGCCCAAAACAGAGTTAATCAGACGTGCACCATATTTCAAATTACAATTATCGCCCAAGACGAAACGAGTAGCCACCACGGAATAGAAAATACGGCAACCAAATCCCGTCACACCATTCACCAAGATGACCCCTTCACCGATTTGCGAAGGCTCCTCTTCCGATGAGTTGATGGTGATGTTTTTCAGTTTGCTGGCCCCTTTGATATAACAATGCGGTCCAACCTTGGCATCCTTCAGGATCCAGCAGTTCTTGATGACGCATGATTCGCCAATAGTGCCGTAATAGCCACGATGAAAGTCGACGCTGGCCTGGGTGATTTCCTTTAGGCGTTCCTGCAACTTGGTGTCGTCGGTATATTTGGCCCAAAGGTAGGCATCGGCAGTGATCATGCCATCGAAAGGCAAAATCTTACGGTTCCCAATTTCGTTCATCACCTCAAGCCACACACGCACATCCTCGGGCTCGCCTTCCTTGATGGTGCCGTTGCCGAACTTGGAGTGGTCGGTGGTAGAGATTTCCTGAATGTTGAAGAGGATGCTTCTGTCTCCGATGATGTAGTTGGCCATGTAATGCACATCGTGGATGGCCACATCATCGCCAATGTCGCATGAAATGATGCTGCTGTTGGAAATACCGACCGGCACACGAAGGTCGTGATATTGCAACACCTTACGGTTGATGCGACCAATGCGCACCATGCCGAAGAAATGGTTGTTGTGAACCATGTTGGTATCGAACTCGTCCGTCACCCAGATGTCGTCCCAATTGGTGGCCGAGTTGCTGTTTTTCACCAAGCGTTCAATCTCATCGGTATGCAAGTGCCGCCAACCGCCTTTTGGTTTTTTCACCTGTTGGTTGCGGTAGTAATATTCGTCGTGACCATGCAAGTACTTCTCATCGATGAAGTTCTTGTAAATCCGGTCGTAGTCTATGATAGTTACTTTATCCATTTATGTTTGTTAGTATTTAATTAGTTTTCAATTTGTTAGCTATTCCTTTATCCTTGTGACTAAGTTCGGGTTACGCCCGTGTCCCAGTCAGGAATTACGGAAAAGGACTGACAACGACACCATAGCGTTTGCCGTTATGCTTGAAAACCGATGGATAAAAAATCATGAGCATAAGTGAATGAATCTTGCTAAACTATTATAATTAAACTACATGTATTTGACTTTTTGACTATGACCATTGACCATGACTATGACCGCTTTTACATCAATTTGAGCGGTCATAGTCATTGTCACAAGTCATAGTCCGATAGTCCTGCGTCGCATGTATTTATATAAACTAAATTTGCTCATCTATTATCAAACTCAATACCCATTGGGGTTGTTTTTCTGCCAGTTCCACGAGTCGCGGCACATTTCTTCGAGGCCGTATTGTGCCTTCCAGCCCAATTCCTTCTCCGCCTTGGCGGGATTGGAATAACAGGTGGCGATGTCGCCTGCCCTGCGTGGCTTGATGCTGTATGGAATCTTGATGCCGTTGACCTTCTCGAAAGTCTTTACCACTTGAAGCACTGAGTAGCCTTGTCCCGTGCCAAGGTTATAGATGGCACAGCCACAGTTCCTCTCGATGGCTTGTAAGGCTGCCACATGACCACGGGCCAAGTCCACGACATGGATGTAGTCGCGAACACCAGTGCCATCGGGGGTGTCATAGTCGTCACCAAAGACACCCAACTCGGGACGCTTGCCCACCGCCACTTGGGTGACATAGGGCATCAGGTTGTTGGGGATGCCGTTGGGGTTCTCCCCTATCCTACCGCTCGGATGGGCACCGATGGGGTTGAAGTAGCGCAACAACACGATGTTCCATTCTTTGTCGGCCTTTTGCATGTCCATCATGATTTCCTCGAGCATGCTTTTGGTCTGGCCGTAAGGGTTTGTGCAGTGTCCCTTGGGGCATTCCTCCGTGATAGGGATGATGGCTGGGTCGCCATAGACAGTAGCCGATGAGGAGAAGATGATGTTCTTGCAGCCGTGCTGGCGCATCACATCGAGCAAGGTCAATGTACCACTAATGTTGTTTTCGTAATACTCCCATGGCTTCTCCACACTCTCACCCACGGCCTTCAAGCCTGCAAAGTGGATGCAGGCATCGAAATGATGGGCTTCCATCACGCAGTTGAGGCCTTCGCGGTCTCGGATGTCGACTTCATAAAACGGGATTTCCTTTCCCGTCAGCTCCACCACCCGCTCCAATGACTTGCGGTTGGAGTTGCACAGGTTATCGACGACCACGGTCTCGTGTCCTGCAGCGTTGAGTTCCACTAAAGTATGTGAGCCGATGAATCCGGCACCGCCGGTGACTAGGATGTTCATGATTAAAGGTTTAAAATAGCATAGGTCCCTGAGCCTGTCGAAGGGCCGACTTGTATAGTAATTATTGATGTTTCGACAACTCCGGCAATAATTCAGGATGGTTATTAATTAAAGCTTCTTTCTTATGACGATTCCAACCTTTGACTTGATGCTCTCTTTGAAAAGCATCTACAATTCTTTGAAACTGCTCGTAATAGACAAGTTCAACGGGAAGATGCTTTTTGGTGAACAAAGCTCCTTCACCACATTGATGTTCTGCAAGTCTTTTGTCTAAATCTTGTGTGCTTCCAACATAATACTGGCCGTTTGAACAACGAAGAATATACATATAACACATATACTTTTGTTTCTTAAACCGGCCCTTCGACAGGCTCAGGGACCTTAACTTTTACTTTGTATTGAAGCTATTTCATCAGAACCAAACTGATACAAATCAATAATCATCCCATCAATCTCCTTTTGCGCTTCTTTATTCCCGTCCAAAGCACGGTCAACAAGAGCCGCGAGTTGTTGGTCTTGTTCTGGCGTAATTTTCGGGAAAGGCAAAGTCGAAAGATTACCCTTCAATATCTTAAGGTCGTTGAATCGCTTGACATACAAGAAGTTGAACAACGATGAATTAAGGAAAGCCAACACCGTCTTGACACTCATGCCATCCACTTCGGGAATGAGGATATTGGCACTATTGAGGAACAAACGTTGCTTGTCGTCGTAGGTGAAGCAAAGATGACCTGAGACAAACTTATACACCAACTTTTCCTTCGCCCGATACAACTCATCCTTCGCACACTGCTGAAAATCAGCGCGATTGTATTTGACATAACGGCTGGCCTTTTTTAGGCTGTATTTACTAATGTCCTTACCCGTATAAATGGGTTCCAAGCCTTTTCTTGGCCTGTCTTTCAGCACTTTGGCATTGTTGCCCGTGATGATGCCCAAAGCCCATTGGCTATGTGAGAGGTCGTCGTAACGCAAACGCTCCACCTTGCCGATGATAGCCTCATCGCGGTCGTTCAGCATGGGAATAGCACAGAAGTCGTCTTCAACAAGCTTAAACTCTTTCCGTGAAACTTCATTATTGGCACCATACACCAAATAATTCTGACCTCCAAATGTCGGTTTCTTGCTGACTTTCAAGCTGATGAAATCCGTAAAAACGCCTTTGAAACGCTCGCGATAGCATTTCAGGCTCTCTATGTGTGTTTCATGAGTCACAAAACGACGCAAATCAGCGTGCACCTTGATCTTCATCACAGAGGATGGCAAAAGGAAATGCTGTATTCCATTCCTGTTCAGGAACTTGAACGATTCGGTGAAAAACAGCGAAGCCTTCTCTTTGGATTGAATGATCTCAGAAGGATGAAGCTTGCCCTTTTCCGTACCCCAAGGCGGATTGGTGACGATGTAGTCGAACTTCAAATCGCCCAAAGCCGAGGCTGCGTGAAGCAGAAAGTCCATCTGATAAATTTGTGGATAAACCGATGATTCATTGAACTTGACCATCAAGTTGGCTTTGGCAATCATCACCGCAAGCGGATCGTTGTCGATGCCATAGAGCTGTTCCATCTGGGCATGTTGGACTTTCAACAGGAAGATGCCGCTACCACAGCAGGGGTCGAGAAATTTTTCACCATTCAAGACACGTATGTCGGAAAGCATCTCGTTGACAATCACGGGCTTGGTGTAGTAAAGTCCTTTCAAGATGCGGCTACCTTCCGCCGTCAGCGACTGATAGACGAAACCAATCCAGTCGTCTTGCCGGTTTTTGAGAATTTGCCGAGGCACTTCAAGCTCAATACGCTGATACTGCGTGTACTCCTCGAAGAAACGGCTCTTGTTGGCTTCGTTGACCTTGTTATGCTCCAAATACATGGCGCAAAGGCTGTAAATCAAATCCTCCATGGGATAGTAAGCAGCCTTCAGCTCTTCCACAAAGCGGGGCAGGCTACCCGCCATTACATAGCCTTCAGGGGTGATGATTTTCTGCGAACGGCTCTTGTTGGCCCGTCGCGTCAATCGGTCGGCACCGCTGTTTTTCAACTTGTCCCAGTTGCGTTGGGTGGCTTTTGAGATAAATATTTTTGATTCCGTCATGATACAGCTCCGCCTCCTAAGTCCCATCAAGATTACTTAACGAACTCTATTTCAACCATATACACAAATGCCTAAAATGGCACATTAATCTTGCAAAGATAAGAATTTTTGCAGTTTTACAACTAATTTTATTTAAATATTAATAAAAGGCAACAAGGACGGTTCTTTTAGTCCTAAAAAACACTAATTTTGCCCTCATAAAAAGCGGAAACTATGATATTGTGTATGGAAACAGCGACGCCTGTTTGTTCGGTCGCACTCAACTCGGCCTGTTGCACTTTGGCCATGCGTGAAACTGAAGGACAAAACGCTCATTCTGAAAAGATTACCAACTTCATCAAAGCGGTGATGGAGGAAGCAAATATCGATTATTCCAAGTTGGATGCAGTGGCCGTGAGCCAAGGTCCGGGCTCCTACACGGGCTTGCGTATCGGTGTAAGTACGGCCAAAGGCATTTGTTATGCCGCCGACCTCCCACTGATGGCCATCGACACACTTGAAGCCATGGCGCATGGCATGAAAGAGAAACTGGGCTGCCAAATTGAGCCCAACGACCTGCTCATTCCCATGATTGATGCCCGGCGTATGGAGGTGTATGCCACGGTCTTCGATGCCAACTTACAGAGAATCAATGATACGGCCGCCATGGTTATTGATGAGCATACCTTCGACGAACTCGGTAAAGAACATCGTTTGTGGCTTTTCGGTGACGGCGCTCCTAAGTTAAGTAAACTCTTTGAAAACCAACCGAATATCAATATCATCGATGGCTTTAAACCATCTGCGGCCTATATGCGCACTTTGGCGGAACACGCCTTGCAAAAGCAACAGTTTGTCGATGTGGCTTATTTCGAGCCGTTTTATTTGAAGGATTTTATTGCGGGAAAACCGCATGTCAAGGGATTAGTTTAGAGTTTAGGGTTTAGAGTTTAGAGTCAGTTGAGAGTTGAAAGTTGAAAGTATAAAGTTTAGAGTCATATGAAGAAACTGATATTTATAACATTACTTTTGGTGGGAGGCTTTGGAGCTTCGGCGCAGGCACCGCATCTGTTTGAGCACACTTACCCTGTCGTTACGGCAGAAAATCCAGAGATTCGTGGGCTTATGGATTCCGTCTCCATCGACAGCATCAAGGCAAATATTGAACACCTATGTTCCTATCACACACGCCGTTACGATAGCCGCAATATTTATGATGTACAGGATTGGCTGTATGAGCATTACCAGACCTTGCCTGTCGACACGGTCATCAAGCATGACTTCAAACTCCATGACCTAAGCATCACCGAAACGGGCGACAATATCCTTGCCGTGCAATGGGGCACAAGAACGCCGGAAGAATTCGTGATTTGCGGCGCCCATTACGATTCCTACGCTTGGGACGGCTACGACCCTGACACGATCCGCTCGCCTGGTGCTGACGACAATGCCTCGGGCGTGGCTGGTATCCTTGAAACTGCCAGATTATTAAGCCATCACACCTTCGACCGTACCATCATCTATGCCAACTGGTGTGCCGAAGAGCTTGGCCTTGTGGGCAGCGAAGCCTACGCAGAAGATTGTGCCGCACAAAACATGGACATCGTGGGCTACTTCAACCTCGACATGACGGGCTACCTTGAGGAAGGCTCCGACATCCATGTCCATCTGATGTACACCACACAGGATTCACTCATTGCTGATTTCGTATACAACTTCAGCCATGTCTACTTCCCCGAGATGCCCATCTGTCAGCAATGGCTGGCATGGGGCGATAGCGACTACTCGTCGTTCAACCGCAACGGCTACCCTGCCGTGCATCCTTTCGAAGATGTACATGCCAGTTCCCCATTTATCCACTCGCGCAACGATGTCTTAGGATTGAGTGTCAATAATTTGGAGCAATCCAAACGCTTCACCGAACTCAATCTGGGCTTAGTGGCCACTTTGGCAGGCATCAATAACGATGGCGTCCCGGAAACCGAATCTGTCAACGTGGCGATGTACCCCAATCCAGCCCATGAGTCGGTCACGATCCTCGCTGACAACAACATGCTGAATGTCAGCATCCACAATCTCCTGGGACAGCAAATCGAAACGATGGCACTGAATGGCACAAGCAAATGCACGCTCAACACAAGTGATTTGGCATCAGGAGTTTATGTTGTCAAAATTAGGACTGAAAAAGGATTGGTTGCCAAACAATTAGTGGTCTATTAATTCGAATTCCATTTCCTCTTGGGTGACCACCTGCAACTCATATCTTGAGGTCTTGTTGTAGGCTTCCAGCGAAGCTTCATCCATTTTGGTCACGGAAACCTGATTGCTTGACAATCCTTTAATATTCAGCAGATAATTGGAAAGCAAAGCGTTCCTTCTATCCATCAGCCTCGACAAAATGACCTTTGATTTTGCTTGATAAACGATGTGTGCCACCATTTCGACATCTCGCTTTGATGATAGCTTTTCCTTCCCTGAGAACTGCGCAGCAAAACTACATAAGCCTTTGTCGCTCAACTTGATGGATTGAATGGCTTCATTGGTAAGGAAATCGATGCCCGTGGAGTCGATTTCGGGATGTTGCGAGAGATAATAATCGCGCTGCAACTGCATGTTACACAGACGCTGAAGGGTCTCCTCATAATTCACTCGCTGCTCAAAGATGACGGACAAATTGGGCTGAAGGCTCAAGGTGGAGGCCACATTGTCAAGCATCGTATATTCCTCGGCAGTGAAATCAGGGTGAAGCAAGTCGAAAGGAACATATTGGATGTCGTCATCGTCCGAAAACAATCGGAACGGTGAAGTCACCACCTTGACCAACAAATTACCGAATACCTTCAGTAAAGCTTTGCGGTAAGAGAATTGAGGGTCGTTGAGGTTGCCTGAAATGGGCAGGTCGATGCTCACATTATGGTTCTTGTCGGTGAGCAGATAAAGACCGAGCTTCAGCGGAATCTTGGGGTATTGTGGTTCGACATTCTTCATCTTGTCGCCCACTGCTGGCGCTGCCAACTGCAACTTGTTGATACCCTCTAGGTTACCATCAACAATCTTGTTCTGGCTACGGAATGAAAGGGTGCCACTTTCCAGCGGATAACCGAACATCTGTTGGACATAAGGCGAGAAATCGGAGACTTTCACATTGCTCAGCATCAGAGTGAGGTCGTGGTTCTCCAAGCCATGGACATCCCCTTGCCATTGCACATTAAGTCGACCCTCCTTGTTCAGCAAGGCATCCAGGTGGACAGCATTGTTGCCCGTCAAGGTAAAACCTCTGGAAGTGATACGAATGTCGGAGATTTCATAAATGAAAGGATTGGGCAAGGTATAGTCTTGATACTCAAGATTAATCTTGTCAAGTTGGAGCTCATTGATGCCGATGGAAAGGGTTCTGCGTTCTTGCACCTCTTCGATGGCCGAGGCTACTGTGTCGATGATCCTTTCGTAGACCGTGGTGTCGTGATGATGCACATGGCCGAGAAAAAGGTCGAAGTTGGTGGTGCTGTCGGCATTGACAATATAGGCAGTTTCAAGACCAGATAGACGCAATCTATTCAAAGTCAATACATTTTGATTCAGATTGAACCGCCCAATATCCGTCCAAATGGAATCAATGTGACCCAATTTATAGCCGCCACTGTCGCATAATGAAAGGTCGTTGATGACAATATCACCTTTCATGTCGAAATCGAGAATATGCTCCGTGCGCCCCTCAGCGGAAAGGTCAAGGGAAAGCAGACCTTGCAAGGAGTCAACCGCCAAGGTTTGTTGCAGATAAGACTCGATGATATCAATGCCTAAATCGTTCACTTTTAGGTTGATAAAATACTCTTCTGCGTTCTGCGACAGGTGCAAATCGGTATGCAATGTGGCACTGTCGGCAAGACAAAGGTCGAGGCCAACATTGGTCTTCATGTCCGACAAATCGACAAAAGGCACATGGATGGCAATATCGCGAAGGTTGAACTCGCTCCCGATATCCAAATCGGTATAGCGAAGATAGCTCTTTTCGATGGTTACATCGTTGAAAATCAAGCCAAAATTGGAAGATTCTTTCTTTTCCTTCGGTTCATCGGAAGCGAAATGCTGCACCATGCTGTCGAAGTTGAACCAAGTACGGTCTTGCTCAATGTTGACCTTCAGTCCCGAGAGCAGGGCATGTTTCACCCAAAGACGGTTGTCCAGCAAGTCCCATACCTTGATTCGGGTATCGAAGTGGTCGAAACTCACGAAAGAAGTCTTGGCATCGTCTTCATACAGCATCAAATCATTGATTTTCACCGTTCCCGACACCACATTGACCCATAGTTTCCCGATGGTCAACTCACGGCCAATCAGTTCCTTGTCGTGCTTCTCGATGTACCATTTCGCGATAGGCGACACTAAAAGTACCGCTGCCAGTAGCAAAGCAAGTATGCAGCCGAGAACGATGAGTGATATTTTGACCGCTTTTTTCATCTGTTTTACTATGACTCGTGACTATGACTATGACCGCTTTACACAAGATGTAAACCAGTCATAGTCATTTTCACTAGTCTTCAATTTCTTCTAACCTAAAACCTTAACGCCTGCGTCAATACGCTTCAAGGTCTCTTCCTTGCCCAAAAGCTCGAGGATTTCGCCGATGTGCGGGCCCTTGCCGGCACCCACCACCATCAGACGCAAGCCATTCATTACCAAACCCATATTCAACTCATTGGAGGTAATCCAATTGTTCAAGGTCTCGTCAATGTTGGCCAAAGTAAAGGGTTCGATGCCCTTGATGACTTCCTTCACCTTGAGCATGGTCTCGGCCGAGTTTTCCTTCCAGCGTTTCTTCACCGTTACAGGGTCATATTCGGTAGGAGCCTCGAAGAAGAAGAAGCTTTGGTCCCAAATCTCCTTCACGAAGTTGACTCTATCTTTCACCAAACCAGCGACTTTCACAGCGAAATCGAGCGGCACATCGAGGTTCTTTTCCTCTTTCAGCCAAGCTTGATAGTCCTTGCCGACTTCCTCGTTCGATTTGCGCATGAGCCACTCGTGGTTGAACCACTTGGTCTTCTCCACATTGAACTTGGCGCCGCTCTTGCTGCAACGCTCCAGCGAGAAGGCCTGGATGAGCTCTTCCATGGTGAAAATCTCTTGCTCCGTGCCAGGATTCCAACCCAACAAAGCCAGCATGTTGATGAAGGCCTCTGGATAATAGCCCGACTGCTTGTAACCCATGGCTGTGTCGCCAGTCTTCGGATCGACCCAATACATCGGGAAGACAGGGAAACCAAGGCGGTCGCCGTCGCGCTTGCTGAGCTTGCCGTTGCCATCGGGTTTAAGCAACAGGGGCAGGTGGGCGAACTGTGGAGCTTCCCAACCGAAAGCCTCATAAAGCATGACATGGAGCGGCATCGAAGGCAGCCATTCCTCACCACGAATAACATGGCTGATTTGCATCAGGTGGTCATCGACGATGTTGGCCAGGTGGTAGGTCGGCATGCCGTCGCTCTTGAACAAGACCTTGTCGTCCAAGGTATTGGTCTGCACATGCACCTCGCCACGAATGAGGTCGTGCATCACGATTTCGCGGTCTTCAGGAATCATGAAACGCACGGTGTAAGGTGTACCATCAGCAATCAGTTTGTCGACTTCTTCCTTGCTCATCGTCAAGCTGTTGCGCAAGTGCTTGCGGCTTTGGCAATTGTAGATGAAGGTCTGTTTGTTGGCTTCGGCTTCCTTGCGGTATTTGTCCAACTCCTCGGCAGTGTCGAAGGCGATGTAGGCACAGCCTTTTTCCAGCAACTCGTCGCTGTATTGTTTATAAAGGTGTTTGCGGTTGCTCTGCTTGTAGGGACCGAACTCGCCGCCCACATAGTCGCTCTCATCGAACTTGATGCCGCACCAGTCCAAGGACTCCACGATATATTGCTCGGCACCTGGCACAAAGCGGGTTTGGTCGGTGTCCTCGATACGGAGGATCATCTTGCCGCCATTCTTTTTGGCGAACAAATAGTTATATAATGCTGTGCGCACACCCCCGATGTGCAAGGGACCCGTCGGGCTGGGGGCAAATCTTACTCTGACTTCTTTCATATTGGATTTCAAATTGAGGGTGCAAAAATAATCAATTCAAAGATTCAAGATTCAAAGATTCAATATTATTCCTAATTTTGCAAAAAAATTGAACCCGATGGAAGACAACTACCAACTCATCACCAAGACTGCAGCCGGACTTGAGGAAGTGCTGGCTCAGGAAATCAAGGCCCTTGGGGCGAAGAATGTGCGACTGATGCACCGCGCCGTCATTTGCGAAGGCAACAAAGAGCTGATGTACCGTATTAATTATGAGGTGCGCACCGCCCTCAAAGTGCTGAAGCCATTCAAGAACTTCTTCGCCAAGAATCCCGATGAACTTTATAAGAAAGTGAAGGAAATCAACTGGTGTGAACTGCTCCGCACCGACCAGACCTTCTGCGTCGATGCCGTCACGAGCGGGCGTTTTTTCACTCATTCGCAATATGCAGCCTTGACGGTAAAAGACGCCATCGTCGACCTGTTTCGTGATGTGTATGGTATTAGACCCAGTATCAACACTTTGAACCCCGACCTGCGCATCAGCCTACACATCCGCGAGGACAAGGTGACCATCCTCTTCGACAGCTCAGGCGAATCGTTGCACCATCGCGGCTATCGTAAGCAGGTTGACAAAGCCCCAATGAATGAGGTGTTGGCTGCAGGTCTCATCCAGCTCACGGGGTGGAAGGCTGACTGTAACTTCCTCGACTGCATGTGCGGCTCAGGCACCTTGCCCATCGAAGCGGCCATGTATGCCATGAAGATTCCACCAGGGTATTACCGCAAGCAGTGGGGCTTCATGAAATGGGACGACTATGATGCTGAGCTGTGGCAGCGCATCCGCCAAGAGGCAGATGATAAAATCTGTGATTTCGAATATGAAATTTGGGCCTCCGACCGCTCGCCCAAGGCCGTCGCCATCGCTGAAGGCAACCTCAACTATGCCCACTTGCAGCACGACATCCAGCTGATGAAGAAAGACATGCACGACCTCACCCCACCAGAAGGCGGCGGCATTTTGGTCATCAACCCACCCTACGGCGACCGCTTGGAAGAAGACAACATCGACCAACTCTATGAGGAAATCGGCCACACGCTAAAGCACAACTTCCAAGGCTTCCAATGCTGGCTCATCACCGACGATGCCGTGGCTTTGCGCCATGTCGGACTGAAGCCCACGGCCAAGATACCCGTATGGAACGGTCCACTAGAGTGCCGATTTGTGAGGTTCGATATTTTTGAAGGATCGTTGAAAGATAAGAAGGCGAGGGAGGCAGAGGAGAATAGAGAAGAATAATGTTAGAACGAGGTATTATAGGACAAAACCATTCAAAAACTCTGTAACATTCATCACTGGTATCTCCGACATGTTAAAACCTTTCTCGTCACGTGAAAGGATGTAATCCACTTTTTCACGCTTGGCAGCAAAACACTGCACGGCATCCTCAAAATCAGCATAATCACCACATAAGGCTTGCTCAATGCAAGCATCACCAATAGGAACTATTGTGAGGAATTTCTTTAACCCAACAAGAGTTTCGTTCAATTTCTTTTTATCAACATTCTTTCCTGCAATGTACACCACATTGACAAAGGTTAAATCTGTAACAATCAATTCAACCCTTTTTTCCTTTGCCAATTGAAACAAAACAAGAGTATCATGAACCCAAGGCTCGCGATATTGCAACAAGTCAAGAACTATATTGGTATCAAGAAAGAGTTTCATTTGCAATACTTTTCAGTGAGATAGGCTTCTTTTTCCTTTTTCCAATCATCTGTAACTTGATCCACAGGAAGACTTCCAGCCAATTCCATTATCTCCTTGGAAATTATTATCTTGCGAACATCTTCAGTTTTTCCCATCGAAAACTGCAATAGAAACGCTTCTATCACTGCCGACAAATCCAAGTTGTGTGCTTGAGCATAAAGATAAGCTCGGTTAAGCGTTTGGCTGTCAATATGTAAATTTGCTGTTTCAAACATGGTGTACTTTTTTAGGCAAAAATACACACTTTTTCAATTACACGCCACTTCTATACAAAAAAAGCAACCAATAATTATTTCTTATTGAATTGATTCATCGTCCTATCCACTCCTTGCGTGACAAAGCTCTTGATGATTTCCACGGCCTCATCAACCTTTTGGTCAACGATGGGTTCTTCTGAGGGTTTCCATTGGCCTAACACGAAATCAACCTGACGGCCGCGCGGGAAGTCATCGCCCAAGCCAAAACGCAGACGGCAAAAAACATTGGTACCCAACTTTTCGATAATGTCGGTCAGACCATTGTGGCCACCATCGGCACCTTGTTTGCGGAGGCGCAGTGTACCCAAAGGCAATGCAATATCATCGTTGATAACCAGCAAGTTCTCCATCGGAATCTTCTCTTGCTGCAGCCAATATTTCACTGCCTTACCACTCAAATTCATATAGGTCGTCGGCTTGATGACGAGCAGGGTCTTACCCTTGAATTTCATCTCTGCGGTCTGGGCAAGACGACCCGTGGTGAAAGAACCCTCTAGGTCCTTCGCCAATCGGTCAGCAATCTTGAAACCGATGTTGTGGCGCGTGTTGTCATACTCGGCACCGATATTTCCCAAACAGGCTATCAGGTATTTCATGTTTCCTTCGCTGGTTTCTTTATTTGGGATTGGCCTACGGCCAAGAAATCTCTCAAAAAACTTACTTAAGCACATATTCCTCTGGATATTTTTGAACTATTTTTGACAGATTTCTTGCGAAGCAATTCCATAATTTAAAAAAAGGCCGCCCGAAGACGGCCTATTCGTATGAGTGACAAATGATTACTCTTCGGCTTCTTCAGCGACAACAGCGCCACGGGCAGCGTTGACGGCGAAGATAACGGTGTAACCAGGAGTGACGGGAGTCACATTCTCAATGTTCAGATCCTTCACCTTGATGGCTTCGTTGATGTTCACATTGCTGATGTTGACCTTCACATAGTCCGGCAGATCCTTAATCAGACCGCAAACCTTGACCTTCTTGATACCCATCTTGGGTTTACCACCACGCATGACACCGGCAGCCGAGCCTTCGAGGGCGATAGGCAATACAACGGTGACGGGCTTGTCTTCCTTCACGATGAGGAAGTCGGCGTGCAACACCTTGTCGGTCACAGGGTGATACTGGATGTCTTGAAGAATGGTCTTGTAGGTCTTTCCATTGACCTCAAAATCGATAATGTAGGTCTCAGGGGTGAAGAGAATCTTTGAGAAATTCTTCTCAGAAGTGGCGAAATGGATTTGTTGCTCGCCGCTACCGTACATGACACATGGAACCATCTCGGCTTGACGCAAAGCCTTAGTATCCTTTTTCCCTACGTTCTCGCGAAGAGAACCGCTCAATGATACAGTTTTCATTGTGTTTAATTGTTTAATTGATTGTTATTTAATTGTTTATTGTTGTTGGTAGAGACGCGGCGCACCGCGTCTCTACAGAATTTGCATTATTTGAATAACGAACTGATGGATTCATACGATTCCACACGGTGGATGACATCGGCAAACAGCGCAGCCGTGCTCACCACCTTGATCTTCTTGGATGCATTGGCGGGCAATGGGATGGAATCGGTGACCACCACTTCGCTGAACACCGAATTGTCCAAACGCTCCATGGCGGGACCGCTGCACACGGCGTGGGTGGCAAAGGCACGGACGCTCTTGGCGCCGTTGTCCATCAAAACCTGACCAGCCTTGACGATGGTGCCAGCCGTGTCGATGATGTCATCAACAAGAATGACATTCTTGTCCTTCACATCGCCAATAAGCGTCATGCTATCCACCACATTGGCGCGCGAGCGTTGCTTGTGACAGATGGCGAGATCGCAACCCAAACGTTTGGCGTAAGCCGAAGCACGCTTCGAGCCGCCCACATCGGGCGAAGCCATCATCAAGTCCTCGATTTGCATCTTTTGGATGTAGTCAATAAAGAGACTTGAAGCATAGAGGGCATCCACAGGGATGTCGAAGAAGCCCTGGATTTGGTCGGCATGCAGGTCGAGGGTGATGATACGGTTCACACCGGCAGCGGTCAGCAGATTGGCCACCAACTTCGAGCCGATGCTCACACGCGGTTGGTCCTTACGATCCTGACGAGCCCATCCAAAATAAGGAATCACGGCGATAATCTTGTGAGCCGAGGCACGCTTGGCCGCGTCAATCATCAACAGGAGTTCCATAAGATTATCGGTGGAGGGCATGGTGGACTGCACGATGAACACGTGATGGCCACGGATGCTCTCTTCGTATGAAGGCTGGAATTCGCCATCGGAGAAAACGACGACTTGTGACTTACCCAATTCAGTGCCATATGCTTCGGCAATCTTGGTGCCTAATTCCTTTGTGGCCCTACCGGCGAAAATGGAAACAAATCTTCCTGACATTTTTGAAGGATATTATGTTGATTTAACTCCGTTTTTCGGGCTGCAAAATTAGGGATTTTATTCGAGTCAACAAGGCAAAAAATAGATTTTTTTCTCAAGTTGCTTGCTGTGAATAAAATTTTCTGTATTTTTGCAGCCGCGTTTGACGCGATGAAGCACATGCCGAAGTGGCGGAATCGGTAGACGCGTCGGTCTCAAAAACCGATGAGGTAACACTCGTGCCGGTTCGATCCCGGCCTTCGGTACTCAAAAAGCCCCTCTTAATCTTTGATTACGAGGGGCTTTTGTTTTGCCAAGGTGTACTAAAAGTGCAAAAAGCACTTATTCTACCGTAACTGACTTGGCGAGGTTGCGCGGCTGGTCGACATTGCAGCCCCGCATCACGGCGATGTGATAGGCCAAAATCTGCAAGGGCACCGTCGCCAATAAAGGTGAATAGAGGCATTCCGTCTCGGGAATCTCAATGACATAGTCGGCCATTTTGCGCGCCAACACATCATTCTCGCTAATGATGGCGATAATCTTCCCGTCACGGGCTTTCACCTCTTGGATATTGCTCAACACTTTTTCGTATGTGCTATGGTTGGTGGCAATGAAGACCACAGGCATATCCTTGTCGATCAAAGCGATGGGGCCATGCTTCATCTCAGCGGCTGGATAACCCTCAGCATGGATATAAGATATTTCCTTCAGCTTCAAGGCACCCTCAAGAGCCACAGGATAGTTCTGCAGACGTCCGAGATACAGCATGTTATGCACATCTTTGTATTTCTCAGCTATCTCTTTCACATGGCCGCTGTGGTCGAGTGTCCATTGGATCTTTTCAGGAATGCGGTCAAGTTCTTGGATGAATTCAAGGCGTTCCTCATCTTTCATTGAGCCTTTCAACTCCGCCAGACGCAAGGCCAACATAGCCATTACCGTCACCTGCGAGGTGAAAGCCTTGGTGGAAGCCACACCGATTTCCGGACCGGCATGGGTATAAATACCCGCATCCGTGGCTCTCGAAATGGAAGAACCGATGACATTACAGATGCCCAAAACGATGGCACCTTTTTCTTTCGCCAACTGGATAGCTGCCAAGGTATCGGCAGTCTCGCCCGACTGCGACACCGCGATTACCACATCATGCGGCGTGACCACAGGATCGCGGTAACGGAACTCCGAGGCATACTCTACTTTTACACGAATTTTGGCCAGCTTTTCAATGAGATAACTGCCAACAAGACTGGCATGCCATGAAGTGCCGCAAGCTACAAAAACGATATTGTCGGCATACAGCAACTGTTTCTCATACTGAGCGATGCCACCAAGACGCACGGTGTTGGCTTCGGGGTGCAGACGGCCACGCATAGTGTCGCGCACGATGGTGGGCTGCTCATAGATTTCCTTCATCATGAAATGGTCGAAGCCAGCCTTTTCTATACTGTCGAGGTTCATCTTCAATTCCTGGACATAAGGCATGGCCTCCACATCTTGTATTGTCTTGATGTGCAGTTCCTCACCCAACTTGATTCTCACCACTTGCTCATCCTCAAGGTATACCACCTTTTGCGTACGACCCACGATAGGCGTGGCATCAGATGCGATATAATACTCTCCATCACCGATGCCAATCACCATAGGACTGCCTTTTCGGGCGGCAATCAGCTGGTCAGGATGGTCTTTTTCCACGATGACGATAGCGTAGGCTCCCACCACATGGTTCAAGGCGATGCGCACCGCCTCAAACAAATCCACATGCTCGCTGAGCTGTACGTCTTCGATGAGGTTGGTCAGTACTTCGGTGTCGGTCGACGACTTGAAAGTGAAGCCACGCTTTTCCAATTCCTTGCGAAGGCTCAGGTAGTTCTCGATGATGCCATTGTGAATCAGGGCGATGTTGCCCGACTGTGAGCGATGGGGGTGCGCGTTCACCTCATTAGGCTCACCATGGGTGGCCCAACGGGTGTGTGCAATGCCAATGTGCCCGCCGACATCCTTAGAAGAAGCAAAGGCCTCCAAGTCGGAGACCTTGCCTTTAGTTTTGTAGACATTCAGTTCGTTTGCCTCGTTGAGCAGTGCCACACCGGCGCTGTCGTAGCCACGATATTCGAGGCGCTTCAAGCCCTCAATGAGGATAGGATAGGCCTCTTGTTGGCCTACGTATGCTACTATTCCACACATAATTGCGTTGATTTAATTTAAAAGGCGCAAAAATAGTGGATTGAAAAAAACGACGCAAGATTTTTTTGTCTTATTTTCAAAAATCGGCGTTTAATTACATTGAATCTTCGATTTCGACAAGCTCAACGACCTCTGCTTTTGCAGGTTCCTGAGCCTGTCGAAGGGCAGTTATTTAAAAAGTTCCTTCACATCAGGAGCCTTCTCGGCACCCTCGGAAGCCTCAAAATAAGGTTTCTGATGGAAGCCAAAAAGCTTGGCAATAAGGTTGGTGGGGAACATTCGAATAAAGGTATTATAGTCTTGCACCTTCTCGTTGAACTGCCTTCGGGCGTTGGCTATGGAATTTTCGCAGCCCTCGAGTTGGGATTGAAGGTCGAGGTAGTTCTGGTTGGCCTTCAAGTCTGGATACTGCTCAACGGTAACCAACAAGCGTGACAAGGCACCCGACATCTCATCTTGTGCAGCTTGGAAAGCTTTTAAGTTTTCTTCGGTGAGGTTTTCGGCATCAAGGGTGACCGAAGTGGCTTTAGCGCGGGCTTCCACCACCGCTGTCAGCGTGCCAGCTTCATATTCAGCATAACTTTTAACTGTAGCTACAAGGTTGGGAATCAGGTCGGCACGCTTTTGATAGGCAGCCTGCAGATTACCTACAGCCGAGGTGACAGCTTCTTCTTTGGAAACCATCATGTTATAGCCACAAGACGAAAAACCCAAGGCCATAAACAAAGCCGCAAGGGCGATAATGATAATTCTTTTCATAATACAATTAGGATTAATTAATCAACTTGGTATAATTCGACCGCAAAGGTAAACAATTTTTTCGTAATTTTGCGTTTTATTTGCACTTACAAAATTGAATCTATCAAATGACTGATAATCAACATAAAAACGATAATAACACCGTTGAAAGACAATTGATTAACCGAGGCTGCCGGTTGGATGAACCTTACAATACGGGTCAGCATGTGCTTTCATGCGGTCGCTGCAAACTAAGCCAGTTTGATTGGTTGAAAGACTATGAAAACCAAGAGATCACTGGAAATGTTTGCTTGGCTGAGGTACGTTTCAAGAACGACCGAAAGGACTATTTTTCATACCCTGAGGATTTGGAACTGGAAGTGGGCGAACTCGTGGCTGTAGAGACTGCCATCGGACACGACATCGGCATTGTCACCCTCTTGGGCGATATTGTGAAACGTCAACTGAAGCGCAAGAAATACCGCACGCCGATTAATGAGCTGAAGAAAATCTATCGTCGGGCGCGCCCTAATGATGTGGAGAAATGGTTGGCTGCTATCAAGTTGGAAGACAGTACTTTGGCACGCACGCGCACCATTGCCGAAAACCTCGGACTGGAGATGAAGCTGAACGACGTGGAATACCAAGGCGACAAGACCAAAGCCATATTCTATTACACGGCTGACGGACGTGTCGACTTCCGTGAGCTCATCAAGAAACTGGCCGAGGAATTCCACATCAGGATTGAGATGCGTCAGATTGGTGTGCGCCAAGAGTCGGCCAAATTGGGTGGCATTGGTTCATGCGGTCGCGAGTTGTGTTGCGCCTCATGGATTTGTGATTTCCAATCAGTGACGACAGGAGTGGCTCGTGTGCAACAACTTTCACCCAACCCACAAAAACTGGCTGGACAATGTGGCAAGCTGAAATGCTGCCTCAACTTCGAGTACGAAGCATACGTGGAAGCCTTGAAGGCTTTCTCCGACCCCAATATCGTATTGCATTTTGAAAGTGGCGATGCTGTGCACCAGAAAAACGACGTCTTCAAAGGCATCATGTGGTACTCCTACACCACCGACAAGAGCAATATCATGGCCGTCCCTGTCGACAAGGTGAAAGACATCATCGCCATGAACAAAAAAGGACAAAAGCCCAAGAAGTTGGAAGACTTTGCCGTGACACAGGAAGCCCATACCAACACCAACGAAGGCTACGGCGAGGCTGATTTGAAGAAAATGAGTGACTGATATGATGACAATACAAAACCAAACAACAAACACAAAACCCACGCCCCGTACCCTCATGGCGTGCTTGACCTGCCATCCCTCAAGCAGGAAAACCACCCATGTGCTCGGGAGATTGCGGGTCTTCGCCCGCAATGAGGGTCTCTCACGCAGGGTTTGTGTTTTATTGGCTCTGTTGACCCTAGGGGTGTTCTTCTCTGCGTGTAACAATGATTCATTCGACAAGCGCACTGTCATCCCTGAAGCCGAATGGAGACAAGAGGACCGCGTGGCTTTTGATGTCGACATCAACGACACCATCAGCCCATACGAGTTCGGCATCGGGTTGCGCCACCTTGAGAACTACCGCTACAGCAATCTCTTTGTCTTCCTGCATACCACAATGCCCAACGGCAACCGCACTCACGATACCATAGAATGCACCCTCGCCACGCCCGAAGGACGTTGGATTGGCAAGAGCAGCGGCAGCATGCGTGACCTGACCGTTCCGCTGAACGAGAACCTTCTCTTCCCTCTTTCGGGAACCTACCATTTCGAAATCGAGCAAGCCATGCGCGAACCTGTGCTGAAAGGCATTTCCGACATTGGACTTTACATCGAAAAACAATAGGTCCATTCAAAGATTCAATGATTCGAAGATTCAAAATTTAAAGATTCAAAGATTCAAAATTCAAGATTCTTGGACACAAAGAAAGATTAAAATATGAAAGATAAAAAGACATCAAAAACTGGACAATCGCATGCCATCAGGAATTTGTGGATTATCTTCGGGTCACTGTTGGTACTCCTCATCCTGTTTTTCATCTGTGTCGCCACTGGTGTTTTCGGCACCATGCCCACTTTCGAAGAATTGGAGAACCCAAGAACCAACTTGGCCACTGAAATCATCTCGGCCGATGGCAAGATTTTGGGTACCTATTATGTGGAAAACCGGAGCAACGTGCGCTATGCCGAACTCCCGCATTACATGCCTGAAGCCCTCATCAGCATTGAGGACGAACGCTTCACCCAACACTCGGGCATCGACGAAAAAGCCTTGTTCCGCGTGGCTTTTGGTGTGCTAACGGGCAACAAGAAAGGCGGTGGTTCGACCATCACACAACAGTTGGCCAAAAACCTCTTCCCTCGTGGTGAGAACCTCAGCAAGCCCAAGCTCGTGTTGCGTAAATTCCAGGAATGGATTACGGCTACCAAACTGGAGCACAACTATTCCAAAGAAGAGATTGTGGCCATGTATCTGAACACTGTTGCTTTTGGTCACAACGCTTTTGGCATTCGTGCCGCAGCCAGCACTTTCTTTGACAAGAAACCCATCGACATGACCATCGAGGAATGTGCCTTGATGGCTGGTGTGGTGAATGCCCCTACACGCTACAGCCCCATCCGCAATCCCGAAAATTCTTTAGGACGACGCAATCTGGTTCTTAGAAAGATGGCTGAAAACGGCTACATCACCCAAGCCGAATACGACTCCATCTCGCAGATTCCCTTGGATATGACGCATTTCAACATCAGGGACCACAACACGGGACAAGCCACTTACTTCCGTGAGTTCCTCAGAGGTGAACTCAACGAATGGGCCAAAAACACGACCCGTGCTGATGGTCAACCCTACAACATCTACCGCGACGGACTGCGCATCTACACCACCATCGACTCGCGCATGCAGAACTATGCCGAACAGGCCGTCAAGGAGTTTATGGGGAAGGAGCTGCAACCTATGTTCTACAACCACTGGAAAGGTCATAAAAACGCCCCGTTCTCCAACCTGACCGCCGACCAAATCGACCATCTCCTTGAGACCTCGATGAAACGCTCCGACCGTTATCGTGTCCTCAAAAACGAAGGCATGCCTTTGGACTCTATCAAAGCCGTGTTTGATCGTCCTGTTCGAATGACGGTTTTCTCATGGGATGGCCCTATCGACACGGTGATGTCGCCTATGGACTCTATCCGTTATTACAAATGGTTCTTGCAAGCCAGCTTAATCTCCATCGAGACGCACACAGGCCATGTGAAAGCTTACGTAGGTGGTTTGGATTACCGTTTCTTCAAGTACGACCATGTCACACAGGCACGCCGTCAGGTGGGTTCTACCTTCAAGCCTTTCCTTTATTCGTATGCCATGGGCGACAGCGAGTTCACACCATGCACGAAGATCCCCAACATACCCTACAACATTGAGCTTCCTGACGGACGCTTCTGGTCGCCCAGCAATGGCGGTGGTGGAGGTGGTGAAATCACTTTAAAGAGTGCCTTGGCACAATCCAACAACTGGATTTCGGCCTACTTGATGAATCACTACGGCCCCGAGGCTATCATCACCCATGTTCGTCGCATGGGCGTGGAGTCACCCATCGATGCCGTTCCATCCATCTGCTTAGGTTCCTGCGACCTTAAGTTGATTGAGATGGTTGGTGCCATGAGCACCTTCGCCAACAAAGGTGTCTATATCAAACCCATGTTCATCACGCGCATTGAGGACAAAAACGGCAACGTCATCCAACGTTTCAGCCCTGAAGAGTCGGAGGCTATGAGCGAAATCGCTGCCTATAAAACCATCGAACTGATGAAGGGCGTGGTGCAAAGCGGAACAGGTGTGCGTCTGCGCTCATTATACGGCTTCAAGAACCCCATCGCTGGCAAGACGGGTACCACACAGAAGAACAGCGACGGTTACTTCATGGGCATCACCCCCGACCTCACCACGGGTGTTTGGGTGGGTGCCGACGACCGCAGCGTGCACTTCCGTTCGACACGTTTGGGACAAGGCTCACACACCGCATTGCCGATTTGGGCTCTTTACATGAAAAAGGTGTACAACGACCCGAATCTCAAGGTCAGCAAGGGTGATTTTCCGAAGCCTTATGCTCCTGGCGTGGATTTGGATTTCAACTGTTGGCAGTATGAAAATGAAGAACGTGATGAATTCATAGATGAGTTCTAACATAGAAACGATTGGATATGACCTCAAATTTCGTTGACTACGTCAAGATATTCTGTCGCTCAGGCAAGGGCGGTGCAGGTTCGTTGCATTTCCGTAGAGAAAAATACATCCCAAAAGGTGGTCCCGACGGCGGTGACGGCGGACGTGGCGGCAATGTCATCCTGCGTGGCAATGCCCAACTTTGGACCTTGCTCCATCTTCGCTATACCAAGCATGTTTATGCCGGTGATGGTGTGCCTGGAGGCAAAAACCAACTTACGGGTGCCGCCGGTGATGATATTTACATTGATGTGCCTTTGGGAACGGTGGCTTACCGTTCGGAAGACCACACCATGTTAGGCGAAATCACCGAAGACAAGCAAGAAGTCGTCTTGCTCAAAGGTGGTCGCGGAGGTAAGGGCAATGCCTTTTTCAAGACAGCCACCTTACAAGCGCCCAAGTTTGCCCAACCTGGCGAACCCAACCAAGAAGAATGGATCACTTTGGAACTGAAGCTGTTGGCTGATGTCGGATTGGTGGGCTTCCCCAATGCAGGCAAGTCGACATTGCTCTCTGTCGTTTCGGCAGCCAAGCCTGAGATTGCCGATTATCCGTTTACGACTTTGGTGCCCAACCTCGGCATTGTCAGCTATCGTGGTCATCGAAGCTTTGTCATGGCCGACATTCCCGGCATTATCGAAGGTGCTTCCGAAGGCAAAGGATTGGGCATCAGGTTCTTGAGACATATTGAACGCAATTCTACCTTACTCTTCATGGTGCCTGCCATCACTGAAGACGTGAAAAAGGAATACGACATCCTGCTCAACGAGTTGAAGAAATACAACCCCGAGTTGATGGACAAAGACCGCATTTTGGCCATCACGAAATGCGACCTCGCAGACGAAGACACCATCAAGGAAATCAAAAAGCACTTGCCCAAGAAGGTGCCGCATGTCTTCATCAGCTCCGTAGCTCAACAAGGCATCGACGAACTGAAGGACTTGATTTGGCTGACGCTGAACAAAAACGACGAGGAAGAAGACTGGTAAGCTTTTCAACGTATGGAAACCCTCTCCCACATCGACACTGACCTCTTTCTTTTCCTCAACGGCCTCCATGTCAACTGGTTGGACAAGGTCATGGTGCTCGTCACCGACATGTGGGTGTGGCTTCCTTTATACCTATTATTAATATATTGGACGGTGAAGCAGTATGGCAAGCGCTGCTGGTGGGTGTTTTTTGCCCTCGGATTGGTAGTACTCTGCACCGACCAACTTGCCTCTCATGTGTGCAAACCTGTTTTCCAACGTTTAAGACCCTGCTATAATACAGATTTTCAATACTTAATACATCTTCCCAAAGGCCTGGCAGGAGGAAGATACGGTTTCGTTTCCTCCCATGCCGCCAACACATTTGGAGTAGCTACTTTTTTGACTCCTGTCTTGAAAAGATTCAATCCTTGGACGGCCATCGTGCTGTTTTTGTGGGCTTTTATTTCAAGCTACAGCCGCATATATATTGGTTATCATTACCCAGGCGACATCCTCTGTGGTGCCATTTTGGGCATACTGATAGGGCTGATACTTTGGAAGATGTTTCAGCTCGTTGTAGTAAGAAAAATATGGAAATCAGAACAATGAATCAAGTTGTGGTGTCTTTTCCTCATCATGGAAGACCACTTTGATGGTTGATTTGGGTTCGATGCCACAAAGTGAAGCCAACTTGGCCTTGTTCAAAGCGAGTTCGAGATAGCCATGTGTACCGAAGATGGCCACCAAATCCACTACATCGACATCCAAATAACTATCGGAAATCTCATCAACGGTATAGAGGTCGCCTTTCACCATGATGGTGAAGTCGCGACCACGGCGTTCACGCTCAAAGAGCTCCTTGGAGATGTTGGTAATCAAGTTGTCGTAGGAATCGATGTGCATCACCACGCCTTCTATGGTATTGTCGCGAGCCACCGCACAGAAAGTGCCACCTGGATTCAGCTTCAGACGCGGCTCGCCAATGCTCGACAATGGCTCACCGTTGGCTATCATCACTGCTACCTTAGCGAAACGGTCACGCGAGGCAAAAGTGAAGAAATCAGAATCTTGGATTACATCGATGCAATAGGCCTCATCATATTTTCCATCAAGGATATGGCTGAAAATACCATTGTCGGTGGAGATAAAATACTGTCCCTCAGCCTTCACCACCACATGTGGGCATTCCGTCGATTCAATCGTATCCACCGCGATGATATGAATCGTCCCTTCAGGAAAACAATGATAACAGTTTTTCAGCGTAAAACCCGCCTGTGCAACGTTAAAAGGTTCGATTTCATGGGTAACATCAACAATGGTCGCTGACGGTAGCATGGACAAAATCTTGCCCTTTACCGCAGCCGCATAATAATCCTTCGTCCCCCAATCGCTTGTTATTGTGATAATTGCCATTGTCTCTTATTAGCCCTTTTGTGATTTTGCAAAGGTATATCATTTATGTCAATTTTAAGATAGGTTTTTGAAAAAAATATTCGTTTTTTTCATTCTGAAAAATAGTCTATCTTTGCGACCAAATAAAGAGCTATGGCAGAGCAGATTCTTCAGATAGAAAATGTTGACCCTAAGGAACTTCACGGACCTAATGACAAGTATTTGGAGTTGGTGAAGAGCATGTTTCCCAAGTTGAAAATCATCGCTCGCGGCGATTTTGTGAAGGTGATTGGCGATGATGATGAGATTGAGTATTTCGCCAGCCGATATGAAACCTTGATGGTGCAGTTGGAGCGTTTTGGCAAACTCACCGCCCAAACCGTGGAAGACGTGATGATGGCCAGCACCGACAGTGAGTTGCAACAAAAAATGTCGGAGAGCGATGTGCTCGTGTTTGGCCGCAGCGGTGTACCCATCAAGGCCATTACCGTCAACCAAAAGCGCATGGTGACGGCATCGGAGCAAAAGGATTTGATTTTCGCCATCGGTCCTGCTGGTACGGGAAAGACCTACACCGCCGTAGCTTTGGCCGTCAGGGCCTTGAAAGCCAAACAAGTGAGACGCATCATCCTGACCCGTCCCGCCGTCGAAGCCGACGAACACCTTGGCTTCCTCCCTGGTGACTTGAAAGACAAACTCGACCCCTATCTGCAACCCCTCTATGACGCTTTGCGTGATATGATACCCTCTACAAAATTAGAGAGTTACATGGAAGACCATACCATCGAGATTGCGCCTTTGGCCTTCATGCGCGGCCGCACCTTGGACCATGCCTTCGTCATCCTCGACGAAGCCCAAAACGCAACGCGCAGCCAACTGAAGATGTTCCTCACCCGCATGGGACGCTCGGCCAAGTTTATTGTCACCGGCGACATCACCCAAATCGACCTGCCGCCCAAGACGCCTTCAGGGCTGCCACAGGCCATGGAGGTACTGAAAGACGTGAAAGGCATCGAATTCATCTATCTGGACGACAAGGACGTGGTCAGACATAAACTGGTGACGGATATCATCAATGCATATAAGAAACATCACGAAGAGGAAAAAGAAGATAACACAGAGGACACACAAGGCATCCCGTAGGGATGCAACGTTCGGTAAAACAAAACCTAAGGAGCCATCTGCATCCCATAAGGATGAGCCATAAGAAGAAAAAATGCCAAACACATACACACAGATACATATACATACCGTCTTCACGGTCCAAAACAGGCTCTGTCTGATTGATAAAAGCTGGAGAGATAGGCTATACCAGTATATTATTTCTATTATACAGAACAACGGTCACAAGGTGCTTGCTATCGGCGGTATGGGCGACCATGTACATATCTTGTTTGGTTTTCGTCCATCTGAATCGTTATCTCATCTAATGCAAGAGGTGAAACGAGATTCGTCTGCGTGGATAAATGCCAATCATTTTGTCAAAGGAAATTTCTCATGGCAAGAAGGATTTGGGGCGTTTTCTTATAGCAAGAGCCAAATCCCAAATGTGTGCAGCTACATTGAAACACAAGAGGAACATCATAGGAAAAAGAGATTTACAGAAGAATACATTGACTTTTTGGAAGAATATGGAATTGAATATGATAAACGATACATTTTTAAACCTATTGAATAACATAATGGCACATCCCGATGGGATGTAATGGATTCATAACCGCATTTTTCTACCGAGCGGTTTTCCCTACGGGAAAAAGATTCGTCCCATCGGAATTCACCACTCGGTAGAAATAAACAAGACAAAACACATCCCGTAGGGATGGGCCCTCGGTAAAAACAACACAAAAGAGGACAAACGCATCCCATCGGGATGCACCAATTGAAAAACAACAACAAACTCAATAGATATGAAAGCTCTAACAAAAACAGATTACCAATTCCCTGGCCTGACCAAGGTGTATCACGGCAAGGTCCGCGATTGTTATTTCATCAACGACGAGTACATGGTGATGGTCGCCACCGACCGCATCTCGGCTTTCGATGTCATCCTGCCCAAGGGCATCCCCTATAAAGGACAGGTGCTCAACCAGATTGCCGCCATGTTCCTCGATGCCACTGCCGACATCGTCCCCAACTGGAAACTCGCCACCCCCGACCCGATGGTCACCGTGGGCCGCCTCTGCAAGCCCTTCCCCATCGAGATGATTATCCGTGGCTACCTCACAGGCAGTTCATGGCGCACCTACAAGAGCGGTCAACACACCATCTGCGGCGTGCAGATTCCCGACGGCATGAAGGAACACCAGCGCTTCGCCGAGCCTATCATCACCCCGACCACCAAGGCCGAAGAAGGTCATGACGAGGACATCTCACGCGAGGAAATCATTGCCAAAGGTCTCATCAGCGAGAGCGATTACATGCAGATTGAGGACATCACCCGTAAGCTCTTCCAACGCGGCACCGAAATCGCCGCCAAGCAAGGTTTAATCCTCGTCGACACCAAGTACGAGTTCGGCAAGATTGGCGACCAAATCGTGCTGATGGACGAGATCCACACCCCCGACTCGTCGCGCTACTTCATCGCCGACCAGTATGAGGAACGCTTCGCCAAAGGCGAGCCGCAGGTGCAACTCTCGAAGGAATTCGTCCGCGAGTGGCTGATGGCCAACGGCTTCCAAGGCAAGGAAGGCCAGCAAGTGCCCGAGATGACGCCCGAATATGTCAATAGTGTTTCAGAGCGCTACATCGAACTTTACGAAAAAGTCACGGGACACAAGTTTGAGAAGGCTCCTGAATCGGAAGACTTGGTGAAACGGATTGAAAAGAACGTGATGAACTATTTGAAGCTGTAAGATTAACTATGGCTTATGGCCTATGACTATGGCCGCTCTCACTTTTGTAAGAGTGGCCATAGTCTTTTTGTCACAGGCCTATTTCAATAAAATGCCCATCCTTGAAATTCACCACACTGCGATACCCCGCTCTCTTCAAAGCTTCCTCGGCAGCAGCAAATTCAAGGGTGATTTCACTGAAATGGTGGGCGTCAGCGGAGATGATGGCAGGAACACCCATCTTGCAGGCTTCCTCCATCAGCCAGGGCGAAGGATAGAAGCCGTTGTAGCGTTTCTTGTAGATGCCCCGTGTGTTGATTTCCATAACGAGGCCTTTCTCACGAATGAGGTCGAGGGTTTCGAGTGCGAGTTTGCGGTACCAAGGCTCGTCTTCGTGGAAATAACGGTCGCGGTTATGCATCTTGATTTTGTCGAAGTGCGCAATGATGTCAAACGACTCGTTTTCAATCATTTCATTCGACTGCTCAAAGAAACGGCGCACGGCACGATGGATGTCACCATCGAAGAACTTTTGCAGGCCTTCGTCATAGACTTCCCATTTCGGGCCATCGATGAACCAAATTTCATCAGCTGAAATGGCCGGCGTTTGACTACGTCGAATCTCGATTTCGACAGGCTCAACGACCTTGGTTTTTGCAGGTCCCTGAGCCTGTCGAAGGGCCGGATTAATAACAAGATGCACTCCACCAATCAGATAATCAAGGTGATACTTCTCCTTAGTCACGGCAAATGGCTCGGAAACGCCTGTAAGATAATCAGCCTCCAAAGCGCAATAGATGTCAAGTTGATCCTTGAATTCCTCTTTCAGTTGGGCGATTTCCGCCACATAACGCGGCATGTCGGCTGACTTCACCGAAAATGTATTGTCGAAAGGTAGCGGACTATGTTCCGAAAAACCTATCGTGGTCAAACCTTGACGGAAGGCCTCCTCTACGATTTCGCGTGGCTGGGATTTGCCATCGCTATAAACGCTATGTGTGTGTAAATTAAAGTTTTGCATATCAATAATTTTCTCTTAACCAAAGATCAAAAAATTTGTCGTAAACAGAATAAATACCATTTTCTTCTGTAATCAATTCCTTGTCCAACAACCCATTACAAGCCGATTGCACCGTGCTGGTCGAATACAACTTATGTCGTTTCACAAAGTTGACCGAAGTAATCTTTGTAGCTTTTCCATCACGATTGATGGCAAGCAACAACTCTTTCTGTTTTTCCGGTAATTGGAACATTTTCTCTGCGTATGTGAAATCGTTGGATTCGATGATGCTCCGAATGGCTTCCTCCATTTCATCAAGACCATATTCCTTTGTCGTAGTCGAAAGCGAATACATGGCATTAAGCGTTTTCTGCATATACCAAGTAATACCTTCGAATCGGTTATACAATTCATCTATTACACAAGGATTTAACTTCTTATCTGCTTCAGCAAACAAGTTACAAGCAAACTTGCAGTATTTTTCCTTGTCAATAGGTCCCAAGTGCATCACCGAAGCACTTTGATAGAAAGGATGTGCTGCACTGGTAAAGAAATCGCCCATCAGATGACGTTGACTACCCGCGAAGATAAACTTTGTATTGTGGCAATTCTGAATGTGTGTCCTCAACAAGGCTTCCACATTCTTTTCGGGATATTTCGCAATCTGCTGAAACTCATCTATGGCAACGATATTTGGCTTTTCCGAGTGTTCCAAATAATGGAAGATTTCCTCCAAGGTAACGAACGGCTCACGAATGTCACCCAATTGAAGGTTCAGTTTCGGAATGCCTGCCAAATCCGTCGTCATGACAAACGACAACGACCTAACGGCTGCACTGAAACGCTGCAACCAAATGGTTCCTTTCGGTGCCAAAGCATTCACAATGGAACGGCTTAACATATAAACCATTTCACGCAAGGTGCCTGTTGCATAAAAGTCGATGAAAAACAGGTTATAGTCCTTTTCCAAGTTGAAGGTGTCGAAACAATGCTGAATCAGTCCCGACTTGCCAATTTTACGGGTCGCGACCAAAGCTACATCATTGCCATTTTCCAGTTCTCGAAGCAGTTGTTGGCTCTCTTTCTCCCTGTCACAGAAGTACTTGGAAGAAATATAGCCTTTTGTTACAAATGGATTCATATCTTTTTATGTAGAAATAATTATGCAAAAGTAATAATTTTTTCTACATAAAATCTATTTTATAGAACAATGTTCTATTTTTATGAATTAGAGAGGATTTTATAAACCTTATCACCCCGTCTCACCAGCGACTTCACGGGAATAGAGCAATACTCGCCCTTGACCGTCTGCTGGACATTGCCCAAGTCCACGCGGATTTCGGTGAGTGTGTCCTCGTAAACGCCTGTCGTCGGACCGATAATCATGATCTGTTCGCCGAGCTTGAGGTCGTTGCTGTCCATGCGGATTTCTGCAACACCTAATTTGCTGTAATAATTGGTGATCAGTCCAATATACTCCTTGCTTTGGGTGGCGTGAGAGCCATACTGTTTCGACCACTCGAAGGTCCTGCGGCCCAAATAATAGCCATCCCAGAAGCCTCGGTTATAAACGCTCTTCAACCGTTCCATCCATGCATCGATCTTCTCTTGCGTGAAGGTGCCTTCCTGAATGGCTTTCACCGCCTCGCTGTATACCGACACCGTCAGTTTGGTGTACTCTGGCGAACGACCACGACCTTCAATTTTCAGCACTTCCACACCCGCATCCAACACCCTGTCCAAAAAAGGCAGCGTGCAGAGGTCTTTGGGCGACATAATGTATTCATTATCTAGCGTCAATTCATAGCCTTCCTCGCGCTCGCGCACGTCATAACCACGACGGCACAACTGCATGCAGGCGCCACGGTTGGAGGATGAGTTGTAGATGTCCTGACTCAAGTTGCATTTGCCCGAAATGGCCATGCAAAGGGCACCATGGCAAAACACCTCGATTCGCACCAAGTCACCATGAGGGCCGCGGATTTGTTGTCGTTCAATCTCCTCAGTGATATGACGCACCTGGTCAATGTTTAGTTCGCGGGCGGTCACCATCACGTCGGCAAATTGGGAATAGTAGCGCACCGCTTCGAGATTGGTGATGTTACATTGGGTCGACATGTGTACCTCAACGCCAATCTGACGGGCATATTGGATCACGCTTTGATCGGAGGCAATAATGGCCGAGATGCCGTTGGCCTTAATGGCATCAAGCAGTTGGTGCATCTCCTTCATCTCCTCGTCGTAAATAATCGTATTGACCGTGACATAACTCTTTACGCCATACTCGTTGCATGTTTCAGCCAGTTGGCGCAGGTCGTCCAAATTAAAGTTTTTCGCTGAGCGCGAGCGCATATTGAGTTTGCCGATGCCAAAATAGACGCTTCCAGCGCCCGCTTGTATGGCGGCTGCGAGGGCTTCGTAGGAGCCCACGGGAGCCATGATTTCAATGTTTCGTTTCATGGCTGCAAAGGTACGACTTATTCCAAAAGCATCTTACTGCTTCATGAACTTTTGTGTGACCACACAACCATTCTTCGTAGTTGCTTTCAACAAATAGCAACCAGATGCCAAACCTCTTATATTAACTGATTCTAAACTATTTGCAATTGTCATAATGCATTTTCCGTCCAAACTGAAGATTTCTATTTGTTGCAATTCCTCTGCTTCAAGATAAAGCACTTCGTCAACGGGATTTGGCCAAATATTCAATAGGATTTCAGGCATTTCGTCAATTCCTGTAATAGTCGAATAATAGAATATCTTTTGACTTCTTTCAGATTGACCATCATGTTTTCCCCACCCATCATCGCAATACAATAATTTGTTGCGGCAAAACTTATTGATGCCGTTGATATTATACAAATTGTAAAAATAGAAATCAAGACCCGCAATATTACTGCTAAGAACTGTCGTATCATAATAATAACTGATTTCGTTTTCAAGCCACCATTCCTCAGCATCATAATAGTATTGTTTTGAAACTATACAGTTTTGATGATTGTCATAGGTGTGTACAATTTTACTTTCAGGAATCCAAACCCCAAGCGAATTAGTACCCCAAAAAACAATTTCATCAATATCAAGTTGGTCATCATAAAAAAACTCTTTCTTACTCTCTTCTCGCCAACTTCCATTATTAAGAAACAATTCCGTTACAATTGAAACATTGTTATCTTCATTGTATTCATAAACGGTTTTCGCTTCATCAGTTACGGCTCCGTTTTCCAAAAAACAAAGCAATGCTTCCGACCTTCTACCTAAATTGTCGTAAACATATTCTGTACGATAACTATAATCAGGATCGATATCTGTTTGAGTAGCACTACTAAGTCTATTCAGACTATCATACGTAAACTCAAAATAGAATAAATCACCGCCTTCTTTAATTTCCATTTTCTCTACATTGTATTGATTGTCATACACAAAATGGTATTTATACCTTCCTGCATCAATACTATCAAGTTTTTCGGTATATGCATTCATTTGTTTTGAAAAACCTTCTTTTGGCATCTGAGCCATTGCCGAAATCATGCAACATAAAACAGCTGCAACAAATAAATACTTCTTCATGGGGCTAATTTTAGAGTTAATACAAACGCAAAAATAAATAAAAAAACAGCTCGACTGATATTCAAGCTGATTTTTTCAAAGTCGGGATGTTCGAACTTGCGGCCTCTTCGTCCCGAACGAAGCGCGCTACCGGGCTGCGCTACATCCCGAACCGTTTTGCGCTGCAAAATTACACATTATTTTGATATAGTGTGCAATTAATTGGTCAGATTTTTCTTTTCAGTCAAAAACTGATAATGCCCAAATGCTCCAACAATATCTTCAATCCAATGATAATCAATATGATACCACCAATAACACCTGCCGACTTCTCATATTTCGAACCAAACACATTGCCAATCTTCACGCCCAAGACGGAGAAAACAAAGGTGGTGAGGCCAATAACCACTACAGATGACCACAGCTTCACCTGGATACAGGCAAAAGAAACACCTACCGCCAAGGCATCGATGCTGGTGGCGATGGCCAAAAGCAGCATTGTTTTGAAGTCAAGTGCGCCGTTGGTTGACTCTTCTTCCTTTTTTGACAGGGCCTCGCGAATCATGTTGGCACCGATGAGAAAAAGCAAACCAAAGGCAATCCAATGGTCGTAGGCTTCAATCATTTCCTGGAACTGCGCGCCCAAGAAGTAGCCAATTGTGGGCATCAAAGCCTGAAAGAAGCCAAACCAAAGGCCGCAGACCAAAGCCATACGCCATGAAAACCGCTTGGTGGTCAAGCCTTTGCAGATGGAGACCGAGAAGGCATCCATGGAAAGGCCTATGGCGATGAGTAATAGTTCGAGGAAGGTCATTTACGTCAGGATTATGGCGCAAAAATAGCACTATTTTTCGCTAATGTTGATAAAAAAACTATTTTTGCGGTTTGTAGGGCTGTCACATGGTGGCAGCCGCAAAAAACGACCAATATAGGCTGCCGTGGTACGACAGCCCTACAAACCGACAATAAAAATAACCAATATGAAAAAATCATTATTACTAATGCTCACCCTGCTGTTGGCCGTGTGCGGCATGGCTCAAGAAAAGAAAGCCAAGAAAGAAAAGACCTATAACGAAAAAGGCGAAATCATCAAGAAAGGCTGGAACTTCGGTCCACTGCCCGTGGTGGGCTACGATGCAGACTTAGGCTTCCAGTACGGTGTGACTTGCGACATCTTCAACTTCGGCGACGGCTCGCGCTATCCTCGCTACAACTACAAGTTCAACGTGGAGGCCTCGCGCTACACCAAAGGCTCGGGTGTGTTCCGTTTCTATAGTGACATGCCCTACGTCGTGAAAGACACCAAGCTCTTCTTCGACGTGACCTATTTCTACGCCAAGAAATACGAGTTCTTCGGCTTCAATGGCTTCGAAGCCAGCACTTTCGACCCTTATGCTGGTTTAGAAGGCATTAAGAGCGGCTACCATTTCATCAACCGCAACCAATTCCGCTTTGTGGGTAGCATGCAAAGACCGTTTTTTGGCGTGCCTAACCTATATTGGACGGCGGGCTTAGCATACTACAACACCAAAGTCGACCGCATCAACCTGGAAGGTTATGAAGACCAAGTAACCTTGTATGAAGAATATACCGCAAACAACATCATCAAGGAAGATGAGGCCCATGGCGGCAACACCACGCAAATCCGCCTCGGCATGTTGTACGACAGCCGCGACCACAACAGCGACCCGACCAAAGGCATCTACGCTGAAGCCACGTTAGTGGGTGCTCCCGACTTCATCGACCGCAAGGGCTACAGTAACCTGTCGTACACCTTCTTGTGGAGACAATACATCCCTGTCTACAAGGACAAACTGACTCTCGCCTATCGCCTCGGTGCCCAAAACCGCATCGCTGGCAAAACCCCGTGGTATATGATTAATAACCTGAACACTATGTTCTTCCAAAAAATGTACACTGAAGGTTTGGGCGGCAGCGTGACCATGCGCGGTGTGAACCGTAATGGCGTCATCGGCGAGGGCTTTGCCTTTGCCAATCTGGAAATGCGCTGGCGCATCGTAGGATTCCAATTCATTAACCAAAACTGGCTAGTGGCCTTGAATCCTTTCTTCGATGCAGGTATGGTGACGCAACCTTTTAGAGAGGAAGAAATGAAGGAGGCTGGCGGTTCTGGCATACCCAACTACGAACCTGCTTTTGAATGCTATGCTGGCAAAGAAGGCCTTCACATGAGCGCAGGCTGCGGCCTCAAACTCATCATGAACCGCAATCTCGTTGTGTCTGTCGACTTAGGCAAAGCCTTGGACAAACGCGACGGTGAGAAACTGAAGACTTTCGTCGGGTTTAATTATATTTTCTAATGGGATTGCCCTACGGGCAAGAAATCTGTCAAAAATCTGTTTTTAAAATCTTTCAAAATCTTTCAAAATCTTTTTATATGATTTTCGATCGATTTTATTATGATTTTTGACAGATTTCTTTGCGAAGCAAATACCAATTATTTCGCCTTACCTTGGTTGGCGACAGCCGCCATCAGCGCGGCCACCTTCTCGGGATCGCCGAGGAAGAAGTCTTTCTGTAACTTCATATTGTCGTCGAACTCGAAGACATACGGGATGCCTGTCGGGATGTTGAAGGCAATGATCTCGTCATTGCTCATACCTTTCAATACCTTCACCACACCACGCAAGCTGTTGCCGTGGGCCACCACCAATACTTGATCGTGGGTCTCAAAGGCCTTCATGATGTTATTTTCATAATAAGGCATCACACGCTCGATGGTGTCGCAAAGAGCCTCGGTGAGCGGGATTTGCTCGTCGGTGAGTTCGGCATAGCGCGGATCCATGCGGGGGCTCTTGGGGTCGTTCATGTCGAGCGCAGGCGGGCGCACATCGAAGGCACGACGCCACAGGCGCACTTGCTCGTCGCCGTATTTCTCGGCGGTCATCTTCTTGTCGAGGCCTTGCAGTTGGCCATACGACTTCTCGTTGAGTCGCCATGACTTGTACACCGGCAGCCAGTCCATGTCCATGGCCTCGAGAGCGAGGTTTAAGGTCTTGATGGCGCGCTTCAGATAAGAGGTGAAGCAGATTTCAGGTTTGTAGCCGTTCTCTTTCAGTGTTTTGCCTGCCTCGATGGCTTCTTGTACGCCTTTTTCAGAGAGGTCCACATTGGTCCACCCCGTGAAGAGGTTCAATTTGTTCCATTCACTTTCTCCGTGACGGATTAAAATCAGTTTTTTCATTGTTGTTGATTGATTATTGTTGAACTGTTTAATTGTTGTCTTTTTTTGCCCGATGCCGTTTGGGCTGCTCTTCTTTGATTTCCGTTTCTTCAGTAGCTTCTGTTGACGGCTCCGTAGGCGTTTCTTTTGGCGTGACTACAGCTTGAGGCATTTCGGCCTCAATGCGGCGGAAAATGTCATCCTTATCCTTTGGCCTGGCCTCCTCATGCCACTTAAAACCTTGCAGATAGCGACTGCTTTCACTCAAGTCTTCCTTAGGATACATTGTCTCATCAATGCCCTTGTACGATTTGATGATGGAAACATTTTGTTTTTCCATCTCAATGACCATGGTTTCCGACTTCGACACATCTATTCCTATGATACCTCCATCATCATCACGAATCCAATAGATGGTCTCAGCTTGGTCGCCATCCACATTGACATGATGAATGTCGCCATCCTTAAAAAGTGAGGTGATGTCCTTGCCCTTGATTTGGTTGAAGCCTTCTATCGTGTCTTGCGAAATGATGAAAGCATTTCCTTTTTGCAGCACCCACTCTACCGTACTTTCCTTGATTTTAA
This sequence comes from uncultured Bacteroidia bacterium, assembly GCA_902801625.1. Lineage (GTDB taxonomy): Bacteria > Bacteroidota > Bacteroidia > Bacteroidales > F082 > Limimorpha. Next base: position 135,556 of record CADCJI010000005.1, on the reverse strand, counting down.
TGTCGATGTCGGTGCCAGTCATTTGGCTGTCTTCGGCCCAAAGAATCGGTGACACACGCATACGGATAATCGAGTCTTCCATCAGATAAGTGAGTGTGTCGCATTTGCCCTGCAAGTCTGACTTGAAGAAACGCACATGGCGGCGGGCGATGAGTTTCTTGGCCTCCTCTTTTTGCTTGTCGAAATACATAAATAAAGTATCGCCATGAATGTAAAGTGAGTCTCCACCATCGTAACTGATGGCGTAGGCACTGTCGGTGGCAAAGGAAAGACCTTTGTTTTCCCACATTTCCACATAATCACCTCGCATGACAACTTTGTAGGAGGTGTCAATCATATCCACCTGACTATAGGCCTGCGCCATACCCCGATTACGGTCATAAAAGATGGAGTCGGACCACATCAGTTGGGTTTCGTTATGCATGAATGGCCGTTGGTCAAGATACACATGGTCTTCATTCACAAGATAATAGCCGTGTTTGCCTTCCAATACATTCTCCTTATTAAAGATGGTTGTCGGCCCTTGAAACCACATCTTTTCGATGCCCGTGTTGTAATACAAAGTATCGGTATACATCTGATACTTAGGACTATAAACCTCAACATTCTCAAAAAACGAGAACTCTTTAAGGCGGTCGCGGTAATAGCCATAACGGCTTTTCAAGGTCTTATCACCACGGATTGTAATTGCGCTATCGGGATAACTAGCCAAATGTAAGTTACGGTCATACGTAAGGTATTCTGTGTAAAGGTTGGTGGAGTCATCGCGTAGGTGCACATTGTCGTGGAACTCAGCAAAACGGGTATCGCCGTCGTAATTCAGCAAGTCGCTAAAAACTTCCACACTGTCATTGACAATGATATGGACGTTCTGGTAGGCATCAAAGCTGTTGTTTTTCTGGTAGTAATAGGCACTGTCACAGAAGAAATAGGCTGAGTCATGACGCATCTTCACATGACCGATGAGCCGTTGCACATCGCCCATACTCTTTGAGTAAGTGGCTATGTCATAATGTAAAATGTTGATGCGGGTTTTCTTGCGTTGCACGGTGTCTTGCTCCTGAGCCACAACGAGTTGCGAGAGCAATAGAAACAAGGATACTATGAACAACACTTTACCTTTCATCGTGATAGAATAACGTGCAAAATTACGATTATTGTTGGATTAGGGCGAAGGAAACGAAAAAACATCTAATTTTGGTCGGCCCTTCGACGGGCTCAGGGACCTTTGCCAACCAAAAAGTGAAGGGTGCCTGAGCCTGTCGAAGGCACCATTTCAACAATTAAACAATCAACAACTAAACAAATGTCAATTAAAGAAGCCCAAACCGCCGTTGACGAATGGATCAAGACCTACGGCGTGCGTTATTTCAGCGAATTGACCAACATGGTCCTGTTGACAGAAGAGGTCGGCGAATTAGCCCGCATCATCGCCCGCACCTATGGCGACCAATCCTTCAAGGAATCAGACAAGAACCGCAACATGGCTGATGAAATGGCCGACATCCTCTGGGTGTTGCTCTGCTTGGCCAACCAAACCGGCGTCGACCTCACAGAAGCCTTCGCCAAGAACATGGAGAAGAAAACCATGCGCGACAGGGAACGCCATATCCACAACGACAAACTGCGCGACCCCATCGCATAAAAAATGTGGAGACGGTGTGCACTCCGTCTCCACAAAACAATGCATTCAAGATGATTACAAATTACATTGTCGGTTTCGTTTAGACGTTGCACGCAACGTCTCTACAAACGTAGATTACATGGTTTTTGCCCATGTGTCCTTCAACGCCACGGTGCGGTTGAAGACTAAATGTCCATCGGTGCTGTCCTTGTCGACCGTGAAGTAGCCGATGCGTTGGAACTGGAAGTGGTCGAGCGGCTTGGCATCGGCCAAGTATTCTTCCACATAGCACACAGGGCGCACCTCTAACGAGTTGGGATTCATCATTTCCTTCATGGCTTCGAGCGCGGTCTTGCCTTCGTTTTGCAGGCGAGCTAACTCATCGCGGGGATTCTCCACTTTCCAAAGGCGGTCGTACATGCGCACCTCAGCTTCGAGGCAACGCTCGCAACTTACCCAGTGGATGGTGCCTTTCACCTTGCGGTTGGCACCTGGCAGGCCGCTCTTCGTGTCGGGATCATATTCGGCATAGACTTCAACGACTTCTCCATTTTCATCCTTCTTACAGCTCGTGCATTTCACGATGTAAGCGTTCTTCAGGCGCACTTCGTTGCCTGGGGTCATGCGGAAGTACTTCTTCGGAGCATCTTCCATAAAGTCCTCTTTCTCAATCCACAACTCTCGGCTAAAGGCAATCTTGTGGCTGCCGGCTGATTCGTCCTCGGGGTTGTTGATGGCTTCCATCTCCTCAATTTGTCCTTCGGGATAGTTGGTGATGATCAACTTCACCGGGTTGACCACGGCAGCCACGCGGGTGGCGGTGGCGTTGAGGTCCTCGCGGATGGCGCTCTCCATCAGGGCGAAGTCGTTCAAGGCATCGTAGGTGGTATAGCCAATCTTGTCGATGAACTTGTGGATGCCGCTCGGCGTGTAGCCACGTCGACGGAAGCCGCAAATCGTGGGCATGCGCGGGTCATCCCAACCGCTCACCAGGCCCTCGTTGACAAGAACGAGCAGGTTGCGTTTGCTCAGCAAGATATAGTTGAGGTTCAGCTTGTTGAACTCGGTTTGACGCGGACGGTTGTCATCCATGTTGTCACCTTCTCCCCTTATTTCCTTAAGCCAGTCGACAAAGAGGTCGTAGAGCGGACGATGCACCACAAACTCCAAGGTGCAAAGCGAGTGGGTGACACCTTCGAAGTAGTCGCTTTGTCCATGGGCGAAGTCATACATCGGGTAGGCGTGCCACTTGGTGCCCGTGCGGTGGTGAGGTGTGTCGACCACGCGGTAGATGATGGGGTCACGGAAGTGCATGTTGGGGTTGGCCATGTCAATCTTGGCACGGAGCACCATCTTGCCCTCGCCAATCTCACCATTGTTCATCTTGTTGAACAAATCCAACGACTCTTCGATGGGACGGTTGCGGTAGGGACTCTCAATGCCTGGTTGCGTGGGCGTACCCTTCTGTGCAGCAATCTCCTCAGAGCTTTGCTCATCGATGTAAGCCTTGCCTCTTTTAATCAGTTCTATGGCAAAATCCCAGAGTTGCTGGAAGTAATCGGAGGCATAGTATTCGTTACCCCACTGGTAGCCAAGCCATTGAATATCCTCTTTGATGGCATCGACATATTCCATGTTCTCTTTGGTGGGGTTGGTGTCGTCGAAGCGCAAGTTGCACACACCGCCATGTTGGGCAGCGATGCCGAAATCGAGGCAGATGGCCTTGGCGTGGCCGATATGAAGGTAACCATTCGGCTCTGGGGGAAAACGTGTCTGCACACGTCCACCATTCTTGCCGTTGGCGAGATCTTCTTCCACTTTCGCTTCAATGAAATTGAGCGATTTCTTTTCCGTTACTTTTTCTTCTTCCGGGTTTGTCATAAGTCAATGATTTGAATTAAGGCGCAAAAATAAAAAATTGTTGAATTGTATTATGTTTATTTGTCGAACTGTTTTTCAAACTAACCAAATTTTGCTCAATCGAAAGATATGATTCGCCCTTTGTAAGATGAGTTGAATTGGTCACAAACACTCCTTTTTGCTGGAGTAAAGCCTATACCAAAACCGAGTTCAATACCTCTGAGTAAGCGTACACCTTGGTGATTGTAGGCGTGGATATTTGTCGGTATAACCGTCTCATTATGCTCTTGCATGGAAAAGCTGTCGGACAATCCCAAGCTATAAGCAGCATCCAGTTTCATTACCAAAGTGAAGTGAGGAAAAGGTAAATTCACCCTAAAGCCAGCTCCAACTAATGGTCCCCAATACCATTCGTTTATATTGGATGCAGAAATTGGTAAGGATACCTCGGGTATTTCAAGTCCAGGTTGTGACAAGGAAATGGAGCCTCCGATGGCTTTTCCTATTTCTGCGGCACCGAAAACGTAAGGCTTGAAATAATCGGATATGGGGACATAAAGCAATAATGGAATACGGGCTGAAGCATACATGGCCTTCAGTTTGTATTCCACATGGTAGTTTTGTTCGTAGATATAAGACGTTGCACCTCCTTTTTGTTGGACATTCAATTCTGGGGCGATGGAAAACACATAAAGAAAAGGAATCTCTATGAAAACACTCGCTGTTGGTCCTATCATGAGGTCGTGCGGTAACATGCTTAAATGAGGATTCGTATAGTAAAGCCTCGTGCTGTTTGCACCAATTTTGACACCATAAACGACACCGTTGCTGACTTTTGGCCTCAAGCCTTTTGCCGACGGAATGAAAGGCTTTTGCGCAGAGCAATTCCATACACATAAAAAGAAAAGAAACGTTACGAAAAACCATCTATTCATGAGCTTCGTCCCCTCCTTTCTGACCAAACCAATGGCAGTTTTCTGCCAAACCGTCTTGATCCTTGTAGATAAAAAACCACCCTGGAACAAAAGTCCCAAAGAAAGGATTCACTTCTTCACTTGCATCCAAAATCAAACTGCCAAAACGAAGCTTCTTGATTCCTTCCGGAGCCTTTTCGCCTGTGATTAAAACAACTCGTTTTACTGAAGTAAGGATCCCATAAAAGTCCAGCACTCTTTTTTCTTCAAAATACAAACTGAAGTTTTGTTTAGAACCCATAATATACGCAGTGTCTGTACGCAAGGTCTCACCCTCATGAAATTCAACAGTGGCCACTCTGTTATGCTGGTCTGTGACTTTCAAATGCATATCCAAATCACCGAATAAATCAACGAAATTGGAATAAACGAATTGTTTGGGACTGATGGCATATTCCCCTTCAATATTAGGAGGTATGTACCCTTGAGGTATTTCTCCGTAATAAGTAAAAAAGTCATTTTGCCATTCTTCAGGAATGATTTCCGTCAGTTTCTTCACATAATTCTCTGTTCCTAACAATATGATGGAGTCTCCTGCTGTCGATTCCTTTTTGCATTGGGTCATCGCTAACACGATGTTGACAGCGATTGCCAAGATGATAACCGTTTTCCTAATGATTGTCATTCTAATACGAATAATTTTTTGGATGTCTTTCCCTGAACCGTGACGATTTCCACGATGTAGAATCCTTGGGCGAGGTCGTTGATGTCTATGTTCACCATGTCAGGCGACTCAAAAGATAAGTCTTTGCATACCACCCCATACATGTTATAAAACTTGACATGTCGTAGTTGTGGAGCTTGAATGGTGACTTGTCCCTGCGTGGGATTAGGAAAAAGGATTATTGTTTGTGCCTCAGTCTCGTCAACATCGAAATAGGAAGCGTTAATATCCAAAGAACATAGTGTGTCGCAGCCATAGCCGCAATCGGAGGTAGCTGTGAGTGTGGCTTGTCCGAGACTTTTGGCAATGAGCTTGCACCAGACGGGGTCGGTCGTCGGCATCACTATCCAATCGGGGTTGGAGCACGACCAATAGATATTGCAACCATGTAGTTCGGCAGAATCAGCAAGGCAATAGTTATAAATGCCAGGCCAAAGATCTGTGGAAATGGCGACTTCCGTAAGACCGAGAATTTCAAGTTTTGGAGTTTGATGGACAATAAGGTCAAGGTCAACAATACTATCGCACCCACTCATGCTTTGACCTGCGAAAGAATAATGTCCAGACTGGGTGAGAAAACCATCCGGGGTGGAAGCCCACGGATAAAAGTCACAAACGGTATCGTTGAGATTGATGTCATAGCTTTGTCCAATGGTGAGATGAAGGACAAACGTGCTGTCGCATCCTAACGGACCAGAACTCACATCACTAAAGGTACCACTATGTGTATATTCATTACCCCTCCAATAATAGCTATCGCAAGCGGCAACTTCCTCTTCTTGACTGTAGGTGCTATATATAGTAAGATTCAGTATGATAAGGCTATCACATCTTGCGGAGTTATGTTCCAAATGCTCATAAACGCCAGATTGGGTAATATGGTTATTGTACCAATAGTAAGAATCACAGGCGGTATCGTATAGGATAGTAGTATCACTATAGTTGATGGTGAGATGAAGTAATATGGTACTATCACAGCCGTAGGTGGTTTGGCCATTGACAACATAATAGCCAGACTCTGTGAAAGTTTGACCACAACATGTATAGAAATCACAAGTGTCATGCCACATTTCGGATTGGGAACCTTCGTGGACATGAATCTGAGTAGATAGGGTCAAGACAAGGCTGTCTTGACCTTGGATTTGTTCGTAGATGTCACATATTACCTCATAGTCGCCAGAACCATTTGTGTAGAGATGGGAAGTGGGGTTGCCATTACCCGTTCCGCCGTCTCCAAAGTTCCATATAATATTGGATGGGGTAAAATTGAGATTCACGTTGAATTGAACAAGGTCGTTCTCGCAAACATCAAAGCCCTCTGGGTGTTCCATTGATGGCTGGCCATCAACAAAGAGTACCGCAGCGTTTGTCGAGAGACTCTTTGATTGCAGAAAAACTCCAGAATCTCTGAAGATATCGCCCACATCACAAATAGCCATTTTGAGATGGTAATTACCCAAAGGAACCACATCGAAACGTACTTCTAGTACAGTGGTAAAACCATCGAACTGTATGGTGGTTCCTCCTGAGTTGTTAATATAAAACTCCGAATTTTGGTATTGGTTCACATTGTTGATGCTGACATAATCATTGGTGTTGGGAATGAGAGCCATGTTTTGGTTAACATAATAACCACCTGTGGGTTTTGGTCCTGAAACAAAGAATCCAAAGACATCGTTCCATTCTGCATTTACATATTCTGGGTATTCTTCTGAACCAAATACATAATTAAACGTCAAGACACTATCCCAAGGAACGAAATCAAACTCCAAAACAGCGACATCATGGATTTCATCAGTTGCAATATTATCTATACTTAAATCATAATATGAATCACAGTTAGTGGCTATATGATGACCAGTATTATTGTTCGGTCCTACAGCAACATTGACATTACCTGTTGCAATGATAATTCCAGATTCTATTCCCAAATTGGTAGGTGTACTTCCAGTTTCAAAAGTCCCAATGTTGTTGCAAAAGATGGTGTCCATTGAGCCATTGAATTTCACATTAGACACTTGCACTCCTGAATTTAGAAAAATATTTCTTACAAGGCTATCCGCATTCCATCCTTGTAATTCATCCGCTGAGGTTACCAACAATTGGGCATGTACCATCATTGGAAACAACAGCAAGATCCAGGTGACAATTTGTTTATATCGATTGTTTTTCATACTGTCATGTTGAGTGTTTCGCACATTTGCAATAACATGCTTCATACTGCCACTCACCTTTTTTACATTTGTTTCAATAGGATTGAACGATTTCTTTTCCAATACTTTTTTTTCTTTTTGGCTTGTCATAAGTCTATTTTTTAATTATGATTTGCAAAAATAGTAAAATGTTCTGTTGATGAAAAAAATAGTATTAAAATTTTACAAGTTATGGTGCATCCTTATGGAATGCTAAAAACAACAAACTTATTTAAACCAGACATGACTTTCTATGGGAATCTGAACAATCCCAAAGGATTATCGTTCAACAAAACAACTATAATCAACCTCTTACATCTCATAAGGATGCGCGAAACTTAAAGGGAAAAGACACTAAAAAAGCCTGCCGAAACTCAGCAGGCTTTTGAGGTACCTGGCGGACTCGAACCGCCGTCCCCGGTTTTGCAGACCGATCCCTAACCACTCGGGCAAGGTACCCTTTTGCGGCTGCAAAGATACGACTTTTTGGCAAACCGCAAGGTTTTTCTTTGAAATTTTTTACACTAAGCCTCGTGCCGACAATTTCAACCAGTTCCAAGCTATCAGGGCAACGAAAAGCACACCACAGTATACATAGAAGAGTTTCAAGTCTTTACGACGAAGATGAGTCATTGCATAGGCTGCCATTAATACCAATAATGGTATGGCCGGCTCGTGATACCGTTCCGAATTGGCGGCAAAGGAAAACATGATGATGGCCAAATACGACAACTCGTAAGCCCCAATCAGGCTGAAATCGCGCCATTTCTTCTGCCGAAAAACAATAACGATGGCCAACATGGCAAAGAAGGCCAAATAGTTCTTCACGAATGTGCTACCATGCAACATCTTGTTGTTGTCAGGGCTCTCCTCCACCATAGGCGACAAAGGAAGCACAAAAGCCCCTGGTGCCAAAACCCAACTTTGAGCCAACTCACCATGTTTCATACCCAACGAATCATATTTCTCAGATTGATAGGTCAAATCCTTGAATTTCATACGGTAAACGTTTTTCATCTCACTACCTATGGGAGAGAATAAGAAGACCAAAAACACAACCACAACGGATGCTGAAATGATGATCTTGCCTTTATTCCCCACCAAATCCTTTGAAGACAAAAGCACAAAAACAAGGAAAGCGAAAATCAAGCACATACCGATGATAGTACGGAAACCGAAAGACAATCCTGTCAAAAGAATAGGAAACAGTATATTCCAAAATGTGTATCTCTTACTCCGAATAAGGTAATCCATGCGTTCAAGGGCAAGGATGGAAAGGAATATCATTTCCGCTTCTTTGGTATGCAAGCCACACGTCTGTATTAAGATGGGCATGAACACACACATCACAGCAGCCAAACGACCCGTTCGCTCGCCGAAAGTACGCGTACCCAATTTCCAAACCACAATACAAAGATAGGCATGCATCAAGGCTTTGAAAAGCCTTGGCACCAACCAACTGCGACCAAATATACTATAGATCAAAGTCAGCCAAAGCACATATCCGTGTTCCGAAAAGCCCATGGTATATGCGTTCAAATACTGAAAAATGTAAGAGACATATCCCTCACGAAGAGCTCTCGACAAATGAACTGCCGTTGTATGATACCATAGACTGTCGCCTGCACCATACTCGAAACCAATACCCGTCTCCCAATAATAATAGTAACACATCACGAAGGCATACACAACCCTGATACCCAAGGCGGTCCAAAACACCTTATGCTTAAACTTTTTGGTCTCAGCACTTTTCCAACGGGGATAAAAAACAGTGGTCAGAACGAAGAAAAACAAGACCTCTCCTATACCCCACAGTATCCATTTCAGTTGCAAGGCGTGACTTCTGAACGCCAAACTCACCGTCAGCAAGGCTGCCAAATACAACCCAATGCCTATGTAAGAGATATGTCGAACAAGTTTGTTTCCCATTGTTTTGATGTTTTATTCCAAATCAAACCAATCCCCTAGCCGCCAATTTCAACCAGTTCCATGCAAATAATGCCACGAATAGCAAGCCACAATACACATAGAACAAAACCAAATCCTTACGCCGCAAATGGGTCATAGCGTATGCCGCCATGACCAAAATCAAAGGAATGGCTGGCTCGTGGAACCGTTCCGAATTGGAGGTGAAAGTGAACATGATTATGGCCAGATAAGAAAGCTCATAAGCGCCAATCAAGCTGAACTCGCGCCATTTTTTCTGCCTTATGGCAATCACTATGGCCAACATGGCAAAAAACGCCATAAAGTTTTTAACGTAAGTACTGCCGTGTATCAGTTTGTTGTGGTCGGGTGCTTCCTCCAGCATAGGCGACAAAGGCAAAACAAACGCACCTGGAAACAAATACTTGCTCTTTGTGATTTCACCATATTTCAACCCCATTGACTCGTATCGTTTGGCCATATAATCCGTGCCGCTGAAATTGATTCTATAGATGATTTTCATCTCACTGCCAATCGCCGTGAAAAGGAATACCAGAAACACGACAGCAGTGATTGAAAATGTGATGATTTTGCCCTTTCTGCTCACCAAATTGCTGGGTGATAAGATAACGAAGACCAAAAACGCGAAAATCAGGCACATTCCGATAACCGTCCTGAAACCAAAGCTCAAGCCCACGAGCAATATGGGAAACAAAATATTCCAAAAAGTATATTTCTTGCTCCGAATAAGATAATCCATGCGTTCGAGGGCTAAGATGGATAAGAAAATCATTTCCATTTCTTTGGTGTGCATTCCTGTCAACTGAATCAGGATGGGCATGAAGACACACATCACGGCGGCCAAACGGCCTGTGCGTTCACCAAAAGTCCTAGATGCCAGTTTGTAGACCACAATGCACAAATAGGCACTCATCAAAGCCTTGAAAAACCTTGGCACCAAAACATTGGTACCAAATATGGTATGAAGAATCGTGAGCCAAATCAAATAGCCGTGGTCGGAATAACCAAACGAATAATTCCTAATAAAATCAATGACGTACCCGAAATCACCACTCCGAATGTATCTCGACAATCTTGCACTCCTATTATAATAGCCCAAACCATCACCCGGAACGTCAAAGTGAATCCCAACGGTGTGCATGAAATAATAGTAAGAAAAGATGACGTAAAGCAAACGTATGGCCAAAGCCACCCAAAACACCTTGCGCCAAAACTTTTTTGGCTCGTCGTTTTTCCAACGGGGATAAAAAACCGTGGTCAGCACAAAGAAAAACAGCACCTCACCTATCCCCCACAGCATCCATTTCAGCTGGAGGGCATGCTCGCGAAAGGCTACACTGATGACGACAAGCGCAAGTAAATACAGCGCAACGCCAATGAGGGAGATATGTCTCAGCAGTTTGGTGCTCATGTTTTATGCAAGTAGAGACGTAGCGTGTTACGTCTCTACAATTAATCCGTTTTGAAAATACCACCGTTGCCTTTACGGTTCTTGACAGCGCGCATCAGCATTGATTTCTCATCAGGCGTGATTGTTCCCACCTTACGCATGTCGGCGCGTTCCCACCAGTTAGGCTTGTATTCATGGAAGATACGATAAAGCGAGTCGGAGGCACAAAGCACCTCTGGATCATAAGGTTCAAGTCCACCATCATCTAAATGGAACACGATATGAAAAATGCTGCTATCGCTGTCATAGTCATAATCGAAAAGATAATAAATGACGCTGTCATATCGCTCAAGAACGCGGCGTTGTATGCCCTGGCCATTCTCGAAGAAATACATCCGCTGCCCTCTTGTGGTATCGTAGGGGTCATACTCGTAAAGGTCATAGTCATCTTCTATAATTTGCCCATAAAAATCAGTATTCCAATGCTCTAAGGTGGTCAAGCCAAACACCTTGTTAACCAAACCATCGAAGTCAAGCTTGTTTTGGCTGATGAAAACCGTACGATAGACGTGACCGCCAGGCGAATTGACGACAAAAGAAGAACCACGGAAATCGCCTCCGCTATAATCCTTAACGGTGACCGTAACAATACTGTCTTTGGCGCGACCCGACATGGGAGAAATGGTATACCAATCGGCATCGTCATTCTTGGTTATTGTCCATTTGCAATTGGCATTGATGGTAATCGTTTGGCTCTCAGACTGCAACCCAAAACGAAGGTCTTGAGATGAAACCACAATACTATAGTCCTTGACACAACCCGTAAGGCACAACAAAGCCATAGCTAGGACAAAAAGATATGTTTTATTTTTTCTCATAGGTCTTTGATTTAAATGGGTAGAGACGGCGTGCACACCGTCTCTACAAGACATCATTAGAATTGGAAAATCGGTTCATCGCCCTTGCGCTTAATGGCCTTCTGTTTAATAAGAGCCCTAACATCTGGATTGATTGTACCGATCTTGCGCATGTCAGCGCGCTCCCACCAGTGTTCCCTGTATTCGTGGACGAAACGGAAAAGTGAGTCGCTGGCCGTCAATACTTGAGGATCATAGTCCTCTGGAGCGTCTTCAATTGTCTCAAATTCAATATGCAGAAGCTGATTAATAGGATTGTATTCGTAAGAGAAAACATAATAGACCGCCGTGTCATTATGATGGTCCATCTGCACTCCCGTCCCATCGGCAAGGAAATACATGGTATAACCAGTCGCCGTGTCGTGAGGGTCAAATTCATGGTGCTTGTACGAATCCTCAATCATCTGATCAAAATAGTCTGTGTTCCAATGCTCTAAGCTTGACACGCCAAACACCTTATTATAAAGGCCGTCAAAATCCAACTTGTTTTGCGAGACGAAAACCGTACGATAGACGTGTCCACCAGGCGAATTGATGACGAAGGAGGAACCACGGAAATCGCCATCCTCCATGGCTTCGACAGTGATGGTGAGCGAGCCGTCGTTTTTGCCACTCATTGTGCTAATGGTATACCAATCGGCATCGTCGTTTCTGGTGATGGTCCATTCGCAGTTGGCAGTAAAGTCAATAGTCTGTGAGCTAGCTTCCATGCCAAACCAAAGGTTATTCGTGGGAACATGGATTTCGTACTTTTTTACGCAGCTTGTGAATTCAGCTGCCGCAATGAGCAACAAGGCTACAATTGCTAAATGAAGGGTATGCTTTTTCATTTTATTAGTTAGTTTTAAAGTGCAAAAGTACAATATTTTCTTAATATCTTCTTCTTTGTTTCGACTTCTTAGGCATCGTATCGGCCAGCATCTCGAAGTCCATCTTGTGCTTGAAGAGGTCGACAGCTTTCACGCGAATGCGCACCTCGTCGCCCAATTGGATGACACGACCCGTCTCCTGCCCTATGACACGGAAGTTGTCATCGTCGAGATAATAATAGTCGCCAGGAAGGTCTTCGTAGCGTACCAAACCTTCGCATTTGTTGCCTTTCAGCTCGACAAACAAACCCCATTTGCTGACACCTGAGACCAAACCCTCAAACACCTGACCAACCTTATCTTGCAGGTACTCAGCCTGTTTGTATTTAATACTCTGACGTTCCATCTCCTCGGCCTGTTTCTCCATCTCGCTGGCATGGACGCACATTTCCTCGTATTCCTTCTTGTTGACCGAGCCTTGGTTTTCGATGAGATACCTTTCTATCAGTCGGTGAACCATCAAGTCGGGGTAACGGCGGATGGGTGAAGTGAAGTGGGTGTAATAGTCAAAGGCCAAGCCGTAGTGCCCGATGTTGTCGGTACTATAGACCGCTTTGGCCATAGTGCGTAATGCAACTGTCTGGATGAGGTTTTTCTCTCCCTTGCCTTCCACATCCTCGAAGAGTTTGTTGTAAGAATTCACCAAGGTCGTGCGGTTGCTGAGGTTCATCGAATAGCCTAAACGCGAGATGAGCAGCATGAACTTGTTGAGTTTCTCGGGATTAGGTTCATCGTGAACGCGGTAGACAAAGGTGTTGTTATGCCACTTGCTCTCTGGCTTGCCGAAGGTCTCGGCCACTGTGCGGTTGGCTAGCAACATAAAGTCTTCAATGAGTTCGTGCGACTCGTTCTGCACACGTACATAGGTGTCAATGGGTTTCTTGTTCTCGTCAAGGATGAATTTCACCTCCTCCGAGTGGAAATTGATGCTACCTGCCTCCATACGTTTTTCACGGAGCTTGGTAGCCAAACTATTAAATGTCAGAATCTCATCCTTATAGTCACCCTCGCCACCTTCGATCATGGTCTGTACCTCCTCGTAATTATAGCGGCGGCACGATTTAATGATGGTTTTGCCAATCCACTTATCGTAAATCTTGGCTTCATCGTCCATTTCGAAGACCACAGAGAAGGTGAGTTTCTCCTCATCGGGACGGAGCGAACAGACATTGTTACAGAGTTTCTCAGGCAGCATGGGGATAGTGCGGTCGACAAGATAGACAGAAGTACCTCGGTCGAGAGCTTCCTTGTCGATGGCCGAGCCTTTCTGCACATAGTGCGACACATCGGCGATGTGGACACCCACCTCCCAATGGCTGTTGGGTAGTTTTTGCAATGAAATGGCATCATCAAAGTCCTTGGCGTCAGCGGGGTCGATGGTAATGGTGAATACCTTGCGGAAGTCGCGGCGTTTTTTGATTTCGTCCTTGCTGATGGTAACTGGAATTCTATCGGCTTCTCTTTCCACATCTTCAGGGAACTCTATCGGATAATCGTGTGCCGCCAAGATGGATTCCATCTCTACATCATTCTCGCCAGGCTTGCCGAGCACGCGGACAATTTCGCCGAAAGGATTACCCGAGCCGTCGGGCCAATCTGTGAGGTGGACGATGACCTTCTGCCCGTCTTTGGCACCATTTAGGTCGCCTCGCGGGATAAAGATATCCACTGGCATCCAGTCCACATCGGGGCGGACAAAGACATAGCCATGCGAGATGCTAAGTACGCCCACAAACTCGGTATGCTTGCGTTCGAGCACCTCCACAATCTCACCCTCAGGTTTGCTGTTGTTACGCTTGGGAAACATGGCCACGCGCACACGGTCGCCGTGCAAAGCTTTGTAGGTATCTTGTGCCGCAATGAAGATGTCCTCGCCTTCGCCATCGTCGCGCACCACATAGGCCTTGCCCGTCGACTTCATCTCCACTGTGCCTTCCACATACTTCGTCTTCGGTCCAAACTGCGCCATACCCTCGGGACCCATCACATAACTGTAAGGGCGCACCTCTTGCAGCAAGCCTTTGTCTTTCAAGTCGATGAGGAGATTATATACCACATCCTTTCCTGCTTGGTCCTTGATACCCATGATCTTGCAGACCTGCTTGTAGTTCTTCGGGCGGAAAGGCTGGTCGGCAAAAATGCCTAATATCACACTTGTGAAAGTGCTGAGTTTATTCTCGATTTTTTTCTTTTTGGCCATATCAAATGCGAAATTTTTTGCAAAGATAATGAAATCATGCAATTAGCATGTTGATAATTTTGTTGACAAAAAAAATCAACAATTTATTTGGTCGGTGAAACCAAAATGCTATACCTTTGCAGAACAAGGTTCATCGGAGGAGATTAATAGGGAACCCCGTGAAAATCAGGGACTATACCCGTAGCTGTGAGCTCTGAAACATACCGGACACCCCATGCCACTGTCCCAACCAAGAGGACGGGAAGGCCGTCTGGAAGGGAGTAAGTCAGAAGACCTGCCTTGGAAACTGAAGCACTGCCATCCCTCGGGATAAGGGTAGCGTGCCGATTGATTGAAAACGATTACTATACTAGGCATCAGTTTTGATGCAACAAACAGAAAACGAGCACATTATATGAGCAACGGAGGATTGTACATTACCAAAAGGGACGGCAAGCAGGAAGCCTTCTCTCTTGACAAGATTAAAAACGCCATCAGCAAAGCTTTTCTCGCCTCAGGCTTCTACGCCACAGATGAGGACCTCAACGGCATCTTGAGTCGCGTCCGCGTGACCAATGGCATCACCGTGGAGGAGATTCAAAACCAGGTGGAGACCGCATTAATGGCGGAACAGTACTACACTGTGGCCAAAAACTACATCCTGTACCGCCAGAAGCACACCGAAGACCGTGAGATTCGCGAGAAGATTGACTTCTTGAGCAACTACGTCAACGCCTCGAATGCCGCCACTGGCTCGAAGTACGATGCCAATGCCAACGTGGAGAAGAAAAATATTGCCACGCTCATCGGCGAGTTGCCCAAGTCGAGCTTCATCCGCATCAACCGCCGCCTGCTGACGGATCGCATCAAAGAAGTCTTTGGCAAAGAACTTGCTGACCGTTACCTCTATTTGCTCAACAACCACTTCATCTACAAGAACGACGAGACCAGTTTGGCCAACTACTGCGCCTCCATCACCATGTACCCCTGGCTCAACGAAGGCACAGCATCCATCGGCGGCAACAGCACTGCCCCCACCAAGCTGCGTTCCTTCTGTGGCGGCTTTATTAATATGGTGTTTATGGTCTCCTCGCAATTGTCAGGTGCCTGCGCCACGCCGGAGTTCCTGATGTACATGAACTATTTCATCGCCAAGGACTACGGTCCAGATTATTACAAACGCGCCGATGAGGTGGTCGACCACTCCTTGAAACCGCGTACCATCGACAAGGTGATCACCGACTGCTTCCAGCAAATCGTGTATTCCTTGAACCAACCTGCTGGCGCAAGGAATTACCAGTCGGTGTTCTGGAATATCGCCTATTACGACAAGAATTACTTTGAGTCGCTGTTTGGCAACTTCTACTTCCCCGATGGCACCCAACCCGACTGGGAGTCGCTGAGCTGGCTCCAAAAATGGTTCAATGCCGAGCGTTTGAGAAGTGTGCTCACCTTCCCGGTGGAAACGATGGCGTTGCTCTCGAAAGACGGCGACGTCATCGACCAGGAATGGGGCGACTTTACCGCCGAGATGTATGCAGAAGGTCATTCCTTCTTCACCTACCTCAGCGACAACGCTGACTCACTCTCCTCGTGCTGCCGCTTGCGTAACGAAATCCAGGACAACGGCTTCAGTTACACCCTTGGTGCTGGTGGCGTGTCCACTGGCTCCAAGAGCGTACTGACCATTAATCTGAACCGCTGCATCCAATATGCTGCACGCAACAACATGCATTATCTCACCTTCCTCGAGGAGATCGTCGACCTCTGCCACAAGGTGCAGATATGCTACAACGAAAACCTGAAGGAACTCCAGAAGAAAGGTATGCTGCCGCTCTTCGATGCCGGTTACATTAATCTCTCGCGTCAATACCTTACCATTGGCGTGAACGGCCTAGTGGAAGCCGCTGAGTTCCTGAAAATCAAGATCTCTGACAACCCAGAATATGAAAAGTTTGTGCAGGATGTACTCGGGCTTATCGAGCGTTACAACAAAAAGTACTACTCAAAGAAAGATGGCCTGATGTTCAACTGTGAGATGATTCCCGCCGAGAACGTGGGCGTGAAACACGCCAAGTGGGACAAAGAGGACGGTTACGAGGTGCACCGCGATTGCTACAACAGCTATTTCTACATCGTGGAAGACCCCAACACCAATGTCCTCGACAAGTTCCGCCTCCACGGCGAGAAGTACATCAAGCACCTCACCGGCGGCTCGGCGTTACACTGCAACCTTGAGGAACACCTCACCAAGGAACAGTACCGCCAGCTGCTGCGTGTGGCTGCCCGCGAAGGCTGCAATTACTTTACTTTCAACATCCCGAACACGATTTGCAACGACTGCGGCCACATCGACAAGCGTTACCTAAAGGAATGCCCTGAGTGCCACAGCCACAACATCGACTACCTGACCCGCATCATCGGTTACCTGAAGCGCGTCAGCAATTTCAGCGAGCCACGCCAAGAGGAAGCCGCCCGCCGTCACTATGGAAAAATGGAGATGGACCGATGCTAAAATACGCCAATTTTGATATCGTCTTTCAGGAAGTTCCTGAAGAAGTGACCCTTGCCATTAATATCACCAACTGTCCCAACCAATGCCCAGGTTGCCACAGCAAGTATTTGTGGGAAAACACGGGTAAACAACTGGACACCAAGGAATTGTATCGCCTTGTGGAACAATACAAGACGGGCATCACCTGTGTGTGCTTCATGGGTGGCGACAACGAACCCGAGTCGGTGGCCCAATTGGCCAACCAAGTGAAAAAAGACTATGGAGTCAAAGTGGCTTGGTATTCTGGCAAGAACGACCTGCCACAAAATGTCTCCACCGACCACTTCGACTACATCAAGTTAGGCCGATATGTGGCTGAATTGGGTGCCTTGGACAGTGCAACCACCAACCAGCGCATGATGAAACGATTGGCCGACGGCCGTGTGAAAGACATCACGGAGTGGTTTCGAAGGAACAAGAAGGTAGAAATTGTTGAAAACGAGCCATAAAAAAACTCCAGCATTTGCTGGAGTTTTTTTGTTTTGAACCATTTGCTATTTAATTACAATCTTCTGCGTCTTTACAGCATTTCCATTGATGAGGCGCAAAACATAGACCCCGGATGTCATCCCGCTGGTACAGACGCGATTTATCGCGTCTCCCTGAACGATGACGCGCCCCGTCATGTCAATCATTTGCAAGGTTCCCTCGCCGTTGACGATGATGTTGCCGTCGCTGACATACGCGAAATTCCCCTGGTCACTGTCAAAGATATCCTCAATGCCAGTTTCATCGACCAGCACGGCGCGGATCATCCAGGTAAGATAGACGGAGAGGTTGGTATAGACGTCCCAACTGTTGCTCCACAGGCTGAAGTGGTACCATGAGCCGTCAGGGTTGCCGCAATAGCTGGTAGTAGCAAGGGGAGCAGCCGAACCGGTAGGATCGTTGAAACTGAAAGTCACCCAGGCAGTCTGCCCATGAGCGAACGACAGGATGTTATCGAGTTCTAATGTGCGCCAGCCTTGCTCGCCGTCAAGATAATAGGTCTTGGTGTAGACAGGCGTGTTGCCGTTGAGGGACTCGCCTTCGTAGATGTTGAGCGTGTAGTCGCCTTCGGCGAGATAGTACAGCTGCACGGCAGTGAGTTCCTTGCCCTGCCGCATTGAGGCGGGGATGCGCATGCCCCACTCGATGGTGCCGTACACGCCGTAGGGATAGCGGTCAGTGTTGTAGTCGTAACTATAGCTAATGGTGTCGCCGGTGATGCGCTCGAAATAGGCGGTGTCTTCGTAGTCTTGTCCTAAGGCGAGGAACGAGAAGGGGATGCTGCGCTTACTCGTGGCCATTGTCACATAACGGCAACCTTCGGCGGCATTCACCTCAACATTTACCGTGTCGTAGGTTTGATAGATGCCGCTGCCTGTCACCGTACCCAGCGTTGGGTCGTTGCTGACGACGCTAACGGTCGAAGGCTCGCTCGTCGGCATAGAGGCGGGACAGACACCAAAGAGAGCGACGGCTTTGCTGTTGAAGCAAAGTAACGGATCTCCGCCCATGCTGCCTGCACCAGGTGCGAGTGAGTCGATGAGGTACCAAGCATCGTAACGACCAGCCCAGCCCCAGTTGACATGGAACATGCCGATGCTGTCGTAGCCATCGAGGACGAAAGCATGACCTCCATTGTAAGGATCAATGGCGGAATAGTACACGGGACGGCCTGCGTCAAGCTCGTCACGCACCAAGGAATCCCACTCAGCATCGCTGTGTGCACCCTTATGCAGACTATACAACATGGGGTTGTAGCGGAAATAGGTCTTTAGGGCATTCTCGGCACAGGGGTATTCCAATCCGCCTGCCGAGTAAGAGTAAGAGCCGCTACCCACAGGGGTGTACATCATACTTACCGCCACGCCGGCGTGGTACATCAAGGTGGCCACGGCATCGATTTCTTCGTCGGTACAAGCGTTACTCAACGTGTCGGGCATGTGGTCCCAGTCGTAGTAGGTGTTGCCGAAGTCGGCCGACAGGGTGCCGTAGGGCGCCCAATCGTAGCTGTGGCTGCCATAGCCCACCTCGGGCCAATGCCAGTAGCGCATAATCTGACCCATAGCCGTTGCCACACAGCCAGTGGGGCAATAGGTCAAAGAATCGGGGTCGTATGGGCAGTGGTTGTTGTAAGGAGCAAGCTGGTACCAGCGTGAGGTCATCAGGGGATCCACCCAAGTGGTTCTGCCTTGCGGGAAGCCTTTGCTCCAGCGTTCCCATTCCTTGGCCACTTTAGGCGAAGGGCTGGCAGTGGCCTCAACAACGGAGGCTATTTCTTGTCGGTAGCCGTCAATCCACGCGGCCACGTGGTCGGGCATTGCGGCGGGGTCGAAGGTGCCGTCGGGCGAATAGGCCAGCACAGGGCGCACACGGTCGTCGGCGGCCATGAGAACAAAACCTTTGCCGTCGGCACCGTTAAAGAGAAAACATCCGTCAAGTCGGACAGGGGTGGCGTCGACCACAGTCTTGTTCAGTATCTGTGCAGCCATGTGGGCTACGGTGGCCTTGTCCACAGGTTTGGCATCCATCCTTCCGGTGAGACCTGCTGCCAAAACGAGGGCAGCAACGATGGTGATGATGCGTTTCATAGTGTTTTTAGTTTATTTAATTATAATTCTCTGTGTTCTAACGTCATTTCCGTTGATGAGGCGCAAAACATATGCGTCAAGGGGCATTTCTGCTATCTAGTGCCTGTGGGGAAGGTGAACGTCTTGTCACCCGATGCCTTCGAGTGGTAGATGTAGCCTTGGCCGGGCACAAGGGTCTGCAGCGCCCCTCTCCATGAAGTGCCATGATAGGTGGTGCTTCCGTCCTTCGACTTAATGAAGTCTCCTTCCGCAGGATTCAGTCCCGCGAAAGCCTCCCCTACCGACATGCTCTCGTTGGGAAGGAACCCGATCCAGTTGATGCCGTGGCTGATGGTAATCTCATATTCCGAAGGATTGACGGGTACACCTGTCAGCACGATTTCGCAGTCGGCACTGACCTGGATCTTGTACATCTGACGGATGTCAAAATTGATATTACCTCTCCATTGTCCGTTTGCGTAACTCAGGGAACCGTTCCGTGACTTGATGGAGGCGCTGCCCTCGGTTCCCAAAGCGTCTGCAATGGCAACGGTGAGCTGGTCAAAGGTGATATCCAAATTGGTTGACCACCAGTTCAGGCCTGGGGACAACTCAACTGTCGTTTGAGTATTGCCATTGCCTGGGGATGCATCTTGATGCACAGACAGGCCATATACTGGGAGCAACATCGAGGGAACCTCTGCTGTCTCGCCGAGGGTTGCGGGGGCGGTCGTTGTGAAGGTTACGGAGTGTGACTGTCCGTCGTTGGGACAGATTACGAACACGCCCTCGCAGGGCTTGATGGCCGTTCCGGCCTGGGCTGCCACGAGGGTGTCGCCATCGGCGCTCATCTTAAAGAACGGCACGGTTTCGTTGTTTTCATCCAACAGATAAGCGTTGCAGGCATACGGGTTACCCACAAGATTCCAGCCTGCAAAGTCGGGGTTGGCATCATAGGCCAAAGGCATGCTGATGTCGGCATTGGCGCGGTTGAGCACACCTGTGAAGGCGATGTCGGTGTTGGCGCTGTTGGCGTAGAGGTAGCCCTTGCCGTTCTCAAGGTTGAAGCTTTCCGACTTATAGTTTCTCCACTCGTTTGCCTCGCTCTGGTCGAACCAATACAGGTCGTAGCTGCCCGTGGTCATGCCGAGGTTGGCGGGCGACAGGGCATTGAGGGTCGGGTTGGCGATGAGGTTGTAGCCGCCATCGCTGGTGCCGTAGCCGCTGATGCTCTTTTGCACCGTGGCCACCACGCCCTCGTTCGTGTGCAGCAGCTGTCCGCCGTCGGCGATGGTGAGGCTGCCGCCGTCCTGCATGTCGATGTGGCCCACATGGGCGGTGCAGTCGTGCGGGATGGTGGCGGCGGCGCATACGGCCACGTCGTTGCCCTCGTGGGGCATGAGGCTTTGGAACCAGTTGGCGGCGGTGCTCCACTCGCCGTTGCTCTTGAAGGTGAAGGGCATGGTGCCTTGGCTGCACCAGTTGCAGCCGTTGATGCTGATGGCACTGCCGCTGCCATCGTAGGTCGCGCCGCTGTGGTCGCAAGGAGCGATATAGACGCTCTTGTAGAAGTAGTTGAGGTCGCAGATGGCGTGGAGGCGTGCATCTTTGCCAAGGGGGGTGGCGCTGGCGATGGCGCCGTCCAAAACCTCTGTGGTAGCCCTGACCATAGCACCGTCGTAGATGCGGGTGTCGCCGTGCATAACACTAGAAGCATTGTTAGGGTGTATGTGTCCGTGTCCGATGGCCTGCGCTGGGTCTCCTGTGGTGAAGGGGTCAATGGTGTAAGCGAGGACCGTGCCGCCGTCGATGTAGATATTACCGGCGAGTCCATCGTATTGGTTTAAAGCTTGTGGTCCTACTTGAGTCGCACCGCCGCCGATGCCCGCACCGCCGCCACTTAAACCTACGGGCGCGCCGCCAAACGCCGTAACCGAACCGCCACTGATGAGGATGGTCTTGCATAAGCTCGGGCCTGGCCAGTATTCACCGGCCCCAATGTGGTTATGTCCAAACCAGCCTGAACCGATGCCTGCGCCATTGGCGCCGCCCATAGCCAACACATCGCCTCCGGTGATAGTGATGTCGGGGGCCAACGCACCCGCGCCACCGCCGATGCCTGCACCACCATAGCCTTGGTCGACTTCACCGTCGCCAGAGGCAGTGATGAAGCCGCCTTTGATGGTAATGCTTTGGAAATAGGCTGCGCCGCCACCGCCGCCGATGCCAGCGGCTCCACCATGGGAGTAGGCTTCGATGAATCCGCCATGGATGGTGACGTTACCGCCAGATGTTGCGAAGTTGCCGCCGATGGCGGCATCATCGCTGTCCATAGTTTTGTTAACGTTGGCATTGAGGTGGCCCAAATTCTCATCTGTGCTGTTCGCCCACACATGGAGATGCGAGCCCTGGGGGATGAAGATACCTTTATTGGCATTGAGGGTGGTGCCGTTCTTAAGGATGAGGTGAACCACGCCCTCCACGGTGATGCGGTTGTTGAAGGTCTTGTCTGTATCCACCACATACCAGCCCGGATAGAGGGTTGCGCTGGCGTTGTCGGTGATGCTGCTTACCTTGATGCAGGCGGGACGAGTCAGCGCTACGCCGTTGTCGTTGATGTAGTCGGCATCCTCAACATCGGTTCCGTAGTTGACCGGGCAGCGGAAGAGTTCATCGCTGGCCACGAATTGGTAGTTGGTGGGGTCGATGTCGTCGGTGAGGTAGGCAACCGGGTCGCCGTTGGAAAACTGGGGATTGTTCGTGCTGAAGCCCGAGGAGTAAGCGAAGTTGTAATAACCCACAGTGCGGCTGAGACCGATGTTACAGCCAGAGGCGAGCGCGCCAGTGAAGCTGATCACCTTGTCCTCTTTGATGTAAAGGTTCTGCGTGCCGTTGTTGTGGGTGGTGTTGTTCGTCACAACGATGGTGCCCTCCAGATTCAGGGTGCTGTTGTTCCAGATGCCGCCGCCGAAGGTGTGGCTGGTGTTGCCCGTGATGCTGACCGAACCGCTCAGGTTGACGGTGCCTTCGTTGACGATGCCACCTCCGCCGTGTTGCGAGGAGGTGTTGCCGCTCAGGGTGCTGCCCGTGGTGCCGCCGAGGTTGAGGGTGGCACCCGATTTGACAAAGATGCCGCCGGCATCTTTCGAGGTGTTGTTGGTGATGGCCACATCGGTGAGGGTGGCCGTGCCGCCTTCGAGGTGGATGGCACCACCGTTGCCTTCGTTCTGTTCGTCGCCGCCTGTGGCAAGAGCCTCGTTGTCGTCAAAAGTGCAGTCGCTCACGGTGAGGCTACTCTTGCTCCAGATGGCACCGCCACTGGTTTTGGCAGTGTTGCCGCTAAAGGTGCAACCACTGAGGGTAGTGGTACCGTAGTTGACGAGACCGCCGCCACCATGCTCCGAGGAGGTGTTGTCGCTGATGGTGTTGGTACCGGTCATGGTGAGCGTGGCATCCGTCTTGACATAGATGCCACCGGCGTCTTTCGAGGAGTTGTTGGTGATAATTACATTGGACAGGTCGGCCGCGCCACCTTCAAGGTGGATGGCGCCGCCGTCGCCTTCATTCTGTTCGTCGCCGCCAATGGCAAGAGCCGTATTTCCGTTGAAGGTGCAGTCGCTCACGGTGAGGCTGTTGTTGCTCCAGATGGCGCCGCCGCGCGTGGTGGCGGTGTTGCTGCTCAGGGTGCAGTCGGTAATAGTGGCCGTGCCTTTGTTCACGATACCGCCGCCGCCGGCATTGCTTGTGCAGTTGCTGATGGTGCCGCCCGTGATGTTGAGCGTGGCATTATCAGCGTTCATGATGGCGCCGCCGTCCACGCCTTTGCAGCCGCTGATGGTGACATTGTTGAGTGTGGCCGTGCCTTTGTTCACGATGCATCCGGCGGTGTTGGTGCCGTCGTTGTAGCTGTTCCAGCCGCCGCTGAGGGTGCCGTTGGAAATGGTGAGATTGCCCGTCGCGGCCACGATGATGACGCAACCCATATCGGTGCCGCTGCTGAGGTTGCGCCGCAGGGTGTGCCCGCCAAGGTTGATGGTAATCGTTTTGCCAGCCGGGATGGTGATGTGCGACGTTAGGGTGATGTTGTCCGTGACGTTGATGTAATCATCGGCGGTGGTACAATAACCGATAGCCGCATTCAATTGCGATTCGTTGCCAACAGGATACATTGTCTGTGCCCAAGCCATAGGCCCGAAGGCCATGAGGGCGAGGAGGATAAGTGATAATTTTTTCATTTGCTTTTAATATTTAATTGTTACTTATTTGTTATTTTTTCTTCTTTCAAAGTTTTGCCTTGCTTCGTCTATTTCTTTTTGCAGCTGCATCATTTCATTCATCTTCGAAGCACTCTTTGTGTCTGTGTCCTTTATGCCTGTCTTGATCTGCTTGCGCTCATCGTAGTAGGCTTTTATCTCCTCGTCGGTGACATCCATGATCTGCTGGCACTGGGCGAACAGATGCTGCATTTTCACTAAAAGCCCGTTACAAAGGATAGCATAGCCGCAGAAATCGAAATCGAGCGTGCGCTTCAGGGAGTGAATGGGTGATTCGGTGGCAAAGTCGTTGCCAATCGACTCGCAGACCATCGTTTTGAAATTATTGCGCGATTGATAGAAATCAGCCACGTTCTCGGTGAAGAGCACATTTCCCACCGTGTTGATCGTCTCGATACTTGACGAGAAGATTTGCTCCGTAGTCTCCGTAAACCCCGCAGAGGGCATCTGCGAAGCAAGCCGGAACCTCAACACGTCGAACTGAGTGGTGTCTTGTGCAATCTGCCTCTGAATCAGCATCGACTGGTAGAGCATCGAGTCGGCTTTCTGCACCGACTGCAGCGTGTTGTACATGTCGTACATCACCATCATCACGATCTCGTGCTTCTCACGCTGTTTACTGTGGTGGTTGATGATGGCTGCCGTGCCAAAGGTGAGGACGATGGAGATGGAAATACCAAGGACGGTGCGCAGCAGGCTTTTCCAGAAATCCTTGCCTCCTTTCACTTTCGGGGCGTCGGGCAGCGGGCTTAGTGCATCTTGGGTGATTTGTTCCATGTTTTGACTTGAATTTAATACTTTTTGGGTATTGTCACCTAGGTTTATTTTTGAGGGCGCAAAATTACACTAAATCAAGTTTTTAGCATGTCATTTCTATTCGGCAATTTGTAAATCGGATTCGGTGATTTGTAAACATTTCCTATTAGATTCGGCAAAATGTAAACCAATTCGGCAAAATGTAAACCTGGCACAGATTTTCAACCGTCTTGTTGGTCGGTGAATGCAAATGGATTATTTTTGCAGGCAAAACCACGTAACAATGATGCGCATATTTAGTTTTATTGACGCGAGACTGCGAGACGCGAGACTACGGGACATTGGTTTGTCTCGAAGTCCCGAAGTCCCGTGTCCCGAAGTCAAAAGATATTGTAGTTTAATTCTGAATACTTACTTATGGTTTGTCATTTCTCTTTTCCTGTGCGGTTGCGGCCAACATTCCCAGCCTGCGCCTCGCACTGACCGCTATAGTGTGGATTCGCTGAGAAGACTGGCCGCCATCGACCTTAATGCCGCTTATCAGCGTGTCAACGAAGGCGAACAAAACGGTGAACTCTCAAAATTCGAATCGGCCGACTTGTGCGCGCACCTCACCTACCAATACACGGACAACTATGCCTTGGCGATAGAATATTGCCGCAAAGCGCTTTCCGCCCTTGGCGACGACGACGATGAACCGCGTGTGGAGACACTCTATTTGCTTAGTACCATAGCAGAAGCGGGAAAGGACTTCCAAACCTGCATCAACGCCTGTACCGAAGGCAAGGAAGTCGCCCATTGGAACAAGATGAAGTTTGAGGAACATTCATTCGACTATCTCGTGGGAAAATGCAAACTCGACATGGGTCTGAAAGACGAGGGATTGGCACTCATGTCATCCTCCATCGACAAGGCCATACAGGTCGTGGACGGTGAGGGCGAATATGGACACCTTATTTATTTTGTCAACAACCTGATAAACTGCTATATTGCAGTCGACAATATGGAAGATGTGCTTCGTGAGTCAGACCACCTCGAACGTTTGATTGATGAAATGGAGGCCAAATATCCTCAGGCGAAGCCCTATTGTGACCAATGTCGCTTCGACCTCCATTCCAATCGTGCCATCGCCAAAATCACCCTTGGTCGCCCTCAGGAAGCCGAAACCGACTTCGACCAAGCCCTTGCCTTCGATTTTGCCAAAAGCTATCGCGGCAGCGACCCGCTATTGCATTATTATGCCGCTGCGGGCAACGTGGATTCTGTCCTCAGCCTCTTGAACCACTTTCCTTACCAAGAAAACGATACGGTGCAAAGGCTCTATTGTAGGCGCCTTTTGCGTCTTGAACAAGCCTATCGCGTGGCAGGCGACACGGCCATGGCCAACCTGTACCAATGTCGCATCGACACCTTGTCGCAACTCATCGACCGAAACGAACAAGAGCAAGGTGTTGCCGTGAATGCCGCCCAATATGAGACGCAACAATACAAGATGGAATTGGACGACTTATCGAAGAATACCAAGAAGATGAACATTATTTTGGTCGTATTGGTTCTGCTATTGCTGGTGATCATTCTCGTCTTGTACTGGAAAAACAAGCGGAAGATGGCGAAATCGGCTGAGGAATTGAGGCAGAAGACCCAGTCGATGGAGCAGGAAATGACGCGGCTTCAAAAGCAGGTACACATCATTGCCCGCGACAACAACCAGACCTCGCCCCAAGCTACCCAACAAGCCGCCAAGTCACTAACGGCCTTCATCGAGGGGCAACAGCTCTACCTCAACAAGGACCTCTCACGCGCACTGGTAGCCAAAATGATGGGCTGTTCGCATCAAACCATCACCAAGATGCTGAACGAGATACAACCCGACCTCTCCTTCCCCGACTACATCAAAGGGCTGCGCATTGCATACGCGCTCAAACTCATCAAGGAGAAACCAGGACTCACCGTGCAGCAAATCGCCGACCAGTCGGGCTTCTACAGCATCAGCAACTTTGAACGCGCCTTTAAAACGATTACGGGGAAGACTCCAAGGGAGTATATGAAGGGGCAGGATTAGTATCAGTTCACAAAAACAGGAAAATCGACTCAAATCAGTGCAATTTGAGCCGATTTTTGGTAAAAAACTCCAGCGTTTGCTGGAGTTTTTTTTGTTCTCTATTCCTTTACAAATTTTTCACCGTCCCAAAGGTATTTTGGTGTTATGTCGCCATTAAAGCTTTTCAACCGTGTTTCATCCATGCCGGCATAGGTGTCCTCGCAGTCATAAGGATAAAGCTCAACATTCAAAGATTGGGGCGGATCGAAGTGAAAGTATTGGTAATATTCTGGAGCTTTATCATACATCTCTTTGAAGTCGGCGATTTCTGCCTTATATGGGTCCACTTTCTCCGAATTGAGCAACAACTCCAACTCGGGCGAAGGCAAAATGCCTGTGATGGTATCCAGAACACCATCCTTATAGGTCCATGTTGAATAACTATAATCTCCGGCGCAACCTGGTCCGGCAAAAACAGAAGCGGTAATCACAAGGTATCCGCCTTCTTCCAAGGGATAGCAATTAAATGTCTTAGCGGAATAGCAACCTTCACAACCAGGGTCGAAACTGCATGAATACGAAAGAGGGCTGTCACTATAGCCTTCATAGTCCCCGTCAGGATACCATTCTTTAACGATTTGTTCCGCAATGGGCACAGTGTCTACATCCACGACAACCGCTGGCGTTTCAACATTAATATTGAGGTTGTCAATGTAGATTTGGGTTTCTCCCCCGCAGGAAAACAAGGCCACTGCCAGGAGGGAAATAATGGAAATGATTTGTTTTTTCATGTCGGTTTTTTGTTTTAAAAATGTAGAGACGCGCCATGGCACGTCTCTACAAAGGATGTCATTAATCTTCAGGCGTCAACGCCGCGATCATCTCCGCAATCTTAGCCTTCACCTCGGCAACGACATTGTCGGGGCTGAGGTCGGCCTTGAAGCTCTTGTCGCGGGCTGCGAACTCGATGGCGTTGCGCTCCAGCGTCTTCGGGCTGACCACGATGCGCAGCGGCACACCGAGCAGGTCAGCATCGGAGAACATCACGCCCGCGCTGATGTTGCGGTCGTCGTAGATGACCTCCACACCCGCCTTCTTCAGGTCTTCGTAGAGCTTGTCGGCCACGCGGCGCACATTCTCATCAGCGATGCGCAGGGCGCAAATCTGCACCTGCCAAGGGGCGATGGTGATGGGCCAAATAGGACCGTAGTCATCGTGGCTCACCTCGCAGACCGAGGCAATCAGACGACCCACGCCGATGCCGTAGCAACCCATGATGGGGTATTTCAGCGTGTTGTCGCTGTCGAGGTACTGCATGTTCATCGACTCGGTGTACTTGGTGCCGAGCTGGAAGATGTTACCCACCTCGATGCCGCGGCTGATGGTGATGCTGTGCTTGCCGCACACAGGGCAGATGCCGCCGGCGGTGGCCTTAGCAACGCTGTCGTACTTCACCTCGCCGAGGTCGCGGGCCATGTTCATGCCTTTGTAGTGGTAGTTCTCCTTGTTGGCACCCGCCACGAAGCTGTTCAAGGTCTTCAGCGACTCATCATAGACTACGGTGATGCCTTCAGGCAAGCCCTTGGGGCCAATGAAGCCAGGGCAGATACCCATCTCGGGGGTGACGGTGGCGGCATGCACTTCGGCGCAAAGCAGGTTGCGGAGCTTGGTCTCGTTCACCTCAAGGTCGCCGCGTAAGAAGACGATGACCAACGAGTCATCCATGTTACGCTGATAGAGCACGGCCTTGCAAGACTGAAGAGGCGACTTGTGCAGGTAGTTGCACACATCCTCGATGGTCTTCTGTTCTGGGGTGTAGACCTCTTCCAGAGGCTCGATGGGATATTCCTCGTTGTGGACGATGCAGTCAGCGGCTTCGCTGTTGGAGCGGTAACCGCATTCAGGGCAAATGACGATGGTGTCCTCGCCAATGTCGGTGAGCAGCATAAACTCATGAGAGATGCGGCCACCCATCATGCCCGAGTCGGACTTGACGGCCACGACTTGCGGCACGCCAGCACGGGCAAAAATGCGGTCGTAAGCGTGGTAAGCCTTGGCGTAGTATTGCTCCAAATCCTCTTGCGAGGTGTGGAAGCTGTAGGCATCCTTCATCGTGAACTCACGGGTACGGATGAGGCCACCACGCGAACGGGGTTCATCACGGAACTTGGTCTGGATCTGGTAGATCATGAAGGGATACTGCGTGTAACTCTTTGCGGCGTCGCGAGCCAACTGCACGGCGGCTTCCTCATGGGTCATACCCAGTACCATGTCGATGCCGTTGCGGTCCTTGAAGCGGAGCAGTTCCGAGCCGATGCTATTGTAACGCCCCGACTCCTGCCACAATGAACCTGGCATGACAACAGGGAACATGACTTCCTGTCCATCGATGCGGTCCATCTCCTCACGGATGATGTTTTCTATCTTCTTCGCGATGCGCTTGGCCGGCATGAAGAAAGAAAACAGGCCGGTTCCCACCGACTTGATATATCCACCACGCACCATCAGCGCCTGACTGTCGAATACGCAGTCGGCTGGTGCCTTCTTGAAACGTTCGCCTAATAATGTTGCAACTTTCATATCTTGTTCTTTTTTGCTTATTCTTTTTTCAGGCTGCAAAGGTAGGGATTTTTTCAATAAGTCTGTGCTTTTTCATCGCTTTACACCTGACTGCCGCTTTGCGTCATTGCGAGGAGGTACGACGAAGCAATCTAGATAAAGAGTGGTTTTCCTGGATTGCTTCGTTCCTCGCAATGACGCGATGCGCGTATGGGAGCGAAGCCCTTCAATAAACAACCCCTCATGCCGAAGCAGAGGGGTCGTTCATGTCTAAATAATTTGATTAGGATTAAACATGTTTAATTCTGAATCATCACCTTCCGCGTCACCATCTTGCCACCGATGACATGGACAAAATACATGCCAGAGGGCAGGTCGCTCACGTCGATGGTGCGCTGGCCGTCAACGCTGAAGCCTTTCACCTTGACACCTTGCGGGTTGATGATGACGACACTGGCTCTCCCCTTTTCGTAGTCCGTGGCGATGGTCATTTGGCCTCTTGCGGGGTTAGGAGTGATGCTCACTTGGAAGGGCTCTGCGTCCACATCGGGCAATTCAGGAACTTCGGTCAGGATGTCGGTGTTGTGGCTGTAGGTCACCACCTTACCAGAGACTCTCAAAATCGGGTTGCTGGAGTTGTCGCAATCCGGGCAGCTGTTCTGGCCGCTCACGCAGTCGGGGTAGTTGGGGTGACATTGGTCGACATAGGTCGGGTCGAACTCATAGAGCACATCGGCATGGCCATTGGCGAGATAGTCGTCGAGGCTGTAGTCCCACACCATACTCATGCTACCTGGGCACCAGCCAGCTCTATTATGTGGCCATGTACCGTTTTGTGGCTGGCATCCAGCAGGATTGGGGCTACAGGTTTGCCACAAATATTGAGTGTAGGTCGTAGCACCATTTATATTAATGTTGTGGGTAGCAGGATAGAACTCAGCAGCATTGCCCGTATTGTAGGCGCCATTACCAGTATCACTCCAGTTGTGACCCGAAGTCGTGATTTGCAGCTTTGCCTTTTCAACGCAAGGATCAAATTTGACCGTACGGGTAGGGATAGGACAAGGGTCTGAATAATCGCCAAAGGCGTAGTTACCATACCAAATCTCCTGCATATCCACATAAGGATACTCAGGTGTGCCCTTGGTGTATTCAAAGATAGCGGTGGGGTTGTAGCCGTCACCCGTTGCATATTGTTCGCTATAGTATTCAAATTCGACAAGTCCCTGCAGCACGGAGGTGAAGTCGGTCACATCGAGGTCGTCAACGCATTCCACGCCAAACGGAGTAATGTAACGGCAGAGTTCCACCCATTCACCACGGTAGTTCTTCACACGGACATAACTAATGTGGTCGTAAGTGTTACAGTTACCATTCACGCAGTTGTGTTCATAATGCAAGTTGATGTAGTTGAAAGCATTGACATGGGTCGGGAAGGCATATTCGCCATGGTCGGTAAACTGTGAGGTAGTTGCCACCATCTCGCCATTCATTGCGGAAACCACCATGTCATCGTAGTCGGTAGTCACCTCAAAGGTGTTGGAGGCTGTGGTGACCTTGCCACCCGTCTGCGTAATGCTTACCGTCATGTTGTAGGTGCCTACGCTCGAGGGGGTCCAAGTGGTATACCAATAGCCGTTTTCCGGTTTGTTGGGATAATCTGTCTTCAAATACAACTCTTGTCCGTCAACCTCACATTTCACTTGCTCAAACTTAATGGCATTGGCATGTTCGATATAAGCACTCAACACAATCATCACGGGATTCTCGAAGTCGGGCATAAACACCTTAGTTCCTTCGTAGGGACGACGAATGGTAATCTCAGGTTCATAGTTTTCGGGATCCACCACATAGAAAGTACGGGTCACCGTGGGAGCAGGCTGCCATTGTGTGCCGTCGCCACCCTGGATGGCTTTCACCTTCACGGTGCCTTCCTCACCCGTAAGGGTCAGGATGTTGCCTTCAACGGTGGCCGGACCTTGGGCAACCTCGAAGGTCACAGGGAGACCTGAAGTAGAAGTGGCTTCAAGGGTAATAGGCGCATTATAGACCAACTGGTCGGGAATCTCGGCGAAGTCGATAAACTGTGCAGCCAGTCCACCAGGGATATGGCGTACGGTGAAGTTGTCGAAACCGCCCCAACCGCTGTTGAGCATATAAATGTAGTGCCACATGGCAGGGTCGTATTTATCACCACTACCGGGAGTGAGACCAGCATTGACGCCTTGGCATTCCGGCACGGCTTCCCATTCGGCATCAAGGTCGTCATATTTCATAAAGAGGGTGACAGCACCTTGTCCATCGTTGGCATCAAGGTCGATGGAGACCTTCCAACGGTACCAATGGCTTTCAGCTCCGATGGGCTGGATATTGCTGGTGATGGTATTATTGGGCAGCACCACGCCGTTCATGAAGAGCGGGTTGCTCGGGTTGACACCTGTCATCATCAGATAGATACCACCATCGGGAATCGTGCTGTTCTCGTCGGGATAGACGGGTTCGCAGATAGCGTTGGCTGAGGAGGCCTTACGCAAAGGAGGAAGGACTGAGCCGTCGCCATCGCCGTCATAGCCGATACCGAAGAAGTCGCCCCACCATTGGCGGAGGATGTCGCATTCAAACTCGATGATACCACCATTTGAGAAGTCGAAACCATATTGGGTGATGTCGTGCGTGGCGATGTCGCCAAAAGCAGTACCAGAGGCATCCGAGAACACACCGATGGTCTCGTCGGCCGTCGGGATGGGCGGTGTGGTGCCCCAGAAGTGGCCCATATAGTCGGTGTACAAGGGAGTGAAGGCTCCGTTGCCTGCGTGGTGCACGCGGACATACCAGCCGTCCTGGCCATTGAGGAGATGGTTCGGGTTCTCTCCATACTCATAATCGTTGAAGTCGAAGGTCTTTTCGACTTGGGCATTCATCCCAAAGGAGAAGGCCAAAAGCATAAGGATTAGTGATAGTCTTTTCATAACTTTTAACTTTAAATTATAATTACTCTAAACTTTTAACTCTAAACTAAAACTCGTTCCACCACACCTTGGTCTGCCTCGTGTCGCCATGCGACATCCTGGCCAATTCCTTGGTGTAGTTCTCATAATTGTATTCGATTTCCTTCTGGGGATATTCCATACGGAACGAAGTCAGCTTGGCATGGTCGGTGGTGGTCGGCGTCGCCATGGTGCGGCGTGCCAAGGCCCAGGCTTCCCATGGCTGACGGAAGAGGTTGAGCCAACGCTGTTGATAGATGAGCTCCAAATAAGCCTCGTTAGAATAATCGAAGTCGAAGTTCATATACACGGCATTGTTCATCACGTTAGAAGCCATATTGTTACAGTACGACCAAATATCCAGGTTCCCAATAAAGCTGGTATATTCTGGATAGAAAAAGGTCCAACGATTTGTGTTTTGGGGCATGTGGGTCCAAAAGAGACAAGACTGGTAAATGCCTTGGAAGAGCATCTGGTCAATGTCCATGCTCGAGAGAGTGATGCCGCCGATGCCGCGCGCACCAATCTCAGCCTTCATGAAAAGCACATCGGCGTATGTGACTAAAATCTGCGGTACATATTTCTCGTCGCGGGTGAGATAGTAGTTGAAGGGCGAAAAGAGGCACGAGGGGCCTTTGAAGGTATAGTTGCCGTCGCGGCTCTGTGCGTAGGGAGAACCGCCTTCGGTAGGCGTCTCGAGAGTGCGTATCTGCGGGTAAGGTCGCCAGGCACCGTCGGGGAAGCTGTCATTTTTGTGGCTCGTGTCGAAGAAGAGGTAGGTACGGTAGTCGAAGATGCCGCTGCCGTCCATGTCGTCAGTCGAAGAGAGACAGCTCCAGATGGTCTCGCCCATGCGCAGATGCTTATGTTCGCGGAACGACCAATTGTTATCCCAACTCGTACCTAATACACTAGGCCACAAACAGATACCTCCTCCCGTAACTCCACCACCCGATGTACTCATTTTGGAGTAGATATAGTTGTAGGCCTCCACCAACAAAGGCGTGGCGTAATCGGGGTCCTTGTCATACATACGCAGACCGTGACGCAAAATGAGTGAGTTGGCAAACTCGGCCCAAAGTGTATAATCGTTGTTGAGCAGCACTTCGTAGGGCAGCTTGTAATACTCGTTGCCGCTAGCGGTGGTGACGGAGTCAGCATGCAAGAGGTCACGCGACCAAACCAGCTCTTCCAAAAGCGATTTGTAGATGCTCTCTTGGGTATCCCATTCAGGTTTCATTGTAGCCTGTGAAGAGGCATTTTCCCAGATTCGCCCAGCTTGAGTATAAGGCATGTCACCGAAGATATCTGTGACTTTAAAGGTCTGATAAGCTTTCAGTATGTTGAGTTGGGCGCGTGCTTTGTCACATACGGCACTGTCGGCCTGCTCCTCGCAGTAGCTGTCGAAACGTCTCTCCAGCTCACGGATATTGGACAGCATAAGGTAGTAGTCGGACCATACGTTTGAGGTTCCTATTTGGGAATTGCCCCAAGCCTCAGATGTCAGGGCACCGAGTTCCGTTTCGGGATACCAGATCTCGTTTTGCAGGTAGAACTGTTCGTTCATGCTCTGCTGCAAGGAACTGACCACGCCATTAAACAAGGCCTCGACGGTCGTCCCCGTTGGCGAGAACGGGTTTTGGTTCATCTCTTCGAAGTTTTTTGTACATGATGCCAAGGCTAATACTGCACAAATTATAAATAAGCTTCTTTTCATAGTGATTCTATTATTTGTCACAAAACAATCGTTTTATTTGGTATGTTTTCCGTCATTGCGAGGAGGCACGACGAAGCAATCCAGATAATAGCTTGACATCTGGACTGCTTCGTTCCTCGCAGTGACGCAAAGCGACGATAAACTATCAGATTGTTTTGCATTGTTTTATGATGAATTACAAATTGACTTTAAGTGTAACCATATACGACCGTGAGCCGGGATAGGAGGCGTACTCGAGGCCTTGGGCGTTGCCTGAGCCTTGGGTGCCTTCGGGGTTGATGTTGTCGGGCAAGGTCTTGTAGAAATAGAACAGGTCGCGACCCACCAATGAGATGGAGGCCTGCTTGAAGAGGTTCTGCTTGTCGAGCCACTTACGCGGGAAGTCGTAGGTGAGTGAGAGCTCGCGCATTTTGATCCATGTGTTGCTGACGATACCCGGAGTACTGAGGATGTTACCCCAGCCGCCGAAATTAGGCATGTATTTGTAGAGGTAATGCACTTTGTGGTTGTTTTCAATAGCCTCGCCCGTTTCTGTATTGATACAGTAACCAGGCAGAATAACACCATAATTGCCAAGGAAATTGCCGTCAGCATCGTAGAGCGGTTCGCCATTGCCCTCGCGTTCATAAAGTGTTTCAGGGCTTTGACCTGTCTGCATACCCACTACATAGGAAGCACAATAGATTTGGCCTCCCAGCTTGGCATCAACCAAGGCGTAGAGTGACCAGTTTTTATAGGAAGCCCTCAGGTTGATACCACCTGTCACCAAAGGAGCACAGTTACCAATTGGCACACGGTTGTCGGTTTTCAAATAGGTGGTACCCGTCTCGTTGAGGAGTGGAAGGGCATTGCCATCGGCATCATAGAAAGGTCCTATAGTGGTGCCATCGGGCATGGTGTATTCATAGACATAATCCCATCCGTAGATGGTGCCGTACTCCTCTCCTTCTTCCACAGCGATAGCAGGGCCGTTGGAGCCCCAAATCTCGGAGAGCAGGTACATGTCGGAGCCTGCCAGGTCGACAATGCGATTCTTGTTGCGAGCGAGGTTCATGCCCACCTGAACGCCATAATCTTTACCTTGAGCGATATCGTAAGTCAAAATGGCCTCAATACCCTTGTTGGTCACCACACCTGTATTAATGGTCACGTTGTTGGCACCCGAGGAGGGAGCAAGCGGCGAGGAAAGGATCTGGTCCCAAGAATAGATGTCGTAATAAGTGAAGTCCATATTGAACCTCGCACCCAATCCGAGATCGAAGCCTAACTCATAGGCGCGTTGACGTTGGGGTTTCAGCTCCAAAGGCGGCACAACGGTGGGCAAGGCGGCCGACAGCTGATGACCAAAAGAGCCTGTACTGTAGGTATAAGTAAGCTGGTACGGATCGGTGTCGCTGGCGGTCTGTGCCCACGAACCGCGTAACTTGAGGTAATTCACCGGACCCCAGTTCCAGTTCTTGAAAGCAGAGGTCGGGATAAAACTCAAGGTGGCGGAGGGATAGAAATAGCTGTTATTGGTGATGGGCAAGGTCGACGACCAATCGTTACGACCTGTAACATCCAAGAACAACCAATCGCTGTAGCTCATGTTGAAGAAGGCGTAAACCGAATTGACTTGCTTCTCCCACCGTGACTCACCAAAGGTGCGTTCCGTGGCGTTGGAGTAGTTGCTTATGGCGTAGAGATTGGCATAAGCCCATTTACCCGAAGTGCCATTGAGGCCGTCGCGGTAACCATAATACTGTTCGCCACCCATCGAGAAGCGCACGTTGAACTTCGAACCGAAGATCTTGTCCTTGTAAGCCGTGAGCAGGAAGTCCATATCTCGGGTCACTGAATTCGACTTACTCTTTGAGTAATAGCCGCCCGCCATGCCATCGAGGGTGGTGGGCTTATGCTTGGTGGTATAGTCGTCGGCAGTCCAGTCCAAGGCTACCTTGGCGCTGGCACTCAACCAAGGCGTGATGTCGTACATCAAACGGACGGAGCCGTACATCTTGTCGCGGTCGAGGGTGGTATTGTTGTTGTAGAACGTCCAGAAAGTACTGTTGTAGATGTACATATAAGGATAACCGTCAAACTGGTTCATCGTACCGTCTTCATTTTCGTATGAAGTGACCTCAAGGCCTTTCCAACTACGAGGCCAGCTATATAGCAAACCTTTGTTGAAGTTGCTGTTCGACTCACCGATTTCAGGCGAGTTGAGGCGGAAGTAGTCTAAATAGTTAAACGAAACATCGACCTTGATTTTCTCTGACACATTAATCAAGGTACCTACATTGACTGTGGTCTGCTTCAGGTTGCAGTTGTCGATGATGGCGTCGGTGCGCGAGTCGGTGAAAGAGACGCGGACGCTACCAAAGTCACCGGCATTCTGGAAGGCCACATTGTGGTTCATCGTGTGACCATTCTTGAAGAGCATCTTTAGGTTGTCGGGCTGGGGGTCGTACTTCCGCACCACGCCGTCCCACCAAAGAACGCTCTCGCCATTCATCGCAGGGCCCCAGCTTTGGGCACCGCCGTAGTAGCCGAAGGTGGTGTTGGTAGGCTCGCCGGCAGGACCATTGTCGACGCTATAAATGCCAGGATATTCATAGACTTGGTTACCATCCTCATCCGTCATTCCCTCTATAGGTTTCAGAGTGGGCGTGCTAAAAGTGATGGGGCCACCAGCACCATATTTGTTTTGCACATCGCGATAGAGATAAGGCGTAGTAATCTTGAAGCCAGCCGAATAGCTGATGCCGAGGCCACGTTGTTTCGAACCTTTCTTGGTAGTAATGAGCACCACACCATTGCCGCCACGCGAGCCGTAAAGAGCTGCTGCCGTGGGGCCTTTCAGGATGTCGAGGCTCTCGATGTCCTCTTGGTTGATGTTGTTCAGCGCCGTACCCCAGTCGCGGCCGCCGCTCCAATCGGTGACACCACCTTCGTTGGTCATCGGAACACCGTCGACCACGATGAGGGGTTGGTTGTCGCCAAAGATACTGTTGTTACCACGGATGGTGATACGTGATGAGCCGCCATCGACACCGTTAGGGTTGATGATTTGCACACCTGCCGAACGGCCACTCAAAGCACTGATGACGCTTCCCGAACCAGATTTGGCGATGAGTTCGCCGCCGATTTCCTCGGTGGCATAACCCAATTCGCGTTTCTGACGCTTAATGCCCAGTGCGGTAACCACCACATCATCAAGCGTTTGTGAGTCTACCTCAAGGGTGACATTGATTTTGTTCTTGCCCTTGATGGCCACTTCTTTGGTCTTGTAACCTACAAAGCTGAACACCAACACATCTTTGCTGTCGGCATTCAAGCTGTAGTTGCCATCCATGTCAGTCACGGTGCCGTTAGATGAATTCTTCACCTGAATGGTGACGCCTGGCAAACCGTAGCCATCATCGCTTGACACGACTTTACCGCTCACCGTAATGCTTTGTGCAATAGCGGCAAACGGGGTCATTAATGCAAGCAAAAAGAAAAATAGTAGCGTTTTTTTGTTCATAGACATAATGTTTAGTACTTTGGGGACAAAAATAGAAATTATTCTCGTTGATTGCTCAAAAGATTAAAATAAACCTTATTTTTGCATTGCTAATTATGCCATAACACATAAAACTCATGTCAGAACACTACGATAACCCTGAAGCACAAATCTTTTCGGAAAGAACTGAAAAAGAAACAGATAAGAAATGCCCTAACTGCGGCGCTACGGTCATCTTCGACCCTGCCACGGGTGGCATGCATTGTGAATATTGTGGCTACACCTGTGAACTTCCCAAGGCTGACAGTGAGAATGAAATCTGCGAGATGGATTTCGAATCTGCTTTGCACACCGAAAGTTACGATTGGGGTGAGCAGAAAAAGGAAGTGCAATGCAAGCAATGCGGTGCGGTGACGGTGTACGATGCCCTCGAAACCGCTGCAGTGTGCCCCTTCTGCGGCTCCACCAGCGTGATGCCCGCTGCCAACGAGAACACCATTGCTCCTGGTGCGGTTTGCCCCTTCGCCGTCACCAAAGACCAAGCTGGCGAAAGCTTCACCAAATGGCTCAAAGGCAAGCTGTTTGCACCCAGAAAAGCCAAACAGAGCGCCCGCCCCGAATCTTTCACAGGCGTGTATCTCCCCTATTGGACCTACGATGCACAAACCACATCCAATTTTACAGCACGCGCTGGTTATGACCGCACTGTAAAAGACAAAGACGGCAATAGAAAAACGGTTACCGATTGGCGACATGTTAGCGGCATCTATCAGGAGTTTTTCGATGATGTGACTGTCATGGCCTCGAAACGACAGACTGACTCGGGCGTGAGAGCCTGCGAACCATTCGATTTCTCGAAACTAGTGCCTTATTCCCCACAAGTAGTGGCAGGCTTCATCGCCGAACGTTATTCTATCGGCCTAAAGGAAGGCTGGGAATCGGCACAAAAAACCATTCAGTCGCGACTGCATTCCGACATTTCCTCTTACGTTCGCAGGCATTGGAATGCCAACCGCGCCGATTCGGTCAGATTCTCCACACTCTACAGCAACATCACCTATAAATACCTCCTTGTCCCCACTTGGATTTCCTCGTTCAAATATAAGGACAAAGTGTATCAGTTTGCGGTGAATGGCCAAACCGGCAAAGTGGGCGGCAAGGCTCCTGTCTCGGTATGGAGAGTGCTCATCGCTATCGCCCTCGGTATTGCTCTTATCGCCCTTCTGGCCTATCTGGCTTGATGGATTTCAACCTTTATTCCAAAAGGCTCTCAAGGTCTTTCAAGGCCTTGCGGGCCGACATGCCCTGATGCAGCACTTGGTAGGTTTTCTCGGCAATGGGGAGCTGTCGGCGTTGTTCCTCAGGAAGGAATGGTAACAAGGCGGAAGAATAATATCCCTCGGCCACCATAGTCATCTCGTTGAGGGCAGTCTTTACCGTGTTGCCACGACCAATCAACACACCCAGCTGACGGTTGCGGCTGTGGCTGGAATAACATGACACCAACAAGTCGCCAAAGAAATTGGAGGGATTGAACTTGGTGAGGTCGTTGACGCTCTGCGGGGCGAGCAGGAAATACATTTCCTTGATGCAGTTTGAGACCAACACGGCGATGAAATTGTCGCCATAGCCCAAGCCCATCGCCATGCCTACCATCACGGAATAAATGTTTTTCAGCACCGAGGAATGCTCCAAATAGTGCATGTCTCTCAGACAGTTGACCTTTATGAAAGGCGTCTTCAGTTTTTCACCCACAACTCGGGCATTGCCTATGTTGGAACATGCGAAAGTCATATATGTAAGCCTTCCATGGCCCACCTCCTCAGCATGAGTAGGACCGCTAATGCAGCACAACTGCGCATCCGTCAAACCATAGTTTTGTTTCAGATAATCCGTAACAAACTGATTCTCTTCGGGAATGATGCCCTTGATGGCAGAAACCACCATCTTGTCTTGCAATGGAGTTTTCAAGTCGGAAAGATAGCACTTCAGATAAGGTGCAGGCGTCACCAAAAAGATGATGTCGGCCTTTTCGACAGTTTCGTTCACATCGTCGGTGAGATGGATGCGGCTCATGTCGAACTCAACATCAGAGAGATAACGACAGTTTCGGCCTTCTGTGCGCAACGATTCAAGCACCTCCTGATTGCGGACATACCAGCAAACCGACGACTCATTCATAATCAACACTTTGGTGATGGCCGTAGCCCAACTGCCGTGTCCGATGACGGCGCAACGCGATGTCTTTTGTATCAGGGGACCCATAGCTTTTGCTCTGTTTATTTATGCATACTTTAGTGCCGAACTAGACTTGAGAAACTCCGAATCGATTCGGGTGAAAATCTCTTTCTCCTGCTGCCCGATGGTCTCCAAAATGTCAGCCATCTCGTTCAAGGTCACATTCTCGCTTTTCATATAGCGACGGCAATCCAAGGAGAATTGGCGCCAGGTGTCGGCATCCTTGTTCATCAATGTCGAACAGTCATCGAGTACCTCATTTTGGAACACTGTAGCAGCTTCTTTCAAAAAGTCGGAATAGATGTAACGGTAACCGGCACCACCCGTTCCCGCCGTTTCAATCAGCCTATAAAACCATAGCAGGATATATCCTCTCAATTCATCTGAAAAATAAGCCTTCCATCGCTTCAGGTTCTTGGCGAAACGATGCAAGCCCGTATATCCGTAATAAGAAAGAGGCATCCGCAACATACGGTAGCACGACTCCTCCAATCCCTGCACAATGGCCGGTTTTAGGTCGACCTTCTCGGCAAAATCAGTCGATGGCGGGTCGAGATAGAACATACGCCCTTCAGGGGCTGCCAGACCTTTGGCAAAACGAATCTTGCGCATAGTCTCTTCATCGATGTAGACATAGTCGTCGGTATATAGGCGGCTGTCGGAATCAGCGATGATATAGTTAGAACCCTCTTTGCCGATAACCGTCAACACATGACCATTGAAATGCGACTCATTGACAATTTTCCCGAAATAAGTCAAGCCGCTCACGCTGACCACCACACCGACTGGAATTTTTTTCTCCACCAGTTCATCGAGATCGCGCATCGATTTGTTCACTTTGCAACCATATCTCATGCCATGATAGCCAATATGCATCCTTTCGGCAAAATTCTTCACAATACAAGCAGGCTTGATGCGAAGCATGGGCAAGGTGACACCGCGCATCCGCAAAAACGGCGAATAAAGAAAATAAATACCCGAACCAATACCAAAAGCCATAGCCTCACTGATCTGATATCCGTAGTACTCCAACATATTCAGAAAAGTGCCTGTCTCACAATGCTTTCTTCTCGGATTGGGATAGTTTTCTATCATCGTGATGTTTTGACTTTGGAAAAATAGTGCGTGCAAAAATACGACTTTTTCTTTTTATGACTCCACTTGCCAGTTTTTTCCAACGAAACACGCTCTTTTCTAAATTTTTATGAAGTTTTTGTATCTTTGCCGCTCGATTTTGAAAGGAACATCGCTCTTATGCCGCCATTATGGAAGAAACCTTAGGTCTATACGAAACATTCAGGGAAGCTGCGAAAAAGTATTCCGATAAGGTTGCCTTGAGTTATTTTAAGACGGATACGAGGTTTAGAGATTTATTGGAACGCGTCGACATAACAGCCTTGGCTTTCAGAAAACATGGGGTGAGAAAAGGCGACATCATCTGCCTTGCATTGCCTTCGATGCCCGAGTCGTTGATGTGTTTTCTTGCACTTAACAAAATCGGTGCCATCCCCTGCATGATTGATGTCAGATACACACCTGAAGAATACTGCAAAATCATCGACAGGACACAATCGAAGATGCTCTTTGTCATGGGGCTTTACGCAGCCAACTTGGCCACTGTGGATGCTCAACTCAATGTGGAGAAAGTCGTGGTATGTTCAGGTGCCGATTCCATCCCTGGGATTTCTTTTTGGTTTGG
Organism: uncultured Bacteroidia bacterium; assembly: GCA_902801625.1. GTDB lineage: Bacteria > Bacteroidota > Bacteroidia > Bacteroidales > F082 > Limimorpha. The sequence continues at coordinate 94,076 of CADCJI010000005.1, read as the reverse complement.
TGTAGGCGAATGGTTCAATGGAAGGAGAAAGGTGTTTCGCAAACACAAGAAATTCTGCCATTGGAAAGACTTTTACATCACAGCGCAAGGCAAAGACGAAACCGAGCCTTACCATTGGTTGCCCGACGAGATGGCTGCTTTGTTCCAGACCTCTGGCACAACCGGTACGGTGAAAAGTGTGATGCTCTCCACCGAGAATATCATGCACTCCGTGTTTCCCGACCCACCCGTCCTCAACAACCTTTCAAGCGACGACACTGCACTATGCATCCTGCCTATTTTCGCTTTCTTCGGGGCAAACACCTTGTTGTTGCCCCTATTCAATGGCTTGCGGGTCATCGTCATCCCCATTGCGCCACGGAAAGAATTCTTGAAACTCCTGACCCAATACAAACCTCAGCATGTCTTCTCGGTGCCAGCCTATTGGGATTTCGTCAACGAGGAAAAAGTGGTCAAGGAAGACTTCTCCTACTTGAAATCCATCAATGTGGCAGGTGACATCTTGAACACCGCTTTCGAGAAACGCATCAACGAGTGTCTGCACCAAGGCGGTTGCCTCTACGTCCTCACGAAAGCCTACGGCATGACCGAGACGGCTGGCGTCATCTCGTTCACCCCACAAGGCAGCGAGAAACAATATGTACAAGGCTTTTCTGGCAAACCAGTGACATGTTACGAGGTCAAGACCTTTGACGATGAGATTTGTGTGCGCTCAGAAATGAAGTTCCTCGGCTACTACCAAAACGAAGAAGCCACACAACAACTTGTCCAAACCCACGCTGACGGCAGACAATGGCTCCACACGGGCGATATAGGCTATTTGGACGACGAAGGTAACATCTTCGTGATAGGTCGCAAAAAACGCATGATTGTCCGTCACGATGGCTCCAAGGTGTTTCCCGTGGAGATTGAGGACTGCCTGATGCAGCATCCCTCGGTGACGGCTTGTGCTGTGGTGCCCATGCAAGACCCCGACCATTCGGAGAGCCATTTGCCCAAGGCGTTTGTGGTGCTTAAGAATTCCGAAAACCAAGCCACCATAAAAGAACTGATGGCCTACTGTGAGGCGAACTTACCTGTACACCTCGTTCCAGCGGCCATCGAATTCATTGATGCCTTGCCGATGAACGGCAACGGGAAGGTTGATTACAAGAAACTGATCAAAGACTAGAAATTGACGCTAAACGTCATTCCGAACGCCATATTGCCCTGTGATTGCGGAACATTCACGGGCATAACGGACGGCGAGAGGTGATAGGAAATGGCTGCGCTTTGGTTGTTTTGGTTGTATTCCTCAGCTATTCTGCTGATTTTTCCAGCACCTATTCCACGAAGGATATATCCTGAAGGTATCAGTAGGAAACTATTCAAGTATGCTGAAATACCCACAACATACATTACTGCACCAGTCGTTCTTAAAGATTGAGACTCTTCGTACATACTTAACATTAATCCAGTAAGACCCAGTCCCATTCCAGCACCAAAAGCAATCCAACCACCTGTTTTTACTCCATTTCCAACTTTGTATAGAACTCTTCCAGTTTGATAACTATTATAAACATCTTCACTTAGAAGTTTCTGTAGTTCCACATCGGGAATCACTTCATTATTCTGTACAAAACAAAGGTGGTAGTCATCTCGTACCATTATTTTCGAGATGTCGTTTTCCTGTGCAATTGCTACCAAACCTGCAATCATAAGCACAAATAACAATAATAGTTTCTTCATAATTACTAATTTTCAAGGTTAGAAGTTGTTTGATTATTTGTTTTGAAATTTATACTGCAAAAGTATAGCAAATTTTCACTGTTTTGGCAAGTTTTTATAATATTACAAATTTTTTAAACTCTATATAATTGATTTTTAATTAGATAGAATTATTTATTACAAGTTTTTCTTGCAAAAACATGATACTACAGTCATCGCAAAGTATGTCCTGTAATGTTATAATAGTAGCCTGTTTGGTGCAGGAAACAATTTCTAATACTAATACTTTGCTCTCACATCCACTGGATTGGCATAAATCCCTAAGAAAATCTCCTCCAATTCCTCGTGGTTCATTTCGGGATACTCGTTCATCCAACCCATGTATTTAACGAACTTGGCCTTCTGTTCAGCAGTATAATGCTCGGCATAGGTATCGCTTCCACTTCGCAAATCGTAGGCAATGTAGTTATTTGGGTGGAGATAGAAATGCGGATTGATGCGGCTGTCCATTAGTTCGGCCACACGCTTGTAGAACTCGCCTGAAGGACAGTCATTCAAGGCTTTCAGATCATCTTCAGTAACCTGAGGACAGATGTGGAAATGCACATGGCCCTTAGGTTGCATGATGCCGGTCAAGATACTGTTGAGGTCTTCACCTGGTTTCTTCTCATAATGGCCGTATTTCTTAGTCAAGTACAGTTCTAATGTCTTCAACTTGTCGCACGACTCCCATTCATAGGATACCGCAACAGGCACGATGTTCAACTCAGCTAATGAAACCACCCTATCATCGCGGCGGCTCATGCCGAACATCTTGATGATTGCTGGGTCGGTGGCGTCGATGCCGTTTTTGGTGCGACCGTTGCGTTGGGCAATCCACACCGACTCATTCACCTCGGTGATGACATGACGCATATAATCCGACATATGCATCATGCTGTTATAGAACTCTTTGGGCGAACCACCTCGTTCGGTACGAAACATCTTGTTGACCTTGCCAAAGTCGATGACAAAAGGATGCGACATCAAGTTGCTGCCAAAGGTGATTTGGCAGGTGTTTTGTCCGGCTGCGCACAAGATATATTGTAAGAACATCGCGTCGAGCACAATGTCGCGGTGGTTGGAAACAAACAGGTAAGGCTTCTTCTCGTCAATGTTCTCCACCCCCGACCAATCGAATTGCGTGGTGGTCTTTTTCAGTAAGGTCTCAATCACTTCTTTCAACAGCCCCAATTGGAATTCCTTCAAGGTCTTGATGCTGCGGATCCTTTCGCGAAGCGCTTCAGCAGGTACGCCAAGATATTGGGCAATGGCAGGAATCACCTCGCTGTCGGCCATGCGTTGTGTCGCTGCGGGAATCTCATCCGCATTGAACGGTCTGATGTCGTCGAAGTTGGTCGTCATCTGTTTCTCAAATCAATGAATTTAATGGGTTTGCGGCTCTTTGCGGGATAGTTGATTTGCCTAATCTCATCAACAGGATGAATCTCAATAGCAGGAGCCACGCGAATGCGAGAGCGGAAACTGTCTTTTAAAGTTTTGACCACATCAAAATCAGGTTCATACTTCAGACCGATTTTCACCACCACATCATCGGTGCCGGCCTCGCTTTGGCGCACTTCGATGACATAGTTCTCCACATAGTCGGTGTTGTCCAACACATCGTTAATCGCAGGTGGATAGAGTGTAGTGCCCTTCAACTTAATCATGTTGTTCTTGCGACCCACAAGCGGTGTGAGGCGATAGGAATTGCGGCCACACTTGCATTGGTCGACAATCTTGGCGGCGATGTCGCCTGTGCGGAAACGCAACAGCGGCATGGCTTCCACGCCAAGGGTGGTGACCACGATTTCGCCTGGCTGGCCATCAGGAACGGGCAGACCGTCCTCTCCAATGATTTCAACAATAATCAGCTCGGGATGCACATGACCGCCAAGGCCATATTCGCATTCCGAGAAGGTCGCCCCCATCTCCGTCGAAGAATAGGTGGCAAAGAGTTGCACATCCCATTTCTCCTTGATCTTCTTGCCCAACAGGTTGAGGTTGAAATCTTGGTCGCGCAAACCTTCACCAATGCCAATGATGCGGCGGATGCTGCTGTTCTTATAGTCAATGCCATGCTCTTCGGCATATTGTATTAGCTTGAGGATGAATGATGGCACGCACATGATGGTGTCGGGCTTGATGCGACGGATGGTGTCCCATTGCAGCTCGGGGATGCCGTTGCCAACGCGGATGACACCCGCACCCAATTCGCGAAGGCCAAGGAAATAGGCCAGACCCGCCATGAAGCGTTTGTCCAAGGTGGTCATCAGCTGCACAACATTACCTGGCTTCACACCAGCACATTCAAACGATTTCTTCTCATTGAAGGCCAGACGCTGCAAGTCCTTCTCGGAACAACCGAAGGTGACGGGGTCGCCCAAGGTGCCCGAAGTGGTGATGTAGTCGATGATTTTATCCTTAGGGCAGCACAAAAACTCATCGTTAAAGAGCTGGAGGTCTTTCTTTTCCGTGAAAGGTATTTTCACCAAGTCCTCAATATGCTTGATTTTGTCGATTTGGATGCCATAGCTCTTGAACATCCGCTGGTAGTAAGGCGAATGGGCTTGCAAATAAGCCAAAGCCTCATGTAGCAGGTTCTCTTGATAGGCCTTGATTTGGTCAACGGATTGGTATTCTATGTCGTTGGTAATCATTGTTTATGTTTTAAAAACCAATTTCTTTCAGCCATTTGACAAATTCTTCCTTCCATGCATGGCACTCGGCGCTACCCTTGTAATTGCTCATGCCAAAGCCATGGCCTCCAGTTGCATACTGGATATAACGGTGGTTGACACCTGCTGCTGTCAAGGCTTCATCCAAAAGTACGGAGTTGCGGTAGTCGACCACGGGGTCGTCGACACAATTGACAAGGAAAATAGGGGGGCAATCCTTGGGAACATGCCTCTCGAGAGAGAGCGAATCTTGCAATTTGGCATCATTGACATGTGTATCTCCCAACAATCCCCTGCGCGAACGCTTGTGGACGCAGTCCTCCACCATGGTGACTACGGGGTAGAGCGATGCCACGAAGGCAGGCTGCAGGCTGGTTTCGGTCACCACACCAACTTGCTTGAGATAGTCATGGTCTTTGAAGAAAGCCGCCGATAATACCAAATGACCGCCAGCCGAAAAGCCTAACATGCCGACTTTCTCGGGGTTGATATGATATTCTTCTGCATGCTCGCGCACCCATTGCAGGGCCCGTTGCGCATCGGTCTGCATATCAGGATACTGATAGCCACGGAAAAGATAACGGTAACGCCAAGCAAAAGCAGGGACGCCCGCCGTGCGATAATGCAACACGAAAGTGGTGATACCCTGTTCGCGAAGCCACATCGCCACCGAATCGCCTTCCACCTTTTTGTCAAGCCAATAGTAACTACCGCCTGGACAAACGATGATGGCCTTCCCGTCGGGATTCTCGTCAGCAATAAAAGGAATCAAACCCACTTTGCGAGCGCCTTTCACATGGACATCATTCCATATCGGGATTTTTTCTTGTGCCATCGAAGTTCCTATGTAGAAAACAATTAATAAACTGGTTAACAGTGTCTTAATTCTCATTACTATTAAGTATTTTCATTACCTCTTCTTTTGTAAGCTGCCTGTATTTGTGCTGCATGTCGGCGAAGAAATCCACTTGGAAATACTCTTCGTCATAAAACGACAACTTCGAGTTGGTGTTGGGCGTGCATTCCAAATAGATTATCTCTTCCAACTTCAAGTTCTTCGCTTCACAAATCTGGTCGGCGAGTTTGCGACCGGCGTAGGTCACGGAAGTACCGGGGTTATCTTGATATAATTCGGTGACGATGACGTAGGTCTTGCCTGCCACTTTCCGGATTTTCAAGCCACAGGTCGATTCCATGTCCCATTCGCCTTTAAAAGGGAATATTTCGTCGTAATAATCTGGGGAAACTTTCATTGATTTAAAGATTCAAAGATTCAAAATTCTGGATTGCTTCGTTCCTCGCAATGACGCAAAGCGTGCTATATTAAGCAATTCCACACTCTTAACTATTCACTCCTGACTATCAGCTTTTGGCTTTCGGTTCTTACATTAACATTGCGCTTGCTGCGATCCACATCGCGACCGAACGACTTGTTGGCCAAACGGCGGTCACGCGGACGATAGGTGCCTTCCTCCATCTCGCGCAAGGCCACATTGCAGAACAAGCGGAACATTTTCGCCTCTTGACTCTCGGAGGCATAGAAGCTCTTCCATGCGTACTCATAGAGGTCTTGCAACTTCTCGGGCGTCATGTGCTTAGGCTGATACACCACCTGACCGGCATTGTAATGGTCCCAATCGAAGTCGAAGATGCGGCCTTGGCGCAACAGGTCATCGTGACCTTTGGTATGCGGGAACGGAGCAAAAATGGTGAACTCGGCTAAGTCGAGGTCGATTTCGCCCAAAAAATCAATGAGACGCTTAATGTCATCTTCGGTCTGGTTGTCAAGGCCAAAGAGGATGGTGCCTTCCACGCCGATACCGTAGTCATGATAGCGTTTCACACGCTCCTTAATGTAGTCGGAGGTGTCGTAAACGGCTTGATATACATACCAAGCACCTGCTTTTGCAGCCAAGTCGAGTACCTCAGGGTCGTCTTCAATGGTGTGGCTGATCCATTTCTTCTTTAGCGGTGCGATGGCACGGAAAAGGTCCATCTCCCACTGCTTGTCCTGCGCCAATGAGTTGTCAACAATAAAGAGACGATTGTTGTCGATGCCCGCCATATCTTCCACCACCTTGTCGACGGGACGCGGACGGAACTTGCGGCCGCCGAGATACGACACAGCGCAAGGATAGCAGCTGAAACGACAGCCACGACTGGCATTGAAGAGGTCTACCATCTGCACGCCCTTATGGTTGTACAAGTCACGTTTGTAAAGGTCGCGTCGGCAGGGACCCACCGAGGCAATGTCGGGTTGGTTGCCAATGTAGTTATATATCTTTTTCAAACATCCGTTCTTCCAGTCTTGGATGACCTGCTCGGAACGACCTTCCGATTCGCCCAAAAACACGCTGTCGACATGGTTCACCATTTCTTCGGCATGCAACATCGTCGAAATGCCACCGGCAAGGACAGTTTTGCCGCGTTTGTGGTATTCGTCTGCAATGGCCCAGCCACGTTTCACCTGCGTGGTGAGCATCATAGAAAGAGCCACAAGGTCGCACTCCTCGTCAAAATCGATAGGCTCCACATTTTCATCGGTAAAGGAAATGTCAACATATTCAGGCAAGGTAGCAGCAAAAGCAACGGGGCCATGAGGCGGCAAGTTGAACGTTGTCTGACCCGGCAGTTTGTTCCACTTCGGATAAATAAGCTTCAGTTTGATTGTGTCCATTTCATATTGTTGAATCTGCAAAAATACAAAAAATTATATCAGGATTAGTATTTGTTGATTTTGCGCACTATGGCATTAGCTCCCACAAACGCTTCCACCGTTTGGATAGCCGTGAGCGAAACACCACACAAACCATGTATGTTGACATTCTGTCCAGTCAAAAACAAATTCCTAACTTTAGTAAAAACAGACATTTGTGAGAGCATGATATTGTGGCTGTCTTTTTGGAAACCATAATTGGAACCCTCTTTATTACCGTAATAGTCGCGGATGGTGAGTGGCGATGAAGCCGTTAAAAAATCTATATTGTTGCGGAAACCAGGATAGATTTTTTCCATAAAGTCAAGCGTCTTCTCTGTCATCTCCTGTTTCCATTTTTCATAATCCTCCCCCCGACAACCTGTCTTGGTGTCTTCCCAAGGCCTAACCCACTCAAAAGGCATTTCAGCGATGATGACCATTGTTTCCGCAAACTCACCCTGGTTTTCAATCGCTGGAGTGTAATACATTAGGTTATTCGGCCAGTCTTTTTGCTGTAAGGTCGAAAGGTTAAATTGCGAGTCGTATTTGTAAAGACAATAACTGGTGTGGTTGACGTATGGAAAAGCCTTTTCCTTGAATTTCACGTAGACCTTAAAGCTGGAATAGGTCTCGGGGATTGACTGCAGCCTTTTTCGGAACGAAACCGGAAAAGCCTTGTCACCTACCAAGCGCAAGAGCACATCGGGATGCACATCCGAGATGTATCCATCGGCACGATAAGTATGTCCTTTTCGGGTAATAACTTGTTTCACTTCATGGTCGTCCACTTCGATTTGGACGACTTCTTCATTGGCCAGCACCTGTCCACCAGCCTCTTCTATGACACCTTTCAGCAAATCCGCCATCTGTTGGCTTCCCCCGACAAACTGGTAAGTGCCACCTATGTGCAGCACCCCCAGCAAGGCAGCCATGAAAGCAGGCGTCGTACCCGCCACCCCACCAAAGAGCGGGCTGATGTAAGACAACAAGCCTTTCAACTTCGGGTCTTTGATGTAGCGGTCCATCAAATCATCGTAAGGCAGAATGGCGTCTTCCGACACCGACATGAACATCTGTGAGGGCCGTTCGCGCAAATAAAAGAGATCTTCTTCTTCCGAAAGGGCATACATCTTCTCAACGTAGGCTCTGATGTTGTCCTTTTCAGCGGGGAAAAGTTGAGTCAAATAGTTGATATATTGTTCTTTGCCTCTTGGAAGTCGATAGGAAGTACCATCCTCAAGCACCGTCACCACGTCGTAGCCATCTTCGTCCATGGCGCGAAGCGAGAGACGATCCATGATGCCGAGATAAGAGAAGAGTTTGCGCAACTGTCCCACCTCATTGAAACCACCAAACACATGCATGCCCGTGGGGAAACTAACACCTTTTCTCTTGAAGTTCTGAAGACCACCGCCAATGATGGCGTTTTTCTCCAACACAGTCACCTTGTAGCCTTCCTTGGCCAACAAGGCACCTGAGACCAATCCGCCCAAGCCGCCGCCGATGACGACAACGGTCTTTCGGTTGGCTTCCACCATTTGTTGCCGCACTTTTTCTTCACCCAACAAGTGTTGGCACACCGTCATCGTGCCCACCAACACGCCCAACATGCCATGCGAGTTGATGTTTTGCCCCACAAGAAGCAGATTGGAGACTTTGGTCTTGAATGACACCCTGTCGGCGATGTTGTTCACATTCTTGGCCAAGCCATAGATGGAGCCTTCGGGTGTCAGCGTATAGTCACGATAGGTCAGCGGGGTGGCGGCATAATAATCAGCCAAGGACTCTCGAAAACCTGGGAAATCCTGCTCCACGGCGTCGATAAGGCGTTCGGCCATGTCGTGCTTAAACTGCTTGTAGTCATCGCCTCTGCGGCCAATGTTTGTTTCGCTCCATTGCTTCACGGCATCCATCGACATATAAGCTAAAACGACGCCTCCGCGTGCGGTCTTAGGATGAGGCTCATGGCAATGGTGCATATAGAGATAGCCTTGCGGCCAAGTGTCGTCGATGGTTCCGCTCATCTTCCAGGGCGAATCGGTATGGAAGCCATAGAAATTGGAGTTGATGTAAGGCATCGCCCATTCCTTGAAACGAAGGAACAAAGAAAACACAGAGACGGTATCGGGAATGCCCTTGATACGCGATTTGTAAGCCTCAGTGAAGATGCTAGGCTCCACCAAGCCCACCAACTGCTTGGGGTTTACATCCGAAATGACCACATCGGCGGTGAAAGTCTTGCCGTTTTCAGTCACCACGCCCGTAGCTTTCTTGCCTTCCACCAGGATTCGGCTCACTTTGTGACGGGTTAGGATGGTGCCATCGTATTGCTCAAGCACCTGACGCAAAGCCTTCACAATGGCATCGCTACCGCCCACGATGCGAAAGGCACTTTTGTTGTAGAAATCAAAGATGAAAGCATGGGTTGCAAAGGGTGTCTTGTCTTTTTGCGCGGCATAAAGCGAAAGGTTGCCTACCAACACCTCACGCAGCAAGGGGTCGGTGATGGTCTGGTCGATCACCTCGCTCAGGCTTTGGTATAACAACTTGTCGTCAATAAAACGGTTTTCGTCGACACTATGCTGCAAGTCGCGGAAGGGCGACAAACTGGCCACTTGTTCCACCAGGTCGCAATATCGCTCAAGGTTTTCCCTTTGTGAAGGAAAACGCTGGGCAAACTGCTCAACGAAGGCCTCACGACCATTGGGAAAGGCAAAACGCTCGCCTTGCAGTGACACCATATCGTAGGCATGAGGATCCAAGCGATTGAACTGGACTTTATCCTTGATTTCGAGGTAGTTGAAATAATGCGAAAGCACTTGATCGTCGTCGAGACTGCCGATGAAATGCATCCCCGTCTCAAACTTCACCCCATCGCGGATGAAGCATTGCAGACAGCCGCCCACTTGTGAGGCCTGCTCCAAAATAGTGACCTCATAGCCGTTTTTCGCCAGGATGACCCCCGTCGAAAGACCGCCTAATCCACTCCCTATGATGATGCACTTCTTCATTTCAAAAATTCTTGGGTTTCAATAACATACTCACATTGCGGAACGGCATCGCCTTGCTGCACAAAATGCAGGTTTTCGGGGATGTAACTGCAATGCGAGGCCAACAGGAACTTGTCTTCATCCGCCTCAACGGCATAGACCTGCGCATCGCGATGCACCAAGGCCACGGTCCATGCCAGCTCACCATAGCCACTGTTTTGGATCAAAATGGACTTTTGTTCCATGGCGTCGATTTCCAAAGCGTGTGCCTTGATCTTCTTCAAGTTGCGATGACACGCACGTTCCACTTCCGGACCTTTGTAGATGTATTTGTAGCGCACAAATGGCAACACGTATTCCGTGTTTTCCAATTGGTTTCTGAGTTCGGCAAAATGTTGGGTATAGTAAGCGCGGAACTGCGACGTCAAGGCGCGTGTTTCCATTGTGGCCAATTCTTCGTATGGCTTACGTTGCTCGATCACCACATGCAATTGCCCTTCGCGCAAAACTACATCTTTCTTAGGCATCACATGGTTGGCACCATGAATAAAGATTGGCAAGATGTCAAGCTGCAGCGACTGCGCCAATTGGAAAGCACCCTTGTGGAAACGCAGGATTTCGCCCGTCTCAGAGCGTGTGCCTTCGGGGAAGACCACCACGGAATAGCCGCGTTCCACCAAGTTCTGCAAACGTTCCAGGTTTTTATCGTAACCGTCCGAAACGGGATAGTATTCAGCATAGCGGATGACCAAACCATAAATCGGGTTTTTCCATACCCAGTCCGTTGTCAGCAAAACCACCTTGGGGTTGAGCATGATGGTGCACAACAGGTCGAGGTGCGACTGGTGGTTGGCGATGATGACGGCAGGCTTCTCGAAGGTCTCGCCGTATTTGTTGACCAAATCGAACTTTACGCCTGGCAACAGTTTCAAAGCAATGCGCATGAAAGCCGCTATCAATTGATGGAAACGATAGCGTTTCTTCTCGGTATTGGGGCCCAAAAACATGTAAACCAAAGTAAACGGCGTAAAGATAAAGAACACAAAAACGACGAAGACCAACAAGGATAATATGGTATAAATCAGTCGTTTCAGGGTCAACGGCACTTGGCGAAGTTGACCCTTTTTCTTGGTCAACCAACCAAAGACAATGGGCGGCAGGTAGCAGGCCATCAGAACCACTGTAGCCATACCAATGATGGCCACTTCGGCCAAGGAACGCATGGCGGGATGCTTGGCGAAGATTAAAGTGCCAATACCGATGAACATCAAGATGCCCGAAAGAATGACGCTGTTGCGGTAGTTTTTCAGCATTCGCTTGCCGTAAGCGTATTCGTATAGCAAGCCCTCGGTGATGAAGATGGTGTAGTCGTCGCCTTGACCGAAAATGAAGGTGGCCAAGATGATGTTGATGATGTTAAACTTGATGTCGACCAGGTTCATGATGCCCAAGATCCAGGCCCAGCCGACCGTCAGCGGGAGGAAGGCCAATAAGGCAAGCTCCAAGCGACCAAACGAGAGGCAGAGGAAGAAAAACACCACGATGCTGCACACATAAAGGATGTAGTCGAAGTCGCTTGATAGCGCACTCACCAAATTATTGCCCACATCGCTGATGCTGAAAGCGAAGCCTTTAGAAACCAAGGTCCCTGAGCCCGTCGAAGGGCCGGCTTGAAGGGTCGAAGGGCCGATCATATCCCTTATCTGTTTCTTTATCTTCTCAGAATCTTGTACTGGCACCCGCACAAAATTCACCACCCGAGCCACCGAATCGTGCTGCAACATATAGTTGCCACACAAACCCAACAGCGGTTCCATCTCGCTTTCAGTCAAAGGCTGATAGTCCTTGGTGATACCCTCAATAAATGGGGCAAATGCGTTTTCTGTAAAACCTGCTTTCACAGCCTCGGCTTTGACTTGCTCGGCCAAACCTTCATGGCGTTGCCAAAACGCTTGCCACAACTCCAATGACTTCTCTTGTCTTTCCACCGAAGGCAACAGGCCATCCATGCCCGAAATGCTGTATTCCACACTGTCGGGAATCGACTGCTGCAACTGGGCAATGATATTTTCGTTTTGCTTGATGGCTTCTTGAAAATCCTCGGCTTCCGAAACCACATAGATCAAGTCTGTCTCCCCTTCCTTTTGCAGCGACTCGCTCAGCAAGGCCAAGTCTTCCTGCTCTTGGTTGGTCATGTAGTTGATGTTGTGTAGGTCGGCATCGAAAGCGGCTTCTTTACCGAAGTAACTGAGTATCAATGTAATGATAACCAAAGGCCAGAAAGCGTATAATTTTACCTTGCGCCACCATTCCGAAGGGGCTTTGCCGTCATCAACGAAGAGTCTCTTGGTCTTTTTCGGCACCACGGCAAACAAAGGCAGGAAAACCATCACGAAGAGTATCGTTCCAACCAAAGTCAAGGCACCGAAAAGACCCAAATCGCGCATGGCTTCGGCCTTCACAAAAACAAGGCAGGCAAAGGCAGCCACGGTGGTGATGTTGCCGATGACCAAAGGCTGGATGACATCCTTCAAGGCCTCGCGTTTGTTGGGTTCCTGTTTGATGTGGTCGAGGTAATGCAAGGGATAGTTGACCGCGATGCCCACGATGACCGAGCCGATGCCCACCACAATGATGGAGATGCTCGTCTTGAACAAGGCGATGACCGCCAAGGCGAAGATCCAACCGAAAAGGATGGCGATGCCGAGCCAAAGCAGATTGCGCTTGCGCGCCATGGTAAACATCAAAATGCCAAAGATGAGCACCAGTGCCAAAGCGATGGAGAGATAGCTGTCGTGCTTGATTTGTCGCGCGTTGGTGACAGCGATGGTAGGTGCGCCAACGGCCGAAATCTTTACTTCTGGATGCTCGCTCTCGGTCAGCTCGGTCACCTTATCGATCAAATCGACGATTTTGGCGTTGCCTTGTGTATCGCTGCCCGAGAAAGGCGATGAGAAGAAGGCAAAGCCTTTGTCGCCGCTTTCGTTAAAGAGGTATTCGTCCTCCAAGCGGTAGTTCTGTGTGGGATTGAGCGCATTGAGCCGTTGCAAAGCGGGCGAATAGAGGTTGAGTGGGTCAGCCTTGATGCCGTCCACCACAAAACCCGCTGTGGGCATGGAAAGCATCCGTTTGATGTTGGCCATGCTGGTGGCCACATGCTCGGGGTCGGCCAGCAAAGAGTCCATGCGTTGGTAGTCGGCTTCGGTGAGAAACAAGGCTTGATTTTCGCGGATGAAATCAATGGCATCAAACACTTGGCTGCCGTCGACACGACATTGTAAGTCGTTGACAATTTGTGCGGTATCTGTTGCTTTCCAATGGCTCTCAAAGGCATCCATGGCTTCCATGATGGCGTCAATGGCATTGTCGCCAGCCAACTTGGTGGTATCGGCAGTGAAGATGACGGTGATTTGACCTTGGTTGCCCAAGTCGTTGTAGACCGAGGTATAGCGTTCTTTTTCAGGATCGGTAGGCAGGAAATCGGCAATGTTCTCCTTGTAGTCCAAACGCAGTGCCGAAAACACGCAAAGGGCCGTGACAACCAACAATAGGGCTGTCGAGAAGGCCTTGTGTTTCGACAAGTAGTCGTAGATATTGAGGAAGAACCTGTTCATCGGAATTTCTTGTTATTTATCAAGAATGTAGAGAATTAGAGAAATTTATACTGAAGTTCGATGTGAATTAGAGAAAAAATCGCAAGCGATTTTTGGGTTTAAACAGTTTGTGTATCAATCGCGAAGGCCAGCCGTAGACAATGGCCACGAGGCAAAGAATGGTATTGAGCACGCTGATGCGGAAGAAATCCCAAAATGGTCGAAAATGCGTGACACGGTCTTCGGGATAAAGCACGTTGACTTTGATGGGTACCAGGTCGGTGCCGCGCCAAGCGGAGAAGACTAACAGCGACAGTTCGGCCTCATAGCGGGCGCTGAAAATTTGGGGCAACCTTTTCAAAGGATACAAGCGATAACCCGTTTGCGTGTCGGGCAAATCGATCCAGGTTTGAATCTTAAACCAAAAGTTTGAGAATTTGTTGGCGAAGCTGTTCTTGCCGGGCATGTTCTCTTGTTTCAGGTTGCGGCTGCCCACAATCAAGGCGCCGGGGTGTTGCTCCAAGGCCTCGACAAACAGCGGGATGTCTTCGGGGTAATGCTGTCCGTCGCTGTCGATGGTGATGGCATAGTCGAAGCCCATGGTTTTGGCTTTCTTGAAGCCTTGCTTCAAGGCATAGCCTTTGCCTCGGTTGCGGCCATAGTCGACCACGGTGATGCGCTCGCCCAACGATGCCAAAATCTCGGCAGAGTTGTCGGTGCAGCCGTCGTTGACCACGATGACATCTTTGCAATAGGTCAGCACACGTTCCACCACATCGCGCAGTGTGCCGCCATTGTTGTAGGTAGGCATGATGGTGCAGACTTTCCGTTGCTGCATCAGGTTCCGTGTCGCTATGGCATCAGACGGGTTCATAGCTAAAGGTTAGCGACATTTTGGTGTAGACGGAAGCTTCGTCGGCAATGACCACTTGGGCTTTGCATTCGGTCTCGCTCTCAGCAAGATTCGAAAAAGTGAAACGCACCTCTTTGCCCTCGGCGGGAACCAGCACATTGAGGTATTTGACGTTCTTCGACGCTTTCAGGAAAAGCGGACGACCCAGTTTTCGTTGCAGCAGCTCGCCGGCGGTTTGCAGCAAGCAAGCTCCCGGAGTGATGGGATTGCCTGGGAAATGGGATTGATAGATCAAATGCTCTGGGTTGCAGCACAAAAGGGCTACGAAACCGTTTTCCGTGTCTTCTATTGATTGAAGAATAAAAAGTTCGTCCAAGAAATGCATCGTGATTTCGTTTATGAAGAGGCAAAAATAAGGATTTTTCCATTCATTGGGAAGACGACTCCACAAAAAGACGAAAAGACCCATATCCTTTTCGTTCGGATATGGGCCTTTCCAAATGAAACAGAAGGATGTGTTATTCCTTCACAAATCTTCTGATTTCAACAGAACTATCGGTAGTCAAACGAATCATGTAAGTTCCGGTAGCATAGGTTTCAACATTGATTTCAACCCTGTCGGAACAATTGTCCTGTCTGTATACCAAAGCTCCGTTGATGTTGTAGATTTCAAGCATATTGACGGGCTCGGAAGCTTCAACGATCAGTCTGCGTTTTGCAGGATTCGGGTACAACGCAATTGTGATACCACCTTGTTCATCGATGCCATCCACATGCAGCAAATGAGCAACATAGTCGCGTGCTTCTGTCACGACGAAGGAGATGCTCTCTTCTTCTGAGACGACTTCGCCGTTCAAAGTCCAGTTGACGAATTCGTATTCAGCGTGCGGAGTGACTGTCAGAGTGCAAGTTTCACCATAGGTGTAGAAACCAACGCCTTCGATATCGCCCGAGTTATCGGGATCTGTATTGGCCTTGATTTCAAAGACAATGGAACGGAAGTTGGCCACATATTCAGCATCTTCTCTCACCACGATAGGATAGTTGGCACTCGATGATACGACACCACCGTCTCTGGTCCAGTTGACAAACTCATAACCCTCATTGGCAATAGCACGCAAAGTGACAACATGTCCAAATTCGTAGGTTCCAGCACCAAAGACGCTACCTCCCTCGGCAGGTTGTGCCAACAGGGTGATCGTGTAACGAGCAACGTCGAAGTGGGCAACATAATCTCCATTATCCGTAACTGAGAAGCTATAGGTGGCATTGCTGCTAACCACCGTGCCATTCTTCGTCCAGTTGACAAAAGCATAACCTGAGTTAGGTGTAGCTGTCAAAGTGCAAGTTTCACCGTAGGTGAAGCTACCGCCACCAGTTGCAGTACCGCCGACTTCAGGATCAACGGAAACGGTGATGTTGTAATGGTCGAGGCTGAAGTGCGCAACAAGGTTGGCATCTTCAGTTACGATGAAGGTATAAGCGGCGTCTGTGGAAACCACTGTACCGTTCTTCGTCCAATTGGTGAAGGTGTAACCTGCATTAGCCATGGCAGTGACGGTGCAATTGCTGCCATAGAGGTATGCGCCACCACCAGCCACTGTACCACCCACTGTCGGGTCGGCCGAAACGGTAATCATGTACATGTTGACAGAGAAATTAGCTACGTAAGTGGCATTCTCCGTAACAGTAAAGCTGTATGATGCGTTGTTCGAAACCACTGTACCGTTCTTTGTCCAGTTGACGAAGGTATAACCTTCGGCAGCTGTAGCGGTCAAGGTGCAGATTTGGCCATGTTCGTAAGAACCTTCACCGGTAATGGTACCACCTTCTGCCGGATTGGCCATAGCTGTAATCTGATAACTATTGGCGCTAAAATGTGCGACATAGTTACCAGACTCAGTAACCGTGAAGCTATAAGTAGCATCCATGGAAACTACAACACCGTTCTTAGTCCAATTGACAAAATCAAACCCAGAGTTGGCAGCAGCGGTCAGTGTAGCAGTAGCGCCATAACCGTAAACACCAGCACCCGTGACGATACCACCATTGGATGGATTGGCAGAAACATTGATTTGGAATTCATTCGCGGCAAAAGTGGCCACATAGTTACCTGAACCAACAACGGAGAAACTATAAATGGCGTCTGTGGAAACCACAACTCCATCCTTGCTCCAATTGACAAAGATGTAGTTTTCGGCAGGTGTAGCGGTCAAGGTGCAAGTCTCAAGATAGTTGAATGTTCCACCGCCTGTGACAGTACCGCCTGTGGTCGGGTTGGCTGAAACCGTGATTTCGTAGGTGGCGATTTCAAAGTTAGCAACGTATGTAGCATCTTCTGTCACGGTGATAGCGTAGTTCGGACTGGTAGAAACCACATCGCCATCCTTGGTCCAGTTGACGAAGATGTAGCCCTCTTCAGCCGTAGCGGTCAACGTGACCGACGTGCCATAGTTGTACGTGCCAGCGCCTGTCACCGTTCCCGCATCAGCAGGGTTAGCCATAGTCGTGATGGTGTAGCTGTCGACACTGAAGTTGGCCACGTAGGCGGCGTCTTCAGTCACTGTGATAGTGAAGCTCATCGCTGTTGACACCTCTTCACCGTCCTTTGTCCAGTTGATGAACGTGTAGCCAGAATTGGCGGTAACTGACAACGTGACCTCATCGCCGTAGTTGTACGTACCTGTGCCAGTGATAGTACCTGCACCAACTGGGTTGGTTGTGGCAGTAATCTCGTAGCCATCAACACTGAAGTTAGCCACGTAGGCGGCATCTTCCGTTACCGTGATGGTGAAGCTCATTGCTGCTGACACCTCTTCGCCGTCCTTTGTCCAGTTGATGAACGTGTAGCCAGAATTGGCGGTAACTGACAACGTAACCTCATCGCCGTAGTTGTACGTACCTGTGCCAGTGATAGTACCTGCACCAACTGGGTTGGTTGTGGCAGTAATCTCGTAGCCATCAACACTGAAGTTTGCCACGTAGGCGGCATCTTCAGTCACCGTGATGATGAAGCTCATTGCTGTTGACACCTCTTCGCCGTCCTTTGTCCAGTTGATGAACGTGTAGCCGGCATTGGCGGTAACTGACAACGTAACCTCATCGCCGTAGTTGTAGGTGCCTGCGCCTGTGATGGTACCTGCATCGGTCGGGTTGACTGTGGCAGTAATCTCATAGGTGTCGACACTGAAGTTAGCCACGTAGGCGGCATCTTCAGTCACCGTGATGGTGAAGCTCATCGCTGTTGACACCTCTTCACCGTCCTTTGTCCAGTTGATGAACGTGTAGCCAGCATTGGCGGTAACTGACAATGTGACCTCATCGCCGTAGTTGTAGGTGCCTGCGCCTGTGATGGTACCTGCATCGGTTGGGTTGACTGTGGCAGTAATCTCATAGGTGTTGACACTGAAGTTTGCCACGTAGGCGGCATCTTCAGTCACCGTGATGGTGAAGCTCATCGCCGTTGACACCTCTTCGCCGTCCTTTGTCCAGTTGATGAACGTGTAGCCAGCATTGGGAGTTACTGACAGCGTCACTTCCTCGCCGTAGTTGTAAACACCATTGCCTGTGATAGTACCTGCACCAACCGGGTTGGTCGTGGCCGTAATCTCGTAGCCATCAACACTGAAGTTCGCCACGTAGGTGGCATCTTCCGTCACCGTGATGGTGAAGCTCATTGCTGTTGACACCTCTTCGCCGTTCTTTGTCCAGTTGATGAACGTGTAGCCGGCATTGGCAGTAACTGACAATGTGACTTCCTCGCCGTAGTTGTAGGTGCCAGCACCCGTAATGGTACCAGCCTCAGTCGGATTGGTCGTGGCTGTGATGGTATAGCTGTTGATTTCAAAGTTGGCAACATAGGTTCCTGCCTCGGTCACCGTGAAGGTATAAGTCGGAGTGTCGGAAACTTCTTCCCCATCCTTAGTCCAATTGATGAAGGTATAGCCTTCTTCCGCAGTGGCTGTCAATGTACAACTTTGACCATAGTTGTATGTTCCAGCACCAGTCACAGTACCACCTGCTGTCGGATTAGCAGTCGCCGTGATCTCGTAGCTGTCGATGCCGAAGTTGGCAACGTAGGCGGCGTCCTCAGTCACCGTGAACGTGTAGGTCAGGTCGGTAGAGACCACCTCGCCGTCCTTTGTCCAGTTGCTGAACGTGTAGCCCTCGTTGGGTGTCACCGTCAATGTGCAGCTCGTTCCGTATGTGTACGTGCCTGCGCCCGTGACGCTTCCGGCTTCAACCGGGTTGACCGTCGCCGTGATCTCGTAGCTGTTGATGCCGAAGTTGGCAACGTAGGCGGCGTCCTCTGTCACCGTGAACGTGTAGGTCAGGTCGGTAGAGACCACCTCGCCGTCCTTCGTCCAGTTGCTGAACGTGTAGCCCTCGTTGGGCGTCACCGTCAATGTGCAGCTCGTTCCGTATGTGTATGTGCCTGCGCCCGTGACGCTTCCGGCTTCGCTCGGGTTGACCGTCGCCGTGATCTCGTAGCTGTTGAGGCTAAAGTGGGCAACATACTCAGCATCTTCAGTGACCGTAAAGCTATAAATGGGGTCTGTTGACACCACTTCATCATTTGCACCGTCTCTTAACGAACCAGCATAAACCGAGTTATTGGATATTGCATCCCTATTAGCGACAAATGTCAATTCATAAGGATTCATAAGGTTTCCAAGACCTGCATCTGCTTCAAAAGTAATATTTGATGTGCATGTAACACCCAACTCTTCGCCGGCTTCGTGATCCCAAATTCTAAAGGTGATAGTCTCGCCCGTCTGCAGTTCGCTATAGATTTGCATCAGATAAAAATAACCTTGTGCAAAAGGAGCAGGATTAAGGGTGGCCAAGAAAGCACCACGGCATTCATCGCCACAGAAAGCTGCAACTTCAAGATACTGCGACCTTGTTTCATTCTGCATGGATTCTCCATTCAACTTCACGATACCGGTCAGCGTCATGTTGTACTGGGTGTAGGGATTGTGGGTCCAGTGCGTAGTTGTTGGTGGTGTAGGTGGCGTCGGAGGAGTCTCACCACCATCGGATGTCTTGGTCCAATTCACAAAAGTGTAACCCTCGTTGGCTATGGCCGTGAGAGTACAAGTTGTATTTGCTTCGTATTCGCCGGCACCTTCGACACTACCTCCTTCGGTTGGGTCAGCCGTTGCTGTAATCATATAAGATGGAACATTGAGACTGAAGTTGGCAACGTAGGCGGCGTCCTCAGTCACCGTGAACGTGTAGGCCAGGTCGGTAGAGACCACCTCGCCGTCCTTAGTCCAGTTGCTGAACGTATAGTCCTCGTTGGGGGTCACCGTCAATGTGCAGCTCGTGCCGTATGTGTATGTGCCTGCGCCCGTGACGCTACCGGCTTCAACCGGGTTGACCGTTGCCGTGATCTCGTATCTGTTGAGGCTAAAGTAGGCAACATACTCAGCATCTTCAGTGACCGTAAAACTATAAATGGAGTCTGTCCACACCACTTCACCGTCCTTGGTCCAGTTCACAAAAGAGTAACCATCATTGGCTGTGGCTGTGAGGTAACAAGTCGTGTTAGCTTCGTATTGGCCTGCACCTTCAACACTACCTCCTTCGGTTGGGTCAGCTGTTGCCGAAATCATGAAATATGTAGGAGTAGGTCCACCATCCGTAATAAACGTCAACTCGTAGGGATTCATAAGGTTCCCAAGACCTGCATCTGCTTCAAAAGTAATATTTGATGTGCAAGTCACATCCAATTCTTCACCAGCTTCGTGATCCCAAATTCTAAAGGTGATGGTTTCGCCAGATTGCACTTCGCTATAAATTTGCATCAGATAAAAATATCCTTGCGCAAAAGGAGCTGGATTAAGGGTTGCCAAGAAAGCGCCTCGGCATTCATCGCCACAGAAAGCGCCGACTTCAAGGTACTGCGACCTCGTATCATTCTGCATGGATTCTCCATCCAACTTCACGATACCAGTCAGCGTCATGTTGTACTGGGTGTAGGGATTGTGAGTCCAGTGTGTTTCTGTCGGTGGAGTAGGAGGAGTATCACCATTGGATGTAAACGTCAACTCATAGGGATACATAAGGTTTCCATACCCCTCGTCTGCCACAAAAGTAGTGTTGGATGTGTATGTCACATCCAATTCTTCACTAGCTTGGTGGTCCCAAATTCTAAAGGTGAGGGTTTCGCCAGATTGCACTTCACTATAGATTTGCATCTGGTAGAAATAACCTTGGGCAAAAGGAGCTGGATTAAGCGTTGCAGTGTAGCTACCACGGCATTCTTCGCCGCAGAAGGCACCGACTTCAAGATACTGCGACCTTGGATCATTCTGCATGGATTCTCCATCCAAATACACGACCCCGGTCAGCGTCATGTTGTACTGAGTGTAGGGATTATACGACCAATGCGTTCCTACAGCTCGTCCGTTTTCAGGATTGGTGGCATTTGCCATAAACGCAAATACCATCAACAATGTGATTAGGAAAAATCTTTTCATTTTTTAATTATTTTAGTGAAACTATTGTGATGATTTCTATTTCATATTGTTTTCATACAGAGAATGTTGCATCCTATGTATGACGAAAAGACAGATGTTATTCAACTATCATTTATGATATTGGATGATTTCATAATCTACGTATTTTACGTTTGAATTAATAGCAGGCAAAACTAGGGAGATTTGTTGTTATTTCCAAATGTTTTATGCAAAAAAATTTCAAGAAAAAAAATCCCGTAAGAATTAAGCCTTACGGGATTTTCGGTAAAAGATTGAAACAAAGCGTTATTTGACTTACTTAACCACCAGCTTCCTGACAACCATACCCTTCCCTTCCACCGTGATGCGCAAGGTGTAGACACCAGCTGTGGCAGGTGTCGTCAATTGGGCTGGCATTTGTCCAGACGTTGCACGCAACGTCTCTACACCCAGCGCATTAATGATTTCAACACGAACAGGATTCTTCATGTCGTCAGCAACATTGATGCTGAACCGTTCGCCCGCATTCACAGGATTCGGGTAGACCTGCACCCTGCTGGCAAACTCGTCCATGCCAGTCGTGCCTCTGAAGTGGATAGTATAGAGGTCGTCTGCTTCACCTACGATGGCGTTCGCAACAAAATCGAGGCTCTCCTCGGCATCATAATATTCCATGCCTGTCTCAGTGTCGTAGAGCCTGAAACTCAATTCTGCGGCATCCTTGCCCGAGATGGTCAAGAAAGCCACGTGGCGGTTGATTGGCTCGGCATAGCGTAGTTGTCCGATTTCAACTCCATTTCGTTCAGTTCCACCACGGCCATCACCGTCATGTTGTCTGGATAGGCGAAGGTGTTCGGCTTCCAGTGGTTGTGCTCGGCATTCATGTTGGCCTTCAGCTCGCCTCCCCTGTTACTGTCGGGATAGGTAAATGTGACCGTCTCGCCATTCGTCGAGTAGTACATTAGGCCCATGCCGGGTTCAATCGTATTGAGTGAGCCGAACCAGCCGTAGCTGGGGTAGTATTCCGAATAACCATGTTGCGATTTCAGTTTGTCTCCTTGCATAGCACTTACACCTGTCATCGCTACATCAACACTCATTGCTATAGATGGCACGTATCCTATCCACGACCAGCCTTGGCTCAGCGTGATGGGGTGTTGCGAAGGTGCTGCAGCATTGCCCGTCATGGTAACCGTGCAAGGCATGCTGGTAATGACCCTATACGAGGATTCGTTGTTGATACTTGAAAGCGAGCCATACCATCCATAGCCAGTATAGTAGTCCGTATAACCACTAGCCTGGGAACGGATGCTGACTCCGTTGTTTCCCAAACCTTCCTGCAACAAGCCCAGGCCATCCATGCCTTCCTGCTCAATGTAGGTGCACCACCAGTTGTAGCCTTGGGAGAAACTGGAGACTTGATCAACCATTGTATTGCCGAAGTTGAACACATACGGGTCAATAGCGCTACCTATGAAACCATCCGGAACAAAACTTATATTGGAAGAGCAGGACAAGTCAAGCTCCTCGCCAAGAGCATGGTCGTACAAGCGGAAACTCATCACGTCTCCTGTATTGCCATATAGTGTGAGGAACACCAAATAGCGGTTCACTTGCGGGAAGTAGGTCAGCCTTTGGCTGCCACGGCACTCGTCGCCACAGAAGGCACCGATTTCCAAAGTGGGAGTGTTTTGTTCTTCCCCGAAGACTTGGATGACACCTGTCACAGACATATTGTAGGGGTATTGGTATACATCAACCATCCAATGGTTTTCATTCGAACTGAAGTTGGCCACAAGGTTCCAATTGCCAGTTACCGTAAAGCTGTAACTAGCCTCGGTGGATATTATTTCACCGCCAGCTTCCCAACTCATCCCTTCTGTCCAATTCATAAAGGTGTAGCCCGGGTTGGCAGAAGCGATGAGCGTACAGATTTGACCCAACGGGTATGTTCCTGCCCCACTTATTGATCCGCCGTTTGAGGGACTAGCTGAAGCATTAATGATGCAATTGACCGGGTTGGCCATGAAAAACGCCACAAGGTTCCTGTTGCTGGTAACCGTGAAGCTGTAACTGGCCGAAGCGGAAACTTCCTCGCCGTTTTCCATCCAACTAAAGAAATAGTAACCCTCGTTGGCAGTGGCCGTCACTGTACAAGTTGCGCCTTGCTGATAGGAGCCGCCGCCAGTTACCGTGCCTCCGTTGGTGGGATTGGCCGCGACAGTAACATAATAATCAATCAAGGCAAAATTAGCTACAAGGGTGCGGTTGTTCATTACTGCGAAAGCATAATTCGCGGTGTTGGATACTTCCGTGCCATTTTCCGTCCAATTTACGAAATAATAACCTGCATTAGCAATGGCATTCAAATAGCAGACGTAACCTTGCTCAAAGACACCGCCTCCAGTTACTATACCAGCATTTGAAGGACTGGCCGAGATATTAACGGTGTAGCTGACTGAACTGACCGTAAAATTCGCCACAAGATTCCTGTTTCCCATTACCGTAAAGCTATAATTGGCTGAGGTTGACACCACCACGCCATCCTCTGTCCAGTTAGCGAAGGTATAGCCTGCATTCGGAATGGCTGTCAACGTACAAGTCTGACCTTGGTTGTAATAACCTGTACCCGTCACGTAGCCACCTTGGGAAGGATTGATTGAGGCTAAAACAGTGAAAGTCTGCGTTTCCCTAAAAATGGCCACATAACTTCCTGATTCAATTACAGTAAAATTATAAGTTGAATTAGTGGATACAATCTCCCCGTTCTTTCGCCAATGGAGGAAAGAATAGCCTGCATTGGGTATGGCTGTCAAGAAACAAATCTGCCCTGTCGCATAGGTTCCCGATCCAGTAACTGTACCACCATCTGAAGGATAAGCGACTGCAACGATTTGATTGGAACAAAGTTCAATAATATTGCTGAATTGGTTCCATCCATCTGCGGCAATGTAGGTTCCCGACAAATTGCATGGCACAAATACAGGTATAGTCAAAGAAACATTGCTAAAGGCATTACTACCCACAGAAGGAGGTGTTGTTGACAACAACGTAATAGATGCAAGATTTTCACAATCCGAAAAAGCATTATTTCCAATATTGGTTAACCATTGAGGAAATGACACACCTAATATTCCAGGACTCCCCCTAAATGCATGGTTGGGAATTCTGTTCACACCGTTGCCTATCGTCAACGTCGTGATCGCGGTGGGACCCGTTGCGGTTGTCCCACTGTTGAATACCGAATGGTATCCGCTGTAGTTGGTGTACATCTCCGTGCAGTTCTCCGCGTTGAAGTGCACCGCAGCCAACACGGGACAGTTCCAGAACGAATAGTCGCCGACAGAGGCGACACCCGCACCTATCGTAAGCTCCGTGATGCCCGTGCAGCCATAGAACGAGTAGTCACCCAAACTCGTCACCGAGTTCGGTATCACCACGTGCCCTGTCAGACCACTACAGTCGCGAAACGCAGAATTCCCTATCGTCGACAGCTGGTTTGACAACGCAAGCGTTCCGGTTATCCCACTACAACCATTGAACGCACCTTCGCCAATGCTCGTCACGGGGTTTGGTATCGTCAACGTCCCGTAAAGGCTGCTGCAATGGTAAAAGGCCTCCTTGCCGATGTACGTCAATGCTCCGGGGAACACCAACTGCTGGTTGAGGTTTGGACTGTTGCTGAAGGCGTAGTTGGGAATCCTGTTCACACCGTTGCCTATTGTCAATGTCGTGATCGCGGTGGGACCCGTTGCGGTTGTCCCACTGTTGAATACCGAATGGTATCCGCTGTAGTTGGTGTACATCTCTGTGCAGTTCATGGCGTTATAATGCACCGTAGTCAACGATGGGCAGTTCCAAAATGCATAGTCACCTATCGAAGTCACGGTAGGGCCTATCGTAAGCGTTGTAAGACCCGTGCAACCGAAGAATGAATAGTCGCCCACTGAATTAATACCTTCGCTAATGATGGCCTCGGTGATTTCGAAACAACCATAAAAGGCATAATTGTCAATGTATCTGACATACCAAGTAATGCCATTATAATCTACCATGGCAGGTAAAAGCACCGTACCCGAAGGTTTGACAATATTGCCCCATGGATTGTTATTCGAGTTTCCTGGATACACCATTTTGACATAATGTTGATTGTTACTGATAATGGAATAATACAAGGTCTGCCCTGTAGTCGTAACAGCTGTGAAATCATACGCATATACCTTTGTCATCCCTACCATACTCAATAGTAAGGTTATCAGAACGAGAAAATTTTTCTTTTTCATTTGTAATGTTTTGATATTCATAAATATAATAATTATATTTTCAAAAAGAAAACAAGAAAAACAACAAAATAGGAATAACACAAAAAACAGCAGTCGAGTGTGATTCCAACTGCTGTTTTTTTGGAAAAAGATGCTTCCTGTTTTCCGCGATTTTCAGTTGGGATTTTATAAGTGCTTAAAATCCAATAAATTCTCTTTCAAAAATTTGCGTTTTTGGGTGTCCCGTGCTATCTTTGCGGCATGTTTGTACGTCGCAAGGTCAATAAGTCGGGCAGTACCAGCGTCCAGGTGGTGGACAAGAGCTGTGGCGGATACCGTGTCGTGTGCAGCCTTGGGGCAGCGAGCGAGGAATGGGAGATTCAGCGTCTTGAGGCCCGGGGCAGGCAATATGTCAAGGAACACAGCCACCCCGAGCTTCCCCTTTTCGGCCAAGGCATTGACGACAGGCTTGAGGAACTGGTCTCTGGCTTGGGCAACAGCCAAGTGCAGGTAATCGGCCCAGAGGTGATTTACGGGAAGCTTTACGACGAGATAGGGTACGGTGCCGTCGGCAGCAAGATGTTCAGGCATCTGGTCGTCTGCCGTCTGTTCAACCCGGGGAGCAAGCTCAAGACCATCGACTACCTTGCCCGTTACCTGGGGGAGAGCTACAGCCCCGACCAGATATACCGTTTCCTGGACAGCCTCTGCCATCGCAAGGGGAAGGCTTCGGGCGAACCCGACATCAAGAGCCTGGTCGAGCGCATCAGCTTCGAGAAGACGAGGCGGGAGTGCGGGGGGCGCGTCGAGGTCGTGTTCTACGACATGACGACGCTCTACTTCGAGGCCTCGGACGAGGACGACCTTCGCAAGTGCGGGTTCTCGAAGGACGGGAAGCACAGCAACCCGCAGATATTCCTCGGCCTGCTGGTGGCCGCTGGAGGCAACCCCATCGGATACGACATCTACGAAGGCAACATCTTCGAGGGGCACACGCTGATGGAGTTCATCGGCAGGATGTCCGCCAAGTTCGGCTTCGGCAAGCCCATCGTCGTGGCGGATGCCGGCCTGCTGTCGAAAAAGAACATAGCCGGTCTGGTGACCGAAGGCTACGAGTTCATCGTCGGGGCCAGGCCAAGGAACGACAGCGAGGCGGTGAAAAAGGCCATCCTCGACCTCAGCCTGAAAGACGGCGATGTGCGGGTCATCGATCGTCCCGACGGGACAAGGATGGTCGTGTCCAAGACGGAGAGCCGAACCGCCAAGGACAGGAAGACCCGACAGCGAGGTTTGGACCGCTTGGAGAAGAGGCTGGGGAGCGGACGGCTGACCAAGGCCAACATCAACAACAAGGGCTACAACAAGTACCTGAAGATGGAAGGGGACGTGAAAATCTCCATCGACTATGCCAAGTTCGGCGCGGATGAGGCTTGGGACGGCATCAAGGGCTATGTCACGAACACCAGCCTCTCGAACGAGGAGGTCATAGCCCGGTATTCCGACCTGTGGCGTATCGAGCGGGCGTTCCGCATGAACAAGACCGACTTGCTGGTCAGGCCCATCTTCCACAGGCTCAGGAACAGGATAGAGGGGCACATCTGCATCTGTTTCACGGCATACACAATCATGCTTGAACTCGAGAGGCTGCTCAAGGCAAGCAAGTCAACCATCACACTCGCCAGGGCTCAACAGATTACCAGGAGTATGTATCAACTGACCTATGTGCTTCCCCAGTCTGGACATGTCAAAACCACACTTCTGCGCATGGATGAGGAACAGCAGGAACTGTATGACATCGTCACTTACCGCCACAAAAGCTAAAAATCGGGTGTCCCATTGTTTTCAAAAAGAAAACAAGAAAAACAACAAAATAGGAATAACACAAAAAACAGCAGTCGAGTGTGATTCCAACTGCTGTTTTTTTGGAAAAAGATGCTTTACTTGACCACCAGTTTCCTGACAACAGTCCCCTTCCCTTCCACCGTGATGCGCAAGGTGTAGACACCAACTGTGGCAGGTGCCGTCAATTGGGCAGGCATTTGTACAGACGTTGCACGCAACGTCTCTACACCCAGCGCATTGATGATTTCAACACGGACAGGATTCTTCACGTCGTCAGCAACATTGATGCTGAACCGTTCGCCCGCATTCACAGGGTTCGGGTAGACCTGCACCCTGCTGGCAAACTCGTCCATGCCAATAGTGCCTCTGAAGTGGATGGTATAAAGGTCGTCTGCCGTGCCCACTACGGCGTTGGCCACGAAGTCGAGGCGCTCCTCGGCATCGTAGTATTCAATGCCCGTCTCTGTGTCGTAGAGCCTGAAGCTCAATTCTGCGGCATCCTTGCCCGAGATGGTCAAGAAGGCCACATGGCGGTTGATTGGCTCGGCATAGGTCAGCTTCACGCTGCCTCGGCATTCGCCCGTAGTTGTCCGATTTCAACTCCATTTCGTTCAGTTCCACCACGGCCATCACCGTCATGTTGTCTGGATAGGCGAAGGTGTTCGGCTTCCAGTGGTTGTTCTCTGCATTGAGGTTCTGCCTCAGTTCTCCGCTCCTAGTGTTGTCAGGATAGGTAAATGAGATAGGATTTCCATTCATCGAATAATACATAAGACCCATGCCAGGCTCGATGGTATTGAGGGAACCGAACCAGCCGTACTCTTCCCCATAATACTCCGAATAGCCCTGCTGCGACTTCACCCTGTCGCCCAACGTGGCCTCCAAACCGTCCAACGCCACATTAATGTCCATCGCTGTCGATGGTACGTATCCTATCCATGTCCACCCTTGGCTGAGTGTGATGGGATGCTGCGAAGGAACGGCCATATCGCCCGTCATAGCAACTGTGCAAGGCGCACTCGTGATGACCCTGTACGAAGACTCGTTGTTGATGCTTGTGAGCGAGCCCCACCAGCCATAGTCTTCTCCATAATAGTCAGTATAACCACTGGTCTGCGAGCGGATAGCGAGTCCGTTGTCGCTCAAGCTGTCTTGTAACATGGTCAGACCATCGATACTGTCCTGCTCAATAAAGGTTGCCCACCAGTTGTAGCCTTGCGAGAAGTTGGAGGTTTGGGTGATAGTGTTTTGGACTTCGCTGAAGTTGGCAATCAAGGTTCTGTCACCTGTAACAGTAAACGAATAAATCGGAGTGTCCGAAACTTGAATTCCGTTTTCCGTCCAGTTCGCGAAGGTATAGCCCTCGTTGGGGGTAGCCGTCAAGGAGCATGAATTGCCTTGAAGGTATGAGCCTGCTCCAGTCACCGTGCCACCTTCAATTGGATTGGCCGTGGCAGTAATGGTAACATTGCTGGAACCAATTTGTATCGTAACTTGGTTGGAGGCCTCTGTTTCTCCGCCATAATAATTGGTCTTCACGTAATATGAATAGACACCTTCGGTCAAATTGTTATCACTATATGTTGGTTCACTCAAATTATTGGCGATGTTGGAGCCGTCCCTATACAAATTATAAGTATAGACACCGTCGGTGAGATGGGTTCGGATAAGGAAAGCAATTCCTTGGTTATTCATAACCCAACTTGTCGGGTCAGTGGTCATATAGTTTCCGTTGTTGTTCTCAGAAAACATACAGAAAACAGCAGGAGACGTAATACCTTCGACATCGCACAAAAACACCCAATAGTCGGATGAAGCGTCAATTGATACCTTTTCTGCCAAATCAATGTCAATCCATCCTTCCGTTTCCACAAATACGTTTTGTTCGTTAACCTGGGTTTGAGGATGATTGTTCACTGTTCCCTTATAGATAAGTATTTTATATAAACCAGGTATTCTCGCATAAAACGATACCTTATAAACAGCCATGTTGGAATAAGCACTTAAATCTTCGGCAGGGTAGCGATGTCCCCAATAGGTAGTAGTGTTGTTGAATCCAGAATATCCATTAAAACTATTATCCCCATAAGTCAGGGAAGCTGAAGGGGTTTGGGGATAGCACCAATCGGGAGTCGACCAAGAAAGGTTGACCGTTTGGTCGGAGACTGTAGCAAGCAAATCGTCGACTACGGGTGTTGAATATGGGACGGAAACAGATGCCACATTTGAAGATTCAGACAAATCACCCAACAGATCAACTCCCTTCACTATGTAGTTCAACTCACCGGCTATGGGACGCATGTCGGAAAAAGAGGTGGCATTGAGATATTGGCTTATTAATGTATTGTTGCAATATAAGTTATAGGAAGCTGCACCTTCGCAAGGCATCCAAGTGAGTTGTACGCCTCCTTCAACCTGTTCGGCTTCTAAATTGGCAGGGCCAGGGAAAGTGATGGTGACGGGGGCATAATTGGAAGGCCACGAAAGGATGCCATTTTCATCTATACATCTGACATAGTAGGTGGTGGTGCCATAGTCAATGTGGACATCAAGATAGGAATTTTCGCTCCCGGAAGCTGTGGTATGGATTAATGAACCATTGCGGTAAATATTGTAGGAAACTGCATTGTTGACTTCGGTCCAATTCAATTGTGCGTTTCTCACCCCAGGTTCGGTGACGAGACTCGCGGTTAATATCGGAGCTTCGGCAGCACACGATGGGCCAGGCTGAGCGTAAAAAACAGCATTTTGGCTATCATTGAATTCTCCTATTGAACCCGACCCAATGCCTCCAGGACCAGGACTTAAGTCGTCCAAAGAATAATACTCGTCACAATAACCACTCCAGCCCCAATTGAAATGGAAATAATTACTATTATTATAACCATCACAGACAAAGGCGTGTCCTCCTCCAGAGCCACTTCCGCAATACACAATCGGGCGGCTTTGGTCCAATTCTGCTTTGATCATATTCGTCCAATCGTTACTGGAATAATTAGCACGGTAAATCAACTGGGTCTCGGGTGAATAATTGAAATAGTTGATGAGTGCGCCAGCTATACTTTCAGCAAATGCGCCACTTCCACCTGCCCAACCCGGACCGTAATTCATGTCAACCGAAACACCACAATGGAACATTAATGTGGCTACTGCATTTTGTTGCGCTTCAGTACTGTTGTCACTATACGAATTGAGCATATTGTCCCAATCGTATGTAGTGCTTCCGAAGTCTGCACTCACTGTTTGTCCATTCCATTCATAAGAATGCATCCCAATACCTGTTGGAGGATAGTTCCAATACTTCATCATTTGAGCCATGGCAGTAGCCACGCACCCTGTTACTGTGCCGTCAGGACAAAGGTTGTTGTATGGCCAACCCTGGTCCCATTGGGTTTGAATCAACGGCGCTACCACGGTGATTGCCCTACCCATATCGAGGTTGCCTTCAGCCAAGTCATGCCATTGACGCGCCACTTCAGCCGAGGCTCTCGTTTGATGTTCGATGGCATACTGGATTATATCGCTGTATCCCTGAATCCAGGCTCTTTTGTTGGCAGGCATGTTTTCGATTTCGAATCGGCTCGTCAAAGAGTAGCCGAGAATGGGTTGCACACAATCATCGGCGGACAGCAAAACAAAACTGTTGTCTGTTGTGAACACATACACATTTGAGAATCCGGCAGCTGATGAAATCTCTGTCAATCCTATAGATCGTGAACCATTGTTGTTAAGAAAAGTAGTCGCTACTTGGCGAGCCCTACCTATTTCAACGGGATTAGCCTTCGCTCCCGAGTAGAGAAAAAGCATCAACAACACCAAAAAAAGGGGCTTTACTCCCTTTCTATTGGCTTTGTACGTGGCATTATTCTCCCTACAATTTAATATTGCTCTGTGTTTCATTATGTTATGAACTATTGTGAACAACTATATTAATTGGGCAAAAATAAGAAATCTTTGTAATTAAGAAGCAATTAATATAACTGCTCAGAATTAATACCCATCTCTGACTTTCCTCCGACCTTGTTTTGGCAGTCTTTTTTTCACTCTTCCTTCGTTCTTCTTTCGCTCTTCCTTCGCTCTTCTTTCGCTCTAGCCATACTGCTAGCATACTAAAGAGTATGCCTAGAGTATGCCAACAGTATGCCTAGAGTATGCGAAAACCGGATTATCTGACTACCAGCTTCCTGCAATAGACAACTTTATTGTCGACGAGAATCTTGACGGTATAGACTCCAGTTGTTTCAGGTGCCACAAGACTGGCAGGTAATTTGGTGGAGGTCACTGCTGAGACGATTGCACCAAGGGTGTTTACAATCTCCACACGAACAAGACGGGCTTCTGTCTCGGCGAGACAGATGCTAAACTGTTCGCCATGGTTGACAGGGTTAGGATAAACCTGCACCTGACTGGCCAACTCATCCATGCCCTCCATGCCTCTGAAGTGGATGGTACAAGGGTCGTTAGCTTCGCCCACAATGGCATTGGCAACGAAGTCGAGGCTCTCCTCGGCATCATTGTATTCCATGCTTGTCTCCATGTCGTAGAGACTAAAACTCAGTTCAGCGGCATCCTTGCCCGAGATGGTCAGGAAGGCCACGTGGCGGTTGATTGGCTCAGCATAGGTCAGTCTTACACTGCCTCGGCATTCGCCATTGGCAAAGGCGGCCAGCTCGTAGTTGTCCGATTTCAGTTCCATCTCGTTCAGATCCACCACGGCCATTACGGTCATGTTGTCGGGATAGGCAAAGGTGTTCGGCTTCCAGTGGTTGTTCTCTGCGGTAATGTTGGCCTTCAGTTCGCTTCCTCTACCATTATCAGGATAGGTGAACGTGACCGTCTCGCCGCTTGCCGAGTAGTACATCAGTCCCATGCCTGGCTCTATCGTATTCAGCGAGCCGTACCAGCCATAGTTCGGATAATAGTCGGCATAACCCTGCTGCGACTTCAGCATGTCGCCATCCGAGGCTTCCATGCCCGCCATCGCCGTGTTGACATCCATCGCCGTGGATGGAACATAGCCCATCCATGTCCAGCCATGGTTCAGCGTGATGGGATGTTGTGATGGCACGGCCTCGGTGCCCGTCATGGTAACCGTGCATGGCGTACTGGCAACCACCCTGTACGAAGACTCGTTGTTGATGCTTGTGAGCGAGCCCCACCAGCCGTAGTCTTCTCCATAATAGTCGGTATAGCCGCTTGCCTGCGAACGGATGGCAACACCGTTACCACCTAAGCTATTCTCCAGCATCTCCAGACCATTGATACCTTCCTGCTCGATGTAAGTCGACCACCAATTGTAGCCTTGCGAGAAGTTGGAGGTTTGGGTGATAGCGCCTTGGCTTTCAGAGAAATTGGCCACAAAGGTGGCATTCTCTGTCACCGTAAAACTGTATGTGGCCTCGGTGGAGACTTCCTCCCCCTCCTTGGTCCAGCTGACAAAGTTATAGCCTTCATTGGCTGTAGCAGTTAATATAACGGTTTCGCCATAGTTATAGGTACCCTCTCCTGTTACTGTGCCGCCTTCCGCTGGATTAACAATAGTTGAAATGACAAAAGTATCCGAAGCACTTACCATACCGAGTATGATTTGGTTCTTTAACGACCTAAGTATGCCATTGTATTCTGAAGGACTGCAAGGGTCAAAATTGGTACTATTGTTATAGACGTAGATGGCTTGGCTGCCGTCAGCATCAAACACACGGCAAGTCATGTGGCCTGACAAGCTTCCTGTATTGTCATCCGTAATAAGGGCAAGATTTGAGTTGACACTATAAAAGAATGGAGTATCTAAAACGATGGTTGTCCAAGTACCGGCTTCCATGGTAACATTTCCGCTATAAACAAGGTCTTCTTCGGTTACGGTAATCCAGTCGTTTGAGTTTTCAAAGACTGTTTTATCAGTATTTATCATGTAGAAGTTATAATTACGGGTCGTTGTCCAATTGCCATTAAAAAAAGCAATGCTGGTAATCAGTCCGTCCATACCAATCTCGTCAGCGGTGTATATCTGTTGCGAGAACGTGTAACACTTATAGGAATGACTGGGCAAATATGAGTTGATTGCCGTACCGCCATCGCCGAGATAAAGTCCAGGCTCAAAGACGGCTATATAATCGCCATTTTCCGTCACCGTAAAGGTATAGGTTCCATTCGATGAAACAACCACACCATCTTTCTTCCAACCGAAGAAATAATAGCCTTCAGCGGCTGTGGCAGTCAAGGTGCAGGTGCTACCGTAGTCATACATGCCTGAACCTGTGACCGTACCGCCTTCTGGAGGATTGGCCGAGGCTGTGATGGTGAACGGCAAGGCAAAGTTAGCCACTAGATTGCGGTCGGTTGTAACTGTGAAGGAATAGATAGCATCGGTTGATACTAGATTCCCATCTTCTGTCCAATACATAAAGGTATAACCTTCGTTGGCCGTAGCTGTTAGTGTACATTCGGTGCCATAGTCATATTCGCCTCCTCCGCTCACAATACCTCCTTCAGTTGGGTTAGCCTCGACAGAGATGGAAAATGGCAAAGCAAAATTAGCCACTAGATTGCGGTCGGTTGTAACCGTGAAGGAATAGATAGCATCGGTTGAGACCAGGTTCCCATCTTCTGTCCAATACATAAAGGTATAACCTTCGTTGGCCGTAGCTGCCAGCGTGCACTCGGTGCCATAGTCATATTCGCCTCCTCCGCTCACAGAACCTCCTTCAACAGGGTTGGCCACAGCAGTAATGGTGGGTGGAGGCAGTGGTGTAAAATGAGCCACATAAACTTGGTGGTTACAGCAGATGCCATTGGGAAAATCGACTTCATTAAGCCATGGATTCCATGAGAAAACATCTCCGTTGTACTCATATGTCCAACAATAGAATGTGTAGCCTTCATTTGGGGTGGCATAACAATATGGCGATGACCACTCTTGATAGAGCCCTGAACCACTTACTACACCTCCTGATACTGGGTCTGCTACTGCAATAACCTCCCAAAGACAGGGATCTGGCTCCTGAAGATTAGAGAAGTTGCTCCAAATCGGATGCTGTTGAAAACTTTCCAAAGTGCCACATGTCACATATACGGGAATCTCTGTGTTGACACCTGTAAAAGCACTCTGTGAGACATTTTGTGAGTTTCCATAATAAGGATAATCCTGTAGGATAATGGAACTAAATCCTTCACAGCCAGAAAAAGCATTAGCTTCAATATCCATAACATTAGCTCCAAGAGTCAATGTACCAGAAAAGCCACTGCAACCTAAAAAGGAATTTGGACCAATATTAGGACCACCACTAGCACAACTAAGAATTGTCAAGTCCCCCGTGAAACCGCTACAGCCTTCAAAAGCACCATCATTCTCCTCGCCCCAACCCACAGCACCAATACTTTCTACAGAATTTGGGATGACAAGATCACCAGTCAAACCGCTGCAACCATAAAAAGCCCCGCTTCCTATGTTGGTCAAACATTTACTAAGTGTTAGGGTTCCGTTAAACCCACTGCAACCAGCAAAAACATGAGAGTCACTATAATAATTGAAAAAATCTCCATAATAATACCCTCCTAATATCGCGACAGAATTAGGAATGACAAGGTCTCCCGTAAAACCCCTACAACCAGAAAAAGCATGATTACAAATCGTAGTAACGGAATTCCCAAGCGTTAGAGTTCCATTAAAACCATAACAATCCGAAAAAGCATTACTCCCGATTAAAGTTACAGAATTAGGGATGACAAGATCACCCGTGAAACCGCTACAACCTTCAAAAGCCTGATCGCCTATTTCAGTTAAAGAATTGCTTAGGGTTAAAGTTCCATTAAAACCACTGCAACCACTGAAAGCACCAGAAAAATGCTCCCAGTTTTGAGAGTTTTCCTCATCAAAATAACCTCCTATTGAAGTAACAGAATTAGGAATGACAAGATTACCTGTAAATCCACTGCAATTACAGAAAGCCCATGCGCCTATTGTAATCACGGAATTCGGGATAGTAAGGCTACCTGTGAAACCACTACAATTATAAAAAGCATTTTTGCCTATCGTGGTCACTGAATTTGGTATAGTTAAACTGCCGGTTAAACCACTGCAAAAAATAAAAGCATTTTCACCTATCGTGGTCACAGGATACACCACACCTTCATAAGTGACAGATTCGAGAATTGTGAGAGTTCCTGTAGCCGATTCTCCATCCACATGGCCAGTTAAAGTTACTGAAATTCCGTCATCATTGACAGAATAGTTCAAGTTGCCCACGGTAAACTCTTGAGCCACGGCATTCGTCACTCCCGCCACACTCAGCAGCAAGGCAAGCAGGACGACAAAAGCCGCCCGTTTCCAATGTAAAGTTCTTACTTTCATAAAGATACTATTTTGATTGTATTCTATAATGCTTGTTATCGGGGACAAATCTATTATTTTTTTCCTTTGCGCAAAAGGAAAAGCCAAGAAATGTTTACTTTGCAGGTGAAAAACACCTCTTCCCTCATGCTACCCATAAGACTCTACAGCGCAGGCATCGCTTTTTCCAAAGAGACCAAGGCGGTTTCGGATTGGATGGTCGTGAAAGAGTGAGTTTTCAAGTCATCGTTGTGCACAAAACGAAAGCGGTCAGGAATTCCCGACCGCTTTCGTTTTCAGAACCATGATGTTCTTACTTGACCACTAACTTGCGAACAAAAGTCTCCTTCCCTTCCACCGTGATGCGCAAAGTGTAGATGCCAGTGACATTCGGGGCAATGATGGTCTGTTCAGACGATGTATACACTGTCTCTACCACCACACCCAACGCATTGACGATTTCAACATAGATGGGACTCTTCACATCATTAGCAATGTTGATGCTGAAGCGTTCGCCTCTGTTCACAGGGTTCGGGTAGATTTGTAGTTTGCTCGCAAACTCATCCATGCCCATCGTGCCCCTGAAGTGAACGACATAGAGGTCGGTCGCTTCACCTATGATGGCATTAGCAACGAAGTTGAGGCTTTCTTCGGCGGAATCGTATTTCTTGCCTGTCTCCGAGTCGTAGAGTCTGAAGCTCAACTCCGCGGCATCTTTGCCCGAGATGGTCAAGAAGGCCACGTGGCGGTGCAACGGCTCGGCATAGGTCAGCCTTACGCTGCCTCGGCATTCGCCGTTGGCTGCAAAGGCGGCCAACTCGTAGTTGTCCGATTTCAACTCCATTTCGTTGAGTTCCACCACGGCCATCACTGTCATGTTGTCGGGATAGGCAAAGGTGTTCGGCTTCCAGTGGTTGTGGTCTGCGGTTAGGTTCTTCTTCGGCTCTCCTCCCCTGCCATTGTCAGGATAGGTGAACGTGACCGTCTCACCGCTAGCCGAGTAATACATCAGTCCCATACCTGGCTCTACCGTGTTCAAAGAGCCGAACCAGCCGTAGCCTGGGTAATAGTCCGAATAGCCCTGCTGCGATTTCACCATGTCGCCCTGTGTGGCCTCCAAACCCTCCAGCGCCGAGTTGATGTCCATGGCCCTTGATGGCAGGTAGCCTATCCATGTCCAGCCTTGGCTCAGCGTGATGGGGTGTTGCGATGGTATGGCGACGCTGCCCGGCATGGCCGCAACGCATGGTGCGCTCGTCACCACCCTGTACGACGACTCGTTGTTGATACTTTCGAGTGAGCCGTACCAGCCGTAACCCGCATAGTAGTCCGTGTAGCCGCTCGCCTGCGAACGGATGGCAACCCCGTTGTCGCCCAAGCTCTCCTGCAACAGGCTCAAGCCGTCAATGCCCGCCTGCTCCACGTACGTGCTCCACCAGTTCCAGCCTTCCGAGAACTGCGTAAGCTGCATGTCCGTGAAGTTGAACACGTACGGGGCGAGGAAGCTGCCCACGATGGCATCGGCCTCGAAAGTGATGACGGAGGCGCAGCCTGCAGTAAGCTCCTCGCCAGCCTCATGGTCGTACAGCCTAAAGGTGAACACGTCGCCGTCCTCGCCGTAGAGCATGAGGAATACCAGATATCGGTCCACCTGAGGATAGTAGGTCAGCAGCTGGCGGCCGCGGCACTCGCCGTTGCAGAACGCGCCGATCTCCAAGGAAGGAACGGTCTGCTCCACGCCCTCGATCTGGATGATGCCCGTGACAGTCATGTTGCTGGCAAACTGGTTCACGTTGACGTTCCAGTGGTAGGTGTAGGAGTTCGGCGAATAGTCCTCCGTGATGTGGAAGAACTCTTCCCAGTACGGTGCCGTGCGGTAGGCAGGGCTTGAGCCGAGAGGCACCGAAACGGGGATGTTGCGCGAGACCATGCCGAAGGTGCTGGAATAAATGGCGGGCGGATTAATGGCAGCCGACGCAATATCGGTCACCAAGAAGCAATGCTTGAAAGCGTAGTTGGGGATACTCTGAACGTTCTCTCCAATACGGATGTGCTCAAAGGCACAGTCGTAGAAGACCGGTTCTCCGGCACTGCCCATCGTCTGACAATTAGTGGCGTTGTAATTGACCAGGCTGATACCATCGCAGCCGTAGAAAGCGTATCCGCCGACCGACTCAAGTGATTCGGGCAGAGTGAGCTCGCCGCGCAGGCCGCTGCAATTCTTGAAAGCGTAGTAACCGATGGACTGGATATTATCGGAAAGAATAAGCCCCGTAAGACCAGAACAATCCTCAAATGCATCACTACCAATTGATGTCACCGAAGCAGGGAGTTCAAGTGTCCCTGTCAGGCTATGACAGTTGGTAAATGCTTCATATCCAATAGAAGTCAATGAACTGGGGAGAACCAAGTTAGTCAAGCTAGTGCAACCATAAAAAGCATTGGTTCCTATGGTTTCAACCGAATTAGGAAGGTTAACCGTCTCAAGACCGCTACACCAATCGAAGGTAGCCTCCTCAATGGATGTTATTCCTTCGGGAATAGTGACGGAAGTAAGGCTACTACAGTTGTAGAAAGCGTATGCGCCGATGTAAGTCACTGTATTGGGAATGACAAGTTCGCCAGTAACATTGTAACAATCCCTGAAAGTACGATAAGGAATGACTTCCACATTTTCACCTATGGTCAAAGTGGTCAAAGAATTGGTAGCGTCATCAAGCCATTGGCCTCCCATCTCACAATTCACGGCATTATAATGAATCGTTGAGAAATTTGTAGTGATAAAAGCCCCCCAACCAATGTAATTGACATTCTCACCTATGGTCAAGGTTCCACCTAAATTATAACAATACAAGAAAGCCTCATAACCAATGCTTGTCAAACTTTCTGGAAGAATTATGGAAGTGAGGTTGTCACAACTATAAAATTCATAGTCGTTAATATAGGTCAATCCTGTGAAATACTGCAATTCATCAAAAGACATAATCTCATCATTATATTGGAAAGCATAGTCCAAACTCGTCACAGCAGCAGCCTCGGTATAGTTCAGTTCACCATCGCCATCGGTATCCCAATGGTTCACGCAAATGGCTTTCACATTCGAGTCGGCGAAGACAATGTTTTCGTCAGACGAAACGTAGAATACCGCCACCACATTTCTAGGCCCTGTAACAATAAACGAATAAGTGGCATCTGTTGAAACTTCTATTCCGTTTTCCGTCCAACGGGCGAAAGTGTTGTTTCCAAAAGGTGTTGCTGTGAGCGTACATTCTGCTCCCAAATCATATTCACCCATGCCGCTCACAGTACCGCGTTCCTCATAATTGGGCGTGGCTGTGATTTCATAAGTGTACAAATCCCTGTCAATACAGTTGGATGCGATGATTTCGCCCTCAACGCCCTCCTCGTCGACAACACTGACTCCATATTGATAGGAGCCGAGGGGCAGTTGCAGCCACGAATAGTCAATATACATTGTTCCAGACACATTATCGGCAATAAGTGAATAATCATTGCCATCACAATCTGTACGATAAACACGGAAATGAATATTCTCGCGAGTATTGTTAACGGGTGTCATGGAAACCACGGTGGCATTCGGGTTGATACACTCTGTAGCGTTGTCAACCTCACCCTTAGCATAGGTGCGAAGGTGGCTGCTGAGCGGGTTATTATCAACGATAGGAGCATTGGCAGCTACAACCTCGCTGTGGCCAGCACGGTTGGTGAACCAGTTTCTCATGGTCCATGTACCGTAGGTCTGGTGTTCCCAGCCATTGCCACCATCCCACCAGTTGCCATAATCGTTCTGATCGTCGCAGAGTCCAGCAGGCCAGTTGCTCACTGTTGTATTGGCCGTCCAAACCACCCAAATCGGTTCGGTTCCAGTCACGTTGACAGGAGTCATCAAATCCCAGTCAACCCATGCGTTCTGGTTGCTCGGGACATCAACAGTGAGGGTACTCACCATCGTCCCAGCGGCAGGCACGTTGCCACCGATATAAATACGGCAGGTGTAATTACCACCAACAGCGGTGTACATATCGTCACTAAACAGGGAAACCTTAGTTATATTACAACCAGCATAGTTGCTGTTCAGAAAGCTGGCAGGATACTCGTAAGCCCAGCTTGGAGTGGTGCTCACGTTGCTGCCCAAAGCGTTGTTGAATCCGCTCTCGCAGTAGGTATGCCAACCAAGTTGCTGCGGTTCAGGGCTCTTAAAAAAGGTAATATAGTCGACATAGAAGCAGTCATCATAGCTGTTCACACTACCGTCCTTGGTGTATCTCCACTGGAAAGTATGATCGCCTGCAGTGATGGGGAATGTATGTTCACCCCAACTACCAGCACCAGCATAGCTAACCATTTGCTGGCCATCAATGTAGAAGTAACCGTAATCATAGCCACTTTCTGAGGAAATCTTACCAAAGAAGCTCATCTCACCATCTGAAGGGATGGTCACTGTCACGGTCATGTTGCTTACCACATTTGCTACGCCCGCGCCACCACTCTTCATGCAATACTGGCCTTCATAGGGGTTGTTGGTCGTGATGGTCCAAGGATAGTAAGGATCAACTTGCCAATCGTATTGGCTGAAGTCGCCAGTCTCAAAATCCTCCTCAACCGTGTTTCCCCAAACCACCTTTACATAAGGGCTCCCTGGATTCAACATATCAGGATAATATCTTGCTTGCACTGTACCAACAGGATCCACGGGAATAGCAAAAGTGGCCACCAATGATCTGTTTTCCGTCACCGTAAAGGAATATGTTGCATCTGTAGAAACCAAAATGCCTCCTTCCGTCCATCTGAGGAACTCGTAGCTTTCATTGGGTGTAGCCGTCAAAGTGCAAGTCTGCCCTTGCTCATAGGTACCAGCACCGCTTACCGTGCCACCCTCTGTGGGAACAGCTATGGCAGAAATATCCCACATACAAGGCGAGGGCTCCTGAATGTTGGTAAACAAATCCCATCCAGAAGCGTTTTGGTAAGCATTCAACGAACCGCAAGGTACTGAAACAGGCATACCATAATCCGCGCTGATGAAGACATTGTTTCCAAGGGTAGGCGGCACTTCTGCCAAGACATTGAACGAAGTGAAACCTGCGCAAGCATCAAAGAAAGCACTATTGCCGATTTGTGACACGGATTGGCCAAGAGTCAAGGTGCCAGAGAATCCAGAACAACTTGAAAAAGCATTTGAACCAATGTAAGTTACCGTATTTGGAATGGTCAATGAACCCGTGATACCGCTTTTTCCTGTCACAAAATCATCCGGAATCCTTTGGACACTTTCACCAATGCTCAGCGAAGTTAATGAGGTAACATTCTCCAGCCAAGAAGAACTCATAGATGTGCAATTTGCAGCATTGAAATTCAATGCCGTAAATCCATTACAATTAGCAAACACATTGTTGTCAAGTGTAGTTACTGATTGAGGAATTGTCAATGACTCTGTAAAGCCACTACAACCATTGAAAGCATTCCACTCAATTGTAGTTACAGTCTCAGGGATAACCAGATTTCCTGTGAAGCTACTGCAACCATCCAAAAAACAATACGGAAGTTTTGTTACACCATCTCCAATATTCAAAGTAGTCAAAGAATTACATCCATATAACCAATGATTCCATTGGGAATAAGTATAATACCAGAAACTAGAACCAACCTCCTCATATACATAAATAAGGTTACCAATATAGACTCGAATATTCATTAATTTGCAGTTAGTAGCATTATAATACAGGGTAGTAAACCCACTACAATTCGCAAAAACCCTTTCGCCAGTCTTGAACAACGAAGTACCAATGGTTAGTGATCCTGTAAAACCATCACAATATTCAAAAGCACTTGAGCCTATATAAGTCACAGAATTTGGGATAGTCAAATCACCTGTTAGACCATGACAATTATAAAAAGCAGACGCTCCAATTGAGGTCACAGATTCAGGAATAATCAGTGAACCTGTCAGTCCACTGCATCCACTGAAAGCATTGTTAGCGATTATTGTCACTGTATAGGTTGCGCTATAATAGTTTACGCTTTCAGGAATCACCAATTCGCCGGTAGCGTTTTGGCCATCCACGTGGCCAATTACGGTTACTGAAACTCCATCATCGTTGAGGGAGTAGTTAAGATCGCCCACCGTGAAGGTTTGGGCCAATGCATTTGTCATGCCTATTATGCATAGCAAAAGTGCAAATAAGACAGACAAAAACGTACGTTGGAAATGTAAAGTTCTTGTTCTCATATTATTTGAATTTTAGTGATTTAATTGCACGCAAAACTATGAAGATTTATTGTTATTTCCAAATGTTTTATGCAAAAAAGATTTCAATAAAAAATCCCGCAAGAAAAAAACCTTACGGGATTTTCGGTAAAAGGTTGAGACGAAGCGTCATTTGACAACCATCTTGCGATAGCAAGTGCCCTCTTCGCAAGTGATGCGCAAGGTGTAGACACCAGCGGTGGCAGGTGCCGTCAATTGGGCAGGCGCTTGTACAGACGTTGCGTGCAACGTCTCTACACCCAGCGCATTGACTATTTCAACACGGACAGGATTCTTCATGTCGTCAGCAACATCGATGCTGAAACGTTCGCCCACATTCACAGGATTCGGGTAGACCTGTACCCTGCCAGCAAACTCGTCCATGCCAGTTGTGCCTCTGAAGTGGATGGTATAGAGGTCGTCAGCTTTACCCACGATAGCATTGGCCACAAAGTTGAGGCTTTCCTCGGCATCATAGTATTCCATGCCTGTCTCCGTGTCGTAGAGCCTGAAGCTCAACTCGGCAGCATCCTTGCCCGAGATGGTTATGAAGGCCACGTGGCAGTGCAATGGCTCGGCATATGTCAGCTTCACGCTGCCTCGGCATTCGCCGTTGGCAAAAGCAGCCAGCTCGTAGTGCTCTGAGTTGAGTTCCTCTCCATTGAGCTCAATGGTGGCCATCACCGTCATGTTGTCGGGATAAGCGAAGGTGTTCGGCTTCCAATGGTTGTGCTCTGCGGTAAGGTTCTTCTTTAGCTCTCCTCCCCTGTCATTATCAGGATAGGTGAACGTGACTGGATTGCCATTCATCGAATAGTACATCAAACCCATACCAGGCTCGATGGTGTTGAGTGAGCCGAACCAGCCGTAGCCAGGATAATAGTCAGCATAGCCTTGCTGCGACTTCAGCTTGTCGCCCGAAGTCGAGGTCAAGCCCGACATGGCTACGTTCACATCCATGGCTGTTGTAGGCACATAACCAATCCACGTCCAACCTTGACCCAATGAAATGGGATGTTCTGAAGGAACAGCCATGTTGCCCGTCAAGGTGACCGTACAAGGCGCACTCGTGATGACCCTGTAGGACGACTCGTTGTTGATGCTCGACAGCGAACCATACCAACCATATCCCTGATAGTAGTCCGTGTAGCCGTTAGCCTGCGAACGGATGCTGACACCGTTATTGCCCAATCCTTCCTGCAACATGCCCAGGCCATCAATATCGTTTTGCTC
This sequence comes from uncultured Bacteroidia bacterium, assembly GCA_902801625.1. GTDB lineage: Bacteria > Bacteroidota > Bacteroidia > Bacteroidales > F082 > Limimorpha. The sequence continues at coordinate 51,120 of CADCJI010000005.1, read as the reverse complement.
TATGTAGGAACACCACCAATTATAGCCTTGAGAGAAGTTCGTTATTTGGTCGACCGTCATGTTGAAATCGAACACGTACGGATCGAACGGGGTGCCCATGAAACCATCTGGAACAAAGGTTATGGTTGACGAGCAAGACATATCAAGTTCTTGGCCAAGGGCATGGTCATATAGACGGAAGCTCATCACGTCGCCTGCATCGCCGTAAAGGGTAAGGAACACCAAATAGCGATTCACTTGTGGGAAATAAGTCAGCCTTTGCGTGCCACGGCATTCGCTGCCACAGAAAGCACCGATTTCCAATGTTTCGGTTTGTTGCTCCACACCATCGATTTGGATGATACCCGTCACAGACATGTTGTATGGATATTGGTGGATGTCGACATCCCAGTGGTTCACATTGGAGGCCCTGAAATTCGCCACGTATGAGGCATTTTCAGTGACGATGAAGCTGTAGGCGGCATTTGTGGATACTTGAACGCCGTTTTTAGTCCAGTTCGTGAAAGTATAGCCCTCGTAGGGTATGGCCGTCATGTTGCAGATAGAACCCGCTTCATAAACCCCACTAATCCTTACAGAGCCTTGTCTTTCCATAGTATTATCATAAACTGTTGGCAAAGGTTCGAATGAATCGACATCGTTTGCAGATTTATTGTTACTCACATTAAGCGTGACAGGTATCTCAACATAGGGCATGGATTCATCATTGGTGTTGAGGATGAGGTTGGCGGTGTATGAAGTACCCGAATTAAGACCAATGGAGTTGAGTGAGAGGGTAACGGTCTCGGATTGACCACCAAAAATGGAACCTTCAGTCTTGTTAATGGAAGCCCAAGTGGCGGGGACAAGTTCACCTTGGCAATTCACTGAAATCAACCAAGCACCACCGAAGCCGCCAGCACTGTAGCAGTGGCTGAAACTATTGCTGTTGGTGCTGAGCCAGTTGCCGTCTGATTCTTCACCGTAATCTCCACCGTCCATACTCAAAGGATATTCACCGGCAGCCTGTTCCAACTGAACGGTAGCCCAAATGGTCTGGCCCGTCATATAAACAGGATAGTCGAAAGTGGCAGTTATCCAAGAACCTACAGCGGTCGAATAAACGGTCTTTTCAGCTAGGAGCTCACCAGGTTGGTTGTCTAGGCCTTGACCATAAATACGGAAAGTGTAGTTGTGGTCAGTTGCTGTATACTGATTTACAAAGAACTTAGCCGAAGTGATTTTCATACCCATAGAGGCACCAGCATAAGCGGTGGCGGGCAGACGGATACCAAACTCACGAGTGTAAGCATCGGATGAACCAATACCAGTGGCATTATCGACATCACCATTGTGGTAGTAAAGGTCAACGGTTTGTGAACCAGCGCCACCTTGACCGAAATCAAGCCAACCCGACCAATCGCCAATGGAGTTGCCATAGTTGCTAATGGTAATAGGCACGTTGATTATGTCGTCTTCGCCAAGGGTTCTCTGGATGGACATAGGATTGATGGTGAGTTCAGGGGCTGTGTCTCCACTTATCTTATTGAATTTAAAGTTGTCAAGATAGAACTCGGAAGTGGCGGCATTCTCAGGCGGGAAAAAGTTCATTGCACTAAGCGTACGACCAACCAAATTCTCACCGAAACTGTCCAAGCTCCATTGCCATTCACAGATGAGTATTTCGTTCTCGCCAGGTGCGGTGTAGTAGTATCGGGCAACATCGGTGTCGGTGTCGACATTCAGGCGGAAGTGCATCCAAGCGTCATACACACAAGGAATATCGGCGGTATTGTTACTACCAGCGTGAATGGTGCCATGACCGGGAGCCTGAGTTGAGTTCTGGCCATCGTTGGTCATGTGTAGATAACATTGCATGGCCCAAGTACTGTTAGAACCCGCAAAATGATGAAGGATGTTGAAGTAACCATTCTTGCCTTGAGGAACAAGGATGTCGAACTCAAGGTCGTAGATACCGTTTTCTTCGTCACCAAGGAGAAGGACCTGGTCGTTGCCGTAAATAAGATGACCGCATTGGGTGCCGTTGTAATTAGCGACAACAGCGTCTTCAGCGCTGCCTGGAGTATTACTCCAAGTGGTCCACCAATCATGACCAGCGGCTATGGATTCCGCCGCAATCTTATTGCCCAACGTGTATTCTTCGAAAGGTTCAAAAAGCAACGATTCGCTGGTTCCCAAAATGACCCTGCCGCCTTCTGGTGGGTTGGCTGTAGCTGTGATAACATAACTACCGCCCTGGTTTTGCATGAAGTTGGCCACATAACTTGCCGTTTCGGTAACCGTGAAACTATAACTGGCATTTGTCGATACTACCATACCGTTTTTGGTCCAATTCATAAAACTATAACCAGCATTCGCTACAGCTGTCAGGTTGCAGACCGAGCCAGGGGCATACAAACCTCCTCCAGTCACTGTGCCACCATTGTTAGGATTGGCCGAAACACTAATATTGTAAGATGTAACATTTTGGTTATGAACTACCTTTACAGCGTGGACATAGTTCTCTGTAGCTGAGGTCTGGGTGGCATCTGAACCCCAATATAATCCAAGTTGATCATCACTCTGAAAACCGAACCAGAACTCTCCTGGGATGGTGGTATTGTCAACGCCTATCGTGTAAAGGTTCTCGGAATAACCATATAAAAAGTCGACGTTTTCATCTGTGAGCTTATCTTCAACTTGATGCCAGTATCCTTCGTTGACATTGCGGTAGCTGACATAGATGCTTCTGTAGTATTTGCCAGTATTGTCGTCTATACGAGTGATGTCAGGAGCCGAAAAGGCGCAGGCAATGTTACCCATAGGGTCTATGGAAAGAGCAGGCATACTCGATAAGCCACTACGCATCTTGTAAAAATAGTCATTCTCACGGAAAAACAAGTCGTTATCGAAATAATAATCATCATATATAGGCATATAACCAATCCATTTGCTAGGGTCGTCGTGAATTGTCACAAAGCCTGGGTTTTCAGGGTCGGGCCACCATAGTCTTAAAGCATCGTGTGGGTTGCCATTTTCTGATTGTATAGGAGCTAGTTGAGTATCGTTCCAATAATAGATACCATCAACTGTACGACCAGTCCAAAAAGTATAATTGCTACCAAGTTCATCATGGATATACTCATAAGTACTCATAGCCACGTGCGCAACACCGTTGTTATCAATAGCTATAGCAAGATTGGCAGGGCCATATACCGTATCCGTGTAAATGGAGTTGGGGTCTGTTTCCCAGTCATATCCATAATAAGGATTTTGCCAAATTACTGTCCTGTTCCAAGTCTGACCGTCGTTGGTTGATTTGTACATAACGACATGACTTCTGAGGTCATCACCGTAAATTATGGCTACATTATGGCCGTTGGCAGTGATGTTGTAATCGTCCGCAGTGTAGTGTCCAGTTTCTTCACCGTCTTGGGCAAGGGGTGAATAGGTACAGGTCCAGTTCACGGCATCAGTGGAACGGTAGTATACTTGGTGATTGACAACTTCATCGCTGCTGATAGAATACTGAATATCGGCAATCACATGGATGATGTTGTGATGGTCGCCCGAAGTGGCCACTCTGGGCCATGAGGCATCCTCGTTATAAGGATACCCACTTGGAGCATACGGAAGTTCGCCTCTGTAAATCCATTCTCCTTGACCAGCAACTTGTCGGGTCCAACAGCGGAGCGGACCATGTGAAATGAGGATTTCGCCGTTGTCGCCCCATTGTGCGATGGAAGGCCAACCTGTTCTCACATCTTCGACACGTTCTTCAGGCTGTTCCTGCCATTCGCCGGTTTCGGCATTGTAGAAGTTGTAACCCGTACCACGGTCGGTAGGGAATTGGCTGAATTGGTGTGAGAAAGTGGCAACCACACCAACCGAACCGTTAGGCAGCTGATACATGCGGTTTGAGCACCAGCCGTTGGATTGCAAGTCGTAGGTAGTCCACATGGTTTCTACGTCTTCAATATTATCATACCTGTTGGTGATGACATTTTTCGCGGTTTGAGGAGCAAAGTTGGAGGCTGACGAGGCAGATACTTCGTTACCTAAGGCAATGCCTTTTTTGCTGTCCACTTTGAATGACCTGATATCATTCTTTGCCACACGCTGTTGTGCGAATGCATTCGTCACTCCTGCCACACTCAACAGCAGGGTGAACAGGACAGTATATACTGCCCGTTTCCAATGTAGAGTTCTTGCTTTCATAATACTGAATTTTTATTGATTTAGCTGTTTATATCGTTGATTATTATGGTTTTTAAAAAGGAAACAAACCAAAAATTCCCTTGATTAGGTTAAATAATGGATGTTTGTTGGCGACAAATTTAGGAAAAAACTGATTAGAATAAGGGAAGTGTAAAAGATTTTTCTAAAAACACGAACAAGATAGCCACAAAAAGCCCGTAGGTATGATTCCCACGGGCTTTTATCGTTGTTTGAAGAGACGCTGATGCAACGTCTCAATGTTATAAAGTAGTCACTACTTTACCACCAGTTTCCTAACAGCCGTACCCTTCCCTTCCACTGTAATGCGCAGCGTATAAACACCAGCCGTAATCGGTGCCACAATGCTGGCAGGTGCTTGTGTCGAGGTCTCCACCGATACAACGGCACCCAGCGCATTGACAATCTCTACGCGAACAGGTGATTTGATGTCTATGTTCATTCCGATGCTGAATCGCTCTCCTGCTGAAACGGGGTTAGGATAAACTTTAACTCTGCTGGCAAACTCGTCCATGCCTGCATTACCTCTGAAGTGGATCACATACAGGTCATTGGACTCGCCTACAATCGCATCGGCCACAAAGTCAAGGCTTTCCTCGGCATCGTAGTATTCAACGCCCATCTCTGTGTCGTAGAGCCTGAAGCTCAATTCTGCAGCATCCTTGCCTGAGATGGTCAAGAAAGCGACATGGCGGTGCAACGGCTCGGCATAGGTCAATCTTACGCTGCCACGGCATTCGCCGTTGGCTGTAAAGGCAGCCAATTCATAGTTGTCGGAAGATAGTTCCACATTGTCAAACTCTACAACGGCCATAACGGTCATATTGTCAGGATAGGCATACACATTGGGTACCCAGTGGTTGTTCTCGGCGGTGAGGTTCTGCCTGAGTTCTCCTCCCCTGCCATTGTCGGGATAGGTGAATGAGATAGGATTGCCGTTCGTCGAGTAATACATCAGTCCCATGCCAGGCTCGATGGTATTGAGCGAACCGTACCAGCCGTAACCCACATAATAATCCGCATAGCCCTGCTGCGACTTCAGCTTGTCGCCTTGCACAGCATCCAAATTGGCTAATGCTGCATCGACACTCATCGTTGTCGACGGCACGTATCCTATCCACGTCCAGCCTTGGCTCAGCGTGATGGGATGTTGCGAAGGCACTGCGACATTGCCCGTCATGGTGACTGTGCAAGGCGCACTTGTGATGACCCTGTACGAGGACTCGTTGTTGATGCTCGACAGCGAACCATACCAACCATATCCCTGATAGTAGTCCGTATAGCCACTGGCCTGCGAACGGATGGTGACTCCATTGTCGCCCAAGCCATTCTGCAACATGCCCAGACCATCGATGCCTTCCTGCTCAATGTAGGTTCCCCACCAGTTGTAGCCTTGAGAGAAATTGGAAACTTGCTCAGCCATTGTGTTGCCAAAGCTGAACACGTATGGATCAAATGCGTTACCCATGAAACCGTCCGGAACAAAGGTTATGGTAGATGAGCAGGATAAGTCAAGTTCTTGGCCAAGGGCGTGGTCGTAAAGACGGAAACTCATCACGTCGCCAGCATCTCCATAGAGGGTGAGGAACACCAGGTATCGGTCCACTTGCGGGAAATAAGTCAGTCTTTGGGTGCCTCGGCATTCGTCACCACAGAAGGCTCCTATCTCCAAAGTAGGAGTTTGTTGTTCCACACCATTGATTTGGATGATGCCCGTAACATTCATGTTGTAGGGGTACTGGTGGATGTCCACATTCCAATGGTTTTCTTCATCAATTGAGGCGATTTGAGGACAACCCATGGACCAACCATAGTTTTGAGTAGACAATTGCATCTCCCCAGGATAGATTGGACGAACGCAGTATTCGTGTTCACCAAACTCACCTTCAACGGTGTACTCGCGTTCGTCAGGACCAGCTATTGCAACATACTCGCCATCTTCTGTCACAAGGAAACCGATAATGCCTGTAGTATTAATAATATCACAGTCGGTCTCGCCGACCCCTTCGGTCTTGGTAAAGGTGATATTACAAGGCTGACGTGAAAAATTTGTAATCATCATGATGTAATACTCACCTATTTCAGGCATGTGGTAGTTCATAGTGCCATGACTGTCTTGGTGTTGGTGCTCATTTTCAGGATAGCCCATATAGATATCTTCAGCATAATACGGCGAATAGTTGCAGTCGATGATCTTATCGGTCGTCAAATCGCTTACGCAAGGCAAGTACGGATTGGTGAAAGGACCCCAAATGCAATAGTCAATGTCTCTCTCTGTACCATCAGTGGGGTCGTGGCCTTCCATGTGGATGATGAACTGGCCAGCCGTATGTATCCTCATGTGATACCACGAAGGATTATAGGAAGCTCCAATGCAGCCGTCTTGTAAAGTAGTACCTTCCAGTTGATCAGCCGTTTGGGAAGTGGAAGCAGCATTAAATGAAATAACATCGGAAGTGCAGAAAGGAATCGAGTTTAAACAGTGGTCATTCTCGGTTCTGGTCCTAGCGGTAATCACATCCATCATGATAGAGAGATAGTTGGTGGGGGCAACACTGCTCTTCCAAATAACCATATTATCGTCGATGTCAACCTTACTCAGTAGGCTGAAATCGGCAATAGCTTTTTGGTAAGCCATCTCAAACTCATCCATGAAATTGTTGTTGGCCTCATTCGAAGTAAGGACAAACTGACCGTATTCATCTTCAGGAACCAGCGAGAAGCGGCTATCGTTGCTGAAATTGTAAAGCAAGAAAGCCCTAAGGTCAACATTGTCGAGAGCAAAGAAGTTCAGCATAATACCATCTTCAGCATATTGACTATAGAACTCCCCACCCTTCAGCATCTGATAATCTGAGCCATCGCCCCAGATGTCGCTATGTTGTGGAGCCAATCCTATGCTGGATTTATTGCTTCCATAAGGGTTGTAGCCGTTCTCAAACATCCACTCAATGTGATTGCCTTGTTCATTGGCATAGACAACAACATTATCAACAGGTCCCCAATGATCGCAAGGTTCATATTCCCAAACACATTCTTTGTATGCACTCATGCCAGAACTATAGACAGCAGCCACCTTGCAAATGTATTGCTCACCTTCAATGAGTCCTTCGGTGGCCACCTGACAGAAGTTGTGAGAAGTATTGATACTAAAGATCGGCTCATGATTGCTGTTTTCACACCTCACCTGATAGTATTCAAAGTGACGGTCGCCACTGCTCTTCGCTCCAGTGGTCAAAGTGACATCATCTATCCAAATCTCATACATGTCATAATCCTGATGATGGAAGGCAATCCACACATCCTGGCCAGCGTATGAACTCAAGTCAACAGAATGTAAGCGCCAGTTCTGATAACGATTTCCTGCATAACGTGTAGCAGCCTTGCTTTCAGACTTGGCACCGCTGTGGCTCCAAACATCAACGAAGTCGGAAGCACCTGGGGTGTCAGCGGTAGCAATGGCAATAGCAAAATGGTCAGGATAGCTTTCGCTGCCGTTGTCAGCCCAGAAAGACAAAGTCGAACCATTAGTGATTGAATATTTCTGAGGTGAAACCAGATAGTTGTCGGCATTGTAAGCACCAACATAGTCGACGTAGGACTGTGAATAGACGAAGTAATTGCCACCATGAGCCAAACCAGTGTAATCGTATCCAGAAGCGCTAACGCTATTAATGCTATTTACCCAGTTGAGGCTGTCGCCATCATTGTTGATAGTGGTCCAACCTTCAAAGTCGTTTTCGAAACCAAACTCGAAGCTGTCGTTGCCACCAGAACTAGGAGTCGAGGGGTCTCCCTGGGGATTCCACTTGACCCAGCCAGTGCGAGACACATAGAGTTCGCTGACATTATAAACTATTTCAGTCATTATGTAACTCAAGCTGGTAGCATCCCAAATGCCAATGTTGTCGATAATGGTTTCGTAGCCGTCTTTGGTTATGGTCACTTGGTAGTCACCCTTACGGAAGCTGTCCCAAACATAGTAACCAGTACCATCCAAAATGACATCTGCAATAGGATAGAATTGCTGCTCACCCGCATTGAGGTTAGTGAATCTGACGGTGGTACCCGCAGGACTGTCACCACTATTGAGCGTAACAGAGAGATCCACTTCGCCGTTGCTGAGGAACATATCCTTGTCAAGGAAATTGGACCATACAATCTCGCTTTCGCGAGGCTCTTGCAGGCCTCCTGTGCCAGTTCCTTCCACAATAGTAATATCGTCAACATTCAAGATGAACTGGTCGCTACAGTTGAAGTGACGGATAGCAACATAGCCCAAGCCGCTGAAGGCGCTCAAGTCAACAGTATATTGATACCAATTGCCTTGCGCACGGGTGTTACCATCGCGACCAATACTAGTTACATTGCTAGAACTTTTGGCCGTCATTGTCCATTCTTGGATGGTAGCGAAGGCATTCGGGATTGTGCTACTTGTCGTCGACACGGCCACTCCAAAGTGATCTGCTGCATAACTGGCATCTTGCGCACATGCCCAGAAACTGATGCTACCTCCCAATGTGATTTGAGGTGAAACGAGATAGTTGTCAGGATACAGAACCTGTCCAATTCCATTGGCCCAAGAGCCTGAAATCACATAATAAGCAGAGGCGTTGTGGCCAGTACCAGTCAGGTCAACGCCAGCGTTGTGGTAGTTACCAGGATTCATGCTCGAAACCCAAGTATAGCCGTCGCCATCGGCATCGATAGTAGTCCAACCTTGCAAACTGCTGTCATCGAAGTCATAAACCAATGATTCTCGATTGACACCATAAACTGGTTGGGGCTGTCTTGAACTACGGTTGGGCATTAGTACAAGCTGATTTAATTCATTCCAGTTGATTTCGCTTTCGCGATTGCCTTCATAAACACAACTAACACCCCATTTATAGATACCTGATTCAGCATCCTGCCAAGTGACATCAATAAATACGGTGTCGGTCACATTATCAGCAAGCAGCACTGTGTTCTCCGTGTTATAAGGTCCATTGTTGTAGGCATTGGTACGATAAATTTTATAATGCGAAAAAGCACGGGTGTTGCCAACGTTTTCAGTAGGTACACCAACATTGTGAGTAGTAGTGTTACCAGAAACCGATAAGACATTATTTGTTTCACCTTTCACAAAAGTGGCTATATTGGAAGGAGTAGTGACAAAATCAATTGGTGCATAATAAGCACCTCGAGTACCATTAGATACATAAGCACGAAGCATCCAAGTATTGTCTAGACCATAATTGACCAAATCATCCCAAGAAGATCCATCAACACTAATCCAACGTCCGTTGGCATCGCCCGTGTTGGCACAGCAGGAAGCCACATACTGACCATCGTTGTTATTCATAACAATCCACAAATGTTGTGAGGAGTCAATGCCAACAGGTGTGTTCAGTGTCCATTCAACGAAGTCCATACTGCCTGTGCAGGTGTATGGTTGCATGTAGAGCAATGTTTCAGGAGCACTGGTTCCACCTTGATAAACCATAATGTTACCCGTATGAGCCACATAGTCATACATGCTTACTTTTTTCAGACTATTTCCAGCAAAAGTACCTGCCGGGAACATGACACCCCAATAGAGCGAACCGCCTCCTGTCAAACCTATAGCATCAACATTCACACCATCATCGTAATACAACCAATTTGATGAATCATCAATGCCCCAACGCACCTTCACATACGGACTACTTGGGTCATTGGCATTAGGATAATACTCGGCAACGACATCCGTGACAGGATTGAACAATTCGTCCAAACTAATATTAATGCCACTTGTCAGGTTATTGAACATAATACCTACCGAACCACCATAATATTTGTCTTGATAACCAGCACACGAGGCCATGACAACATACGAACCTGCCCTCAAACTGCCCTCATAGTAACCGTTGGAATCAGTGGTGAAACTGTAAGTGTTGTAATAACCATACTCATCATAGCCCGTAAAGGTGACCATGGCATTCTCGATACCTGTACTGTCGTCTTGTTCGTACACATGGCCATTAACGGTGCCCAAACCAGAAACATAAATCCAAACATAGTTGGACGGATCGGACTCTCCAGCGTCAAACACGGCTGTCACATAGAAAGCATAACCGTTCATATTATAGTTGAGGCCTTCCACCACATAATACGTATCTGTTGTGCTGCCAATCAGCATGCCGTCCTGATAGACATTGTAATATTGCAAGGCACGATTTGGAGCCGACCAGTACAACACAGCACTGTTTCCTTCCATAATGAAGTCTTGCTCAGCATAAAGATTCTGAGGCGTGTTGAGACGGGTGGTGAAACTCCAAACGGGGCTTTCCACACCTTCGCTACAATCATCGTTGCGTTCCACGACTTTCCAATAATAGGTCATGTTATCGAGAAGAGCAGGCAGCATATATTGGTGCCCAAGAACCCTCGTCCAATCCACCAAAGTCTGCTCACAACTCTCCGTAGTACCAAACATCAACTTATACTCTGTGGCTCTTTGGCCAAATTGCCAACTTAATTCAATAGTGCGATTAGGGTTAACCTCAGCATAATTTGCAGGAAATGGGCTATATGCTGGATCGGGGCAAGGCACTTCACCCGCATTGATTTCGATGCTCCACTCATCGCTTATGGAGGAAGCCACAAGGTAATAAGTACCTGGGGTGACGGTTAAATCGGTTAAACTGCCGCTAGAAACTTCGCCTGGAGCAATAACGATATCGTCGACATTCAAGATGAACTGGTCAGCGCAGTCGAAGTGACGAATTGCAATATAGCCAGTCTGACCAGCGTACGCGCTCAAATCGACGGTATATTGATACCATACACCTTGAGCACGGCTGCCACTACGAGTGTAGTTGGTAGATGCACCTATACTCTTTGCTGTCATTGTCCATTCCTGAATGGTGGTAAAGGCAGAAGCGTTAGTGTTGTTCGTAGTGGAAACGGCTACACCAAAATGCTCGGCGGCATAACTGGCATCCTGAGCGCAAGCATAGAAACTGATACTGCCTCCCAATGTGATTTGAGGTGAAATCAAATAGTTGTCAGGATACAGAACCTGTCCAATTCCATTGGCCCAAGAGCCTGAAATCACATAAGCAGCAGAGCTGTTATGACCAGTACCTGTCAAGTCAATACCGGAATTATGATAATCACCAGGATTCATGCTCGAAACCCAAGTATAGCCGTCGCCATCGGCATCGATAGTGGTCCAACCTTGCAAGCTGCTATCATCGAAGTCGTATACCAAATTGTCGCGATTGCCATACTCAATGGCTATCGTTCGGCCTTCTGTGTTGGTCACGAAGCCACGGAGCATCCAAGCGGCGTTGTTGAAACCCGTAAATTCTATCCAACTTGAATCGTAATAATACCAACGTCCGTTAGGGTCTTCAACATTACGACAACAGGCAATAGGATAGCCACCGTTGGCTTGGGCTTGAAGGGTAATCCATAGGTTTTGCGAGGGATCAATTTCTACAGCCTCAGTCAAGAATACCTCATGAAAGGTGTTGTCAGCATATGGCTCAAAGTCTTGTGTATGAACAAGCATTCCTTCATCAGGAGTGTTGCCTCCGACATATATATTTATGGTGTATGTGCTGAGACCATAATTGGAATTAGAATCAAACACTGAAACCTTAGTTAGATTGCAATTGGTATAGGCAACAAGCTGGTCGGGGCTAAATTTGATGCCCCAAATGCAGTCTCCCCAATTAGTATACCAACTTTCATAATAATCCCCGTTATCATAATGTAGCCATTCTTCAATAGGCACCTCTGGTGCAGTATAATTATTAGTGAGGTCGGGACCACCCACGCCATGGAAGCCTTCAGGATAAAGAGCGATTTTTCCGTTTTCGCCGCTCGTGACGGAGGCATTCAAATAGGTGTCCTTGGTAAAAACGAGTTTATACACGGCATCGGCACCATCGGCGATGCTGGCCGGCGGCAAGCGATAGTTGTCGTAAAGCGGAACGCTGTTCGCATTCAGAGTGGCTGTAAAGGGAAAAGAGCTTACCAATTGGGCGTGTTCCCATACATCGGGACTGACAGGGGTGTAGGCCGTGGCACTTACATCAAACAGAGTCACTTCGTTGTCGCCATAGTTGACAACCAAGTTCCCATTGACCACACCAGAAGCGTTACCAACAGTGCTAAGGTTGACATCGAATCCAGCATTATGACCCAAAGTGAAAGGAACATTTATGTTTTCTATACCCAACTGAAAATAATTATTGTTGGTAACCGCAACATTATTAATAGTAGTTTCTGTCCCATAATTGAAGATATTGACCTCCATCGGACGCATCCATGCACCGTTCGGGCGATAACCTAGGTCTATCGGGTCGGGGGTGGTAACAAGGTTGGTTTCTCCTAAATAATAGAAAGTGGTCTTGGGGATGAAGTTGCGCTGAGTAGGATTAACACCGTCCAAACTGCTGCTATTGTATCCAGCAACAGAGGCGCCATCTACGGTTTGGCCGTAGAAGTAAATGTTTTTCCAACCAGCGTCGGTCGTGTTTTCACAGCCAACAAGGAGGTTACCTCCATAGTAGGTAAATGGCGTATCGAAAGTGATGAGGCAAAAACCACCCTCACCTTCTGCTTCAAATTCCATCGTTCCTGTGTACACCACTTGGCAATCATCTTTGGCCTCAAAAGCGGAAATCATCGTGTAGTCGACCTCTTTGAGGTAGACATCAACTGTGGAAACGGTTGTGTAAGGCATGTTGTTGCCAGTGGTATAGAATTTGACACTCGTGATAGAGCCTCCATTTACCACAGCTAAGTCATTTGCAGGGATGACATATTGGCTTTTCGTGAAGTCATCGAAGTAAAAGACATACGCAGGCACGTAGTTGTTGGTCGTAGTGCCGTCGTACACCGTTACTTCATCCGCTCGTGCCATGCCCACGAAGGCAAGCAAAAACACGACAAGTGCTAAGGGTTTTACCCCTTTTCTACTGCTTTTGTTCATGGCATCGTTCCTCTTGCCATGTAATAAAGTACTGTTTTTCATAATATTAGTTTTTATGTGAATAGTATTGTTGTTGCCACCCTTTTGACCGAAACTTATTTGACTATCAACTTGCGGATAAAGGTACCCTTTCCTTCCACAGTGATGCGCAGCATGTAGACACCTGCAACATTCGGGGCAATAAAGGTCTGGTGAGATGATGTACATACCGTCTCTACTACGCCCCATGTGTTGATGATTTCAACACGGACAGGATTTGTCACATCCTCAGCCATGCCAAGGCTGAACCGTTCCCCACAATTCACAGGGTTGGGAAACACTTTTATTTGCCTGTCGAACTCGTCAACGTTGTTCAAGCCATGGAAATGGAGTACCATAGGCTCGAATATTGTGCCTATCGAGGCATCGGCATTGAACATCACCGTCTCGTCCACATCAAAGAATTCTGTGTGGGCTTCCCAATCGTACAACCCGAAGTGGAGCTCTACTGGGGAATCTCCATAGATGGTCATGAAGGCATAGTAGCGGCCTGTAATGTCAACGTACATCGTCTTGATACTTCCGCGACACTCGCCGTTGGCATCAAAGACAGCCAATTCATAATCCTCCGATTGGATTTCCTCGCCATCAAGGTCGATGACGGCCAACAAGGTCATGTTGGTAGGATAGGCATGTGGATTCGGTTCCCAATGGTTGTTCTCGGCAGTGAGGTTTTTCTTCAGCTCTCCGCCCCTGTCATTGTTAGGATAAGTGAAGGTGACTGGATTGCCATTCATCGAATAGTACATCAGACCCATGCCTGGCTCGATGGTGTTGAGCGAACCGAACCAACCGTAGTTTGGATAGTAATCCGCATAGCCTTGCTGCGACTTCAGTTTGTCGCCTGCAGTCGAGGTCAAGCCTGCCATGGCTACGTTCACATCCATGGCAGCGGTAGGTACATAACCAATCCATGTCCAGCCCTGGCTCAATGTAATGGGGTGCTCAGAAGGAATAGCCTTGTTGCCCGTCATGGTGACTGTGCAAGGTGTGTTCGTGATGACCCTATAGGAGGATTCATTGTTGATGCTAGACAGCGAACCATACCAACCGTAACCCTGATAGTAGTCTGTGTAGCCGCTGGCCTGCGAACGGATACTGACACCGTTGTTGCCCAAACCTTCCTGCAACATACCCAAACCATCAATATCGCTTTGCTCTATGTAAGAGCACCACCAATTATAGCCTTGCGAGAAAGTGGAGGTTTGGGTAATAGAACTATTGGGTTTCTCAATACAGTTGGACCAACTGATTTCAGTGCTGCCAGATCCACCATTCCCTTCAACATAGCAACGAATCATCCAGCCATAGCCAGGCAGTCCAGCATCAGCAAGATCAAACCAAGAGCTTCCATCGAGACTAACCCAACGATTGTTGGCATCACCAGAATCATTACAAGCACTAGCTGGATAAGAATCACCGCTCTGGTAAAATGTAATCCATAAATTTTGATTAGGATTAATGGTCACAGGATCACTAAAAGTAATCTCATGGAAATCATTATTTCCAACAGGGGTAATATTTTGAGAGTAGATTAATGTTTCAGGAGCAGCATCACCACCCGAATAGACATTAAGAATAATCGTTCCATTGTTATCACCATTCTCATAAAGCGCGACTTTGGTCAGTCTATTATCAGTCAACATGCTAGCTGGAAACATGGTACCCCAATAAAGAGTACCTCCAGCACCTACACTGGTGACATAAGTACCATCATCGTAATAAAGCCAACCATCACGAGAATTCACATGCGAAGGTTCGCTTGAACGGTTATTGCCGGGCACGCGATTCAAAACAGTAGAAACGTCAAGCTTATGATGGTTAATAGTTATAGGAGCGTCATTCCAATGGATTTCGCCAGCATCACCCCTTTCATTTATCACACTGACACCGTATCTGTAGTTCCCTGGGGCTAATCCCGACCATCCGTAGTCAATGTATTGGTTCCCAGTCACATTATTAGCAATCATTTCTTCTCCACTTCCGTCGCAATGAGCACGATAAACACAGTACATTGACCTAACAGACCTTGAGGAGGACAATGTAATGTCATCAAGACACATATTGTATTGGTCGAAACTATCACCTGTCGTACCTTCCGACCAATACACTTTTACATATTGGCTATTCGGATCATTCGAATTTGGATAATATTCAGCAAAGACCTCTAGTTCCTGCGAAGGTGGCGTGCTCGCATTAAAATTGGCCACAAAAGTGGCATTTTCGGTCACAGTGAAACTTATTGTGGCGTTGGTGGAAATCTCATCGCCGTTCTGAGTCCAATTGACAAAAGTATAGCCTGTATTGGCCGTAGCCGTCAGGGTGCAAGTATTGCCTTGGAGGTATGAACCTGCTCCAGTCACCAATCCTCCTTCAGGTGGGTTTGCCGAAGCTGAAATGGTATAATAAGGGCCGGATCCTATTTGTACCGTGACTTGATTGGAAGCATCGGTTTCGCCAGCATAATAATTGGTTTTTACATAATAATTGTATACACCACCTGCCAAGTTATTGTCGCTATAGCTGGTATTGTTTAGGTTGCTGGCAATGTTTGAACCGTTTCTATAAACATTATAGGTATAGGTTCCATCTGTGACAAAAGTGCGAATAAGGAATGCCGCATCGTCCCAAGTATACAACCAAGAATTTGGATCGGTAGAATAATAGTTGCCTTCACTGCCAGAATAACTACAATAGGTTGCCGGAAAGCTTCTGGCTTCAGGGTCATAAATAAACACCCATAAATCATTAGAAGCATCAATTTGTATTGGAGTAGACAAATCAATATCATACCAACCCGTTGACCCTACTGAAAAAGACTGTTGCAGAAGTTGTGTCTGTGGGAGATCATAAGAGGTTCCCTTATATACAAACACTTGGTAAGAACCCATTTCATTGGCATAGAACGACACCTTGTAGACTTTCATATTATTATAACTGCTTAGACTTGAAGCAGGATAACGATGTCCCCAATATATACAAGTCGATCCATTATTATAACCCAAAGCTATACCTGTATAGTTACCGGTTCCGTATGTCATTGTTGCCGTTGGCGTTGCAGGATAGCACCAGTCGGGAGCTGTCCACGCAAGGTTGACATTGTTGCCCGAAACGGTAGCCGCCAAATCGTCAACCACTGGTATGGGATACGCAACGGTGACCGTCACTGCGTTTGACGACAATGATAGTCTTCCTTGAGAATCAACGCTCCTCACGTAATAGACAGAACTACCGTACGGCGCAATATCTGAATAAGACGTTGAAGAAACTTCGCCTACAAAACTATTGTTGCGATAGACTTTATAACTGGAAGCTCCAGTAGCGGCAGACCATGAGAGCGTCACATTGCGTCCGTTTTGCGAATAAGTCAAATTTACGGGTGCATTAGCCGTGCATTCCGAAGGACGAATGCCAAAAACCGCACCTTGATTATCATTATAAATACCATTGTCGCCCGAACCTATCCCACCTGGGCCAGGATTAAGGTTGTTGACGACATAATACTCGTCACAATAGCCACCCCAACCCCAATTGACATGAAAATAATTATTGCTATTGTATCCATCGAACACAAAAGCATGTCCTCCTCCAGAACCTGATCCATTATACCAAATGGGACGACTTAGGTTGAGATCGTTTTTCAGCATAACAATCCAATCATTATCAGAATATTCCGAACGGTAACGATAAACAACATCTGATGAATAGTTAAAATAATTCTTTAAAGCCTCTGCCACTATTGTATTACCTGCACCGCTGGCATTCGGCGAATAATTCATATTAACAGAAACGCCACAATGGTACATCAAGGTCGCAACGGCCATTTTTTGTGCATAAGTACTCGAACCATAGTAGCTATTAATCATATTGTTCCAATCGTAAGTGGTGGATTGGAAGTCAGCTGACAGTTCACCATAAGTAGGATGGGTATAGGAATGTGATCCAATACCATGTTCAGGATAGTTCCAATATTTCATTATTTGGGCCATGGCTGTAGCGACACATCCTGTCACCGAACCACCTGGACACAATAAATTGTATGGATCGCCTTGATCCCATTGCGTTTGAATCAGAGGAGCCACTGCCGTGATGGCTCTACCAGCGTTAGGGTTGCCTTCGACTAAGTCACGCCATTGTTGCGTCACTTCAGATGAAGCCCTAAGTTGATTGTCAACAGCATACTGAATCTCATTGCTATATCCTTGAATCCAAGCCCTCTTGTTGTCAGGCATGTTCTCAAAATCGAAACGACCTGTAAGAGAGTAACCAAGTATGGGCTGCACACGATCATCAGCAGCCATCAAAACAAAACTGGACTCCGTAGTGAACACATATACATTGGAAAAACCAACGACTGATGTCACGTCAGCCAACTCGACTGAACGGGCACCATTGTTGTTTAGAAATGTCGTTGCAACTCGCCGTGCCCTTTCTGCATCAACCGAATTAGCTTTCGCGCCCAAAGAAAATAAGAGCATAAATACTACCAAAGAGAGAAGTTTTCTTCCTTTTCTAATGACTTCGCTCAGGGTATTATCATCCCTGTCATTTAGTAAAATACTGTTTTTCATAATGTTATGGTATTTTATTATAAACTATAGCTTTGAGGCAAATATAAGAATTTTCTTATTTTAAAAAAGTTTTTACAAAAATAAAATAATTTAAATGGTAAAGCATGCTTCTGGCGAAATACCAAAACCCATAAATATAGAAGCCCATAGGTCATCACTCCCATGGGCTTCTAAAAAGAAAACTACAAATTGTTTTTTACTTGACCACCAACTTACGGACAATTGTCCCTTTCCCTTCCACAGTGATACGCAGCGAGTAGACACCGGCGACATTCGGGGCGGTGAGGGTTTGTACAGACGTTGCACGCAACGTCTCTATCACACCCAACATGTTCACGATTTCAACATGCACCTTGCCTGCATCCTCGACACTCAGCCCGATGCTGAATTGTTCTCCAACACTCACGGGGTTAGGATAAACTTTCACCCTATTTGCGAACTCATCCATGCCCGTCGTGCCTCTGAAGTGGATGGTATAGAGGTCGTCAGCTTCACCTACGATAGCATTGGCCACAAAATCGAAGCTTTCCTCAGCGTCATAGTATTCCATACCTGTTTCCTTGTCGTAGAGCCTAAAGCTTAATTCTGTGGCATCCTTGCCCGAGATGGTCAGGAAGGCCACGTAGCGGTTCAATGGCTCAGCATACGTCAGCTTCACGCTGCCTCGGCATTCACCGTTAGATGCGAAGGCGGACAGTTCGTAGTGCTCCGTCTTGAGCTCTTCTCCATTGAGTTCGACCACCGCCATTACCGTCATGTTGTCGGGATAAGCGAAGGTACTCGGCTTCCAGTGGTTGTTTTCAGATGTGAGGTTGGCTTTCAGCTCTCCTCTCCTGTTGTTATCAGGATAGGTCAATGTTACTACTTCATCGTTTGCCGAATAGTACATCAAACCCATGCCTGGTTCTATCGTATTCAGAGAACCAAACCAACCATAGCCTGGATAGTAGTCCGAATAGCCCTGCTGCGACTTCAGCTTGTCACCTGCAGTAGCATCCAAACCAGCCATCGCTACATCGACACTCATCGTTGTCGATGGCACGTATCCTATCCATGTCCACCCTTGACTCAAAGTGATGGGGTGTTCAGACGGCACTGCGGTGTTGCCTGTCATAGTAACCGTGCAGGGTTCGCTGGTAATAACCCTATATGAAGATTCGTTGTAAATATGCGAAAGCGATCCAAACCAACCATAGCCTTGGTAGTAGTCAGTGTAGCCATTGGCCTGCGAACGGATGGAGACACCGTTGTCACCCAAGCTTTCCTCCAACATGCCCAAGCCGTTAATACTACTTTGTTCTATATAAGAGCACCACCAATTGTAGCCTTGCGAGAAATTCGAGACTTGGGTATTTTCTTGTTGGTCCTCAATGAAATTGGCCACAAATGTAGCATCTTCTGTCACGATAAAACTGCAGGTGTCGTTTGTAGAAACCTCAACGCTGTCTTTGGTCCAGTTGACAAAAGTATATCCATCGTTGGCCATAGCAATCAGGGTACATGTTTGACCCTCTTCGTAGTTGCCTGCACCGCTCACTGTTCCACCCTCCTCTGGATTGGCCGTAGCGATGATATTGTAATAAACAGGGGCATCAATGAAGTTGGCAATGTAGGTAGCATCTTCTGTCACGATAAAACTGCAGGTGTCGTTTGTGGAAACCTCAATGCTGTCTTTGGTCCAATTGACAAAAGTATAACCATCGTTGGCCATAGCAATCAGGGTACATGTTTGACCCTCTTCGTAGTTGCCTGCACCACTCACTGTTCCACCTTCCTCTGGATTGGCCGTAGCGATGATATTGTAATAAACAGGGGCATCAATGAAGTTGGCAATGTAGGTAGCATCTTCTGTCACGGTGAAGCTGTAGGATGCGTCTGTGGAGACCTCAACGTCATCTTTGGTCCAGTTGGCAAAAATATAGCCTTCATTGGCTACAGCGATGAGCGTGCAGATTACACCTTGATGGTATGAACCGCCACCAATCACTGAGCCACTTTCCGCAGGATTGACTGCAACGTTGATGTCGTATGAAACGAGTGTTGTGTAGAAATTAGCCTCGTAAGTGCATGACTCTGTCACGCCAAAGCTGTATGTGGCCTCTGTGGAAACCACCACACCATTCTTCGTCCAATTAAGGAATACATAATCCATATTGCCTATGGCAGTAAGGGTACACATTTCGCCATAGCTATAATTGCCTGCACCCGTTGCACTTCCCGCTATTGCAGGATTAATCACCACTGCAATTTCAAAGTCGTCGCAAATCTCGTTCAAGGCATCTGTCCATTCCGACCAGTTGCCGTCAGAATAGTTTTCCGTTGTTTCACAAGGAATATTGATGATTCTGTCTGTTGCATTATTTGCAAACACATCCCCGCCAATAGAAGGAGCCTGTGTCGATTGCATATTTACCGTATTTAACTGGGTGCATTCGCTAAATGCTCCCGTACCTATCTCTGTTACCGACTCTGGAAGGGTTACCTTGGTTAAGCCTGAACAAGAATAGAAAGCTGTGTTGCCCACCGTCGTCACGTTGTTGCCCATGATAATCTCCGACAGACCATTGCAGTTTTGGAAAGCACTGATTCCTATGGTGTTTACTGAATTAGGGATTACCAAGGTACCTGTTAGGCGCCAACAATTGTTAAAAGCATTGTCATTAATCTGGATCACAGAGTTCGGGATTGTCAAGATGCCCGTAAAGTTAGCATTTCTGAACATGTTTCTTGGAATCCTTGCCACATTATCACCTATAATAAGGTGGCCATTGCAGCCTTGGAAGGGATAGTTATAGGAACCATCATTAATGTCAGCATGGTTTGTCACATTGTAGTTTACTTGTGAAAGGCCTGAGCAATAATAGAATGCACTTCCACCAATCGTTGTCACTGAGCTTGGAATGCTCAAGTATCCAGAAAAACTATTACAATTGTAAAAGGCATAACTTCCTATTGTGTTCACGGAATTAGGAATCACAATGTTGCCGACAAAGCTTGAACAGCGTTCAAAAGCCGAGCTTCCAATCGAGGTCACGGAACTACCTATGGTCAGCGTGCCTGTAAATCCGTGGCAATTATAAAAAGCAGAACTTCCTATTGAGATTACAGAGTTAGGGATCACCAAATTGCCTGTTAAACCATAGCAATCGTAAAAAGCGGCGTCTCCAATTATGGTCACTGAATTGGGAATCACAATATCACCAACAAGGCCAGTACAACCCGAAAAAGCAGCACTTCCTATCGAAGTCACAGCGTTCCCCATGGTCAGCGAACCCGATAATGCAGAGCAGCCTTGAAATGCATAGTTTCCTATAGTAATGACTGAGTTGGGAATGTTGATACCGCCAGTTAAACTCCGGCAACCATAGAATGCGTAATTACCAATCGAGGTCACAGCGTTTCCAATAGTCAACTGACCAGAATAGCTACTGCAATTGTAAAAAGCATAGTTTCCAATCGAGGTCACAAAAGGCGGTAATGTAACGTAGGTCAGTCCATTGCAATTCGAGAAAGCATTTGCACTGATGGAAGATAAGCCAATAAAATACTGTAGTTCATTAAACGAAGTGATTTCAGTGTTGTTTCGGAAATAGTTGCTCAAATCCGTTACAGATGCGGCTTCATAATAACTCAACTCACCATCGTCATTGGTATCCCAATGGGAGATACAGATATTCTTCACGTTGGCATCGGCAAAGACAATGTTGTCCTCTGGCACAAAATGAGCCACAAAAGTTGCACTGTCCGCCACGATGAAGGAATAATCCATATCCGTGGAAACAATGGCATCATCTTTCGTCCAATTAGCAAAGACATAACCTGAATTGGCAGTAGCGGTCAGTGTACAAGTGTCGCCATAATCATAAGACCCTTCACCACTCACCATACCCGCTTCTTCCGGGTCGGTCAAGGCCGTGATGCTAAACGGCAAAGCAAAATGAGCTACCAAGTCACGGTTGCGTGCCACTAAAAAGTTGTAATCCGACTCGGCAGAAACTATTCTTTCGTCTTCAGTCCAATACATGAAGGTATATCCTTCTTCGGCTGTCGCCGTCAATGTGCAGATTTGACCTTGTTGATAGGTACCTTCTCCACTTATAGTGCCACCTTCGGAAGGATTAGCCGTGGCCGTAATTTGGACATCTTCTCCATATTCATTGACAACAAGATAAGCACGAACCATCCATGTGTAGTTGAGGCCATAGGAGGCAGCATCATCCCAATCCACACCGTTAAGGCTCACATAGCGTCCGTTGGCGTCGCCAGTACTGGCACACACGGCAGCAGGGTAGGCAGCGCCACTCTCGTTATAAAAAATCACCCAAAGATTCTCGGTTGGGTCGATGAAGACAGTATCGGCAAACTCAAACTCAACGAAGTTGGCAGCTCCTGTGAAGGTCACATTGGTCTGACCAACAGGCGTTGCAGGAGCATTATCCCCATCATTGTAGATGGTCACAGTACCTGTCATGGCCATGTAATCGTAGGCAGCTACCTTGGTAATCATATTTCCATAGTAGCTACCAGCAGGGAACTTCACACCCCACCAAAACTGACTGCCACCAGTACCCATGGCAGTTTCCAACTGACCATTGTCGTAGTAAAACCACCCGCCTTCGCCCAATCTGTCGTTGTTAAAAGGACTTCCATTGTCGAAATCGAAGCTGTGACTCGGCGTGTCAGCCACATGGCCAATCACCGACAAGGAGGCTTCGTTGTTGTTGATGGAATGGTTGAGGTTACTCTCTAAGGAGGCTTGCGCCATCGCTTTTGTCATCCCCACTACACTAAGCAGCAGGACAAGTAGGGTGGGCAAAACCGCCTTTTTACATTGTAAAATTCTAGTTTTCATATTAAATGAGTTTTTAGAAATATTTGCTTGCAAAACTACGGATACAAAATAATGTTTCCAAGTTTTTATTTGAAAAAACTAAAAAATCCCGCAAAAAAGATGGTATATAAGTGAAAAACACCTTATAATGCCTTGTGACAATAGTCATTGTTGAAAAAGCCCTGAAGTTTAAAAAAGCTAATTCTGAACAATTCCTTATCATTGAAAACAGTCTTCCCCTATCGCCTCATTCAACTTGATGTCCTCAAAACGAATCGAGGTGACATCCCCACTGGCTTCTTTGAACTCCACACGGCTGATGCCATTGGTCTTCTTGTCGAAACGAAACACCAACTGGCTGAACATACGCTTCATGTCGCGGCGCTTGGGGGTCATCTCGGCACGCCAACAAGCGTCTTCATCATACAGTACGACATCGAACACAGAAGTGTCGAACAACTTCTTGCCCGAAGCACTGCCCATGATGATACCTACAATGCCTTGGTACATGCGATTCGAATTGCCGTCAACCACTTCGGCCTTGCCATCCGTCACTTTGACGATGCGCTCGCCGTTGACAACCAAGGCAAAAGCATAGGGCTTGGTGTATTCCCACCGCATCCTATCGGGAGCAGCATAATGCATGGTGCCTTCGGCTATCGTAGGCTCTGCTAGCATCGAAGAGGTCTTTTCCTGCACAAAACGGCATTGCAAGGTCTGCATTGCGGCGGCTGCCTCTGTCAACTTGGATACAACCTTTTGGCTCTCAGACTCAGAAAGCGGCTTTTCGCTCTGCGCCCAAACTCCTGTAGAAAACAGGGCAAACAACAATATCAAGAAGAACTTTTGTCTCATTTCATACTAATTAATACACACCCTACTACGATAAGTATAACGCCTATCCAGCGGGTAAAAGGTATGCTCTCCTGAAACATAAAGAATGCCAAAAACATGCCAAAGATGAAACTCAGGCTCGACAAGGGGTAAGCTTGGCTAAATTCCATCTTCTTCAACACGTAGGCCCACAAAAGGAATGAAACACTAAAGAAACCCATCATGATCAACAAAATCCAACCATGATTCAATGTAACTTGTTTTGCGTATGTCCAACTCCATTGAAACTTACCCATTCTATTCAAGAACAACTTGAACATAGCTTGACCACCCGCCAAAGAGCTGGCCTGTAATATGACTAATATTATATATTTCCACATAGTTTTAGGTTTCTAATAAAGTAAGAGTATAATCTTTTCCATCGGAGTGGTTGAATAGCATGATGCAAGCTGGTTTTTTGTCAGAAATATCATCTGTATTAACAAAGAGATGTGCCGGCACACGGCCTGCCTTGAGGCATTGTGTGGCCACATAGAAGCCTAATCCCGATGCGGTGAAGTTTTCGCCGAACAGATGTTTGTATTTCAGCAAAGGCTTGTCGCCGAAGAGTGTCTTTGTCTCGGCCAAATAAGCTTTATCGCTCTTGTGGTTGCCGCTAATGCCCGTGAGGATGTAGTCGACGTCGGCTAGGCTGCGATCGGCAGACTGCAGCATAGTAGTCACAGCATCCATCAGGTTGTTCATGGTAGGCTGATGAAGCATTTTGAGGCCAGTGAGACGACATAAAGGTTGAGGACCCTGAGCCTGTCGAAGGGCCGACCCGTCACTAGACAATACCACCGAAACGGCCACTTCGCCACAGCGTTCGTCATCTTGACCCATCACGCCGCCTTTTTTCATGATACTATGGAAGGTCTCCGTCATCTCATCGTGGCAACCTACCAAAGCTGAACCTATCTTGCCCAAATGGAACTGCAACCAGGCATCGTGCAGGGCACTCTCAAACGAGATACCCTTGTGTGCATAGGTAGCGTTGTAGTTGTAGTTCTTGGTCTGGATGGCCACCAGCGAGCTGATGGTGTTGTGCGTCGACTGCATGAAATAGGTTGGCTTCAGCAATTGTTCGCCTTCGTTGGAGAGAGCATCAAGGAAGAACTCGGTGTTCTCGATGCAACCAAAACCCGTTCCCGTCATAATGGCATCGACGGTGTCACAGCCTGCAGCTTTCAAAGCCTCTTTGGAGGTGGCCAAGGCACGTTTCAGTATACGTCCCATACGCCTTGCCTCAATGGGTGAGACATATTCTTTGAAGTTCGGGTCGATGGAACGTGTGAAAGGCACCTCATACATGATGGGGTTCTCGATCCACTCCTCGCTCAGCGGCTGCTGCATGGAGATCTGCTTGGCAGAGAGGACAAAAATTGAATCAGGTTGCTGAGCCTGTCGAAGCACCGTCATTTTATCGGTCGGCCCTTCGACAAGTTCAGGGACCTTAGCGCTAGAAATCAAGAGCGACGAGTCGTTGCCACCAAAGCCGAAAGCGTTGCAGAGCACGTGTTTCAGCGTTTTCTTTTCAGGCTTGGCCACGGGCACAATGCCGTTGTCCATGGCTTGCGACCAATTGAGGTTCACAGGAAGGAAGCCATGCTGCAAAGCCAAGATACAGAACACAGCTTCGATGGAACCCGAAGCACTAGTGGTGTGTCCAGTAAAGGGCTTGGTCGACGACACAGGCGGCACCTGTCCAAAGAGCCGCATCATAGCTTGGCTTTCGCTTACGTCGTTGTTGGGCGTACCTGTGCCATGCGCGTTGATGTAGTCGATGTCGGAAGGCTGTAAGCCCGCCAACTCCAAGGCTTCTTTCATGGCACGGAAGGCACCTTCGCCATCAGGCGACGATGCGGTCTGATGGAAGGCATCGCAGGCGTTGCCGTAACCCGACAACAACGCTTGTGGCTGTACGCCGCGTTGCTTGGCGCTCTCGGCTGACTCCAATACCAGATAGGCAGCACCCTCGCCCAAATTCAAGCCACTACGCGTGGCATCGAAGGGACGGCAGGGCTTGGTGTCGAGAATCATCAGCGAGTTGAAGCCGTTGAGGTGGAACTTAGTGATGCACTCGCTGCCACCCACCACGACAATATCGGCCTTGCCACAGCGGATCATATTGGCACCTTGTATGACCGCATTAGCAGCTGAAGAGCAGGCCGTAGCTAGTGTGGTGGCGAAAGCAAACTTACCGAAATGGGCCGCTGTCATCTCTGAGCAACTACCACAGTCGTAAACGGCAATGTATTCCTTGTGTGCGTCACCGTTAAGATAGTCGAGATAGTATTGCTCGCTCATGTCCATACCGCCTACTGTAGTGCCTGAGATGAAACCTACTTTAGGCAGCTGGTCTGAAGTCAGGCGTGCCTCATCCAAGGCTTCGCCCAAAGCCAGCATGCCCATCAAGGCGGTACGAGTGGTGACAGCATCTTGGGCAATGCCCAAACGCTCACGCATTTCGGCATCGGTCAGCTTCACCTCACCGACGGGAAATTCCTTGTGTTCCGTCTTCAAATACTTCAGCTGGCCCACGCCCGAGCGGTTGTTCAGCAACGCCTTCAATGTGGCTGCCTTGCCAATGCCGATAGCCGATACTACACCGGTGCCTGTTATGTAAATCGGTTCAATCATTTATTTTGTCCTGTTCTTCGAGATATAATCAGCCATCACGGCCACCGACTTGAAGATTTCCTTGCCCATGGAGGGGTCTTGCAGCTTGATGCCATAGTTCTTCTCCATCAGCACGATGAGCTCTAGGGCGTCGATGGAATCGAGGCCGAGGCCTTCGCCAAACAAAGAGGCGTTCTCGTCGATGTCTTCGGGTTTCATGTCTTCAAGGTTCAAAGCCTCGATGATCTGTTGCTTTAACGTGTAAATCAGTTCATCCATTGTATTGTTGTTTAATTGTTGATTATTAATTCGTTTAATTGTTGGTATATCAAGATCTGCTATTAAGGCAGATTTTAATGATTCTAAATTGTCAAATTGTTGTTTTTCAACCAAAAAGAGACGCGCCTCGAAGTGGTTTTCATCGTTGCAGTCGAGCCAACCACCGAGGATGCTTTGCGTCATCGGGTCTTGGAAGGCATTCATCAATTGCTGTGCCATAATATGCGCATCACACGATTCCATGACGATAAACGAGGTTTCGCCATAGTATTTGTTTCGAATGGCAATCTCGCCTGTGACGATGTTAGGCAAGGTGTAGACGAAAGCCGCAGGGCTGGGGAAGAAGTTTTCCGGATCTTGTATCGTGGCCTGATAGTTGGTGTCGGCTTGCAACGATGCTGTCTTGTTGAACAACACCACAGCACGATCCTCTCGTGACACAAAACGCTCCTTGCCTTCATCCTTCAACAGCATCTCGGAAGCCACAAAACCCAACTTGCTCAAGGTGTCCATCTTGAAGAATTTGGGATAATCGCCTATGTAGGCACGATACAGCTCTGTCAGTAAAGCATTACCTTGTTCAGCATGGTTTATGCTGATACCATTGAGTTTCACAGTCTCAGGTGTGATGACAACATAGTGTTTCAACATGACAGACCTCCTTTCGCAAATAACAAGGCCGCATTGCAGCCGCCAAAGCCCGAGAGCAACTTGATGAACATACGTTTCTCGGTCGCTTGGTTTTGGTTGGAAAGCACCAAAGGATGGGTGACACCCAAGGTCTCATAGCCTCTGGTAGCCAAAATGTTGTGCTCATCGATGGCGTACATCGAAAGGATGGTTTCAAGGATGCCAGCGGCACCCATGGTGTGGCCATAGTAGCCCTTCAATCCGTTGACAGGCACTTGCGACAAACCTGCTCTTTCGATAGCCACCGATTCCATCTCATCGTTATACATCGTGGCGGTGCCGTGAGCGTTGATGAAAGCAATTTGGTCAGGGGCAACATCGCCGAGAGCAACCTTTAATGCCCTGTAGCTGCCTTCGCCCGTGCGCGACGGACCGCTGATATGGTTGGCGTCGTTGCGGATGGCGCCACGACAAGCTACCCATTCATCGGGATTGACTGTATCTTTTCGAGTATATATGATGGTTGCTGCAGCATCGCCAAGGTTCAAACCACAACGGTTGGCATCGAAAGGCTTGCAGGGTTCAAGCGACAAGGCCTTAAATGACTGGAATCCCGAGACAATGAAGGCCGACTGCACATCGCAACCTACCGTCACGACATAGTCGAAGCAACCGCTTTCCAAGTTGCGCATCGCCTCAATCTGAGCGCACACACCCGAAATACAAGCATTTGACACCACAATTGGTGGATTGGGATTTTGGAAGAAGTCCGTCATTTGACGTGTTGCCGAGCCCAACAAAACTCGCTCTTCAGGGAAACCTGTTTCTCTTTTGTCCAACAAGAAAACGTTACCCTTGGTGGTGGAAAGGATAAACAGTACTCGCTCCGAAGCCGTGTTGATGCCCGCCTCTTGAATGGCACGCGAAGCCGAGAGGATGATCATCTTCTCAAAGAATGTATATTTCTCATTATCGGCCAAGGTCGCAAAGGTTTGTTCCACCTTGCCGCGATCCACCAACGAGGCCACAAACGGCTCGGGCAGCTCCCACTTGCCTTCGTAACGCGTGAGAGCCGAATGCCCTGCCTTGACAGCAGCATAGTTCTCGGCTGTGCTCATGCCCAAAGGCGAGATGATATTGTTGGCCACGCTTACAATCATACGTTTACCTCCCATCTTTGCTTCCATTCCTCGTAAAACTCAGGACTGTATAATACAAGCTCATGTGTGTCCTTGTCCATGAAGACTTGCACCGAATGACCAGTTACAAATACTTCTTTTGTCTTTGCATCACGAATTTCGTAGTCAAAAATGATTTTGGCGGCATCGGTGGGGCGATAAACAATTTCCACCTCGGGCTTCATGCCATAGATTATCGGACGTTTGTATTTGAAAGAAAGCTCGACAATGGGCTCAAAGAAACCTTTGTCATACATCATCAAGTATTCCAAGTCGTATTTCCGACCGAATTCCTCACGGGCATCTTCGAAATACTTGGCATAGTTGCCATGCCATACCACGCCCATCGAGTCCACCTCGCTGAAGCGGATGTCAAAACACTTGGTAACCGATAATACTGTATCTTTCTTCATGATTATTAGTCTTTTGAATCAATATCCGTCAGAGCGATTTTCATGTTGCAACGCGCCAATTCCTCTTCTCCACTTTTGACCACGGCTTCCACCAAGGTCACCTGAAACACTTCTTCTAAAAGCTGAATGGTTGTCACTATATGTTCGCCCACTTTAGGTGTGCGTGCGATGTTCAAGTTGCTGATAGAGCCTATGACGCCAATCTTGACCGTCTCGCCGCTGTTGAGATTGATATAGCCGATACGGGCGGCACAGGTCTGGGCAATGTTTTCCACCAATCCTGAAGCCGACATGCGGCCGTTATCAACTAACAAGTTGTCGGAACGCACCTCAAGTTCGGTCACTGAATACACCTTGTCGCTCGACACTAAGCGATCAATCATAACGAAAGGCGGCCGTTGCGGAATCAGTTCTTTCAATGCTATGTCTTCAATCGCTCTCATTGTTTCCAAAAATCGAAATAGTTGAACCATTGAGTAGGATAACGGCGCACGATGTCTTCGAGCTGCGAGGCAAAGGCTTGTGCCAGTTGCTTGATTTGCTCACGTTTGTTGGCACTTCTATCACGTTGGATAGGACGCACGAAAGCATGATATGTTCTCATGCCCTCTTTCATCACGAAAACTGCCAATACGTTGATTTCTTTCTGCACGGCCATAGCAAAACCTCCCATGGGGAAATGTGCCATTGCGCCAAAAAACTGACAATCGACAGCCTTTTGCGAACCAAAGATACGGTCGGCAGGCATACTGACGATTTCACCATTGTCTATGGCGGCATTCAAGGCAAACAGATGTGAGAGGTCTTCTTTCACGAGAATCATGCCCATGTTGTTTTGCGACAACAGCCTTTGTCGATTTTCCATCACCGTAGCAGTCTCGCCAGCAAACACCAAAGCATTGATTCTCTTTTGTTTGGGTTGTAAAGAATAGCCACCCATCTCATAGTTGCCTATATGGCTGCTGAGCATCATGAAGCCTTCAGGATGGTTCTCCAACTCATCCATCTGCTCCTGCCCTTCCTTGATGAAATGGTACTTCTTGCCTGCATACACGCCAAAACGGTCCAAAATGATTTGGCCGAAACGAAAATGATTGGCATAGACATACCAGAATGCTTTCCAAGAACCCAAACCGATACGCTTGCGGAAGAACAGGTACATGGCTTTGTAGCCTTTCCTGCTGAATAGCATATAGAAAGGCACCACCAAGGCCATAATGCCGTAGGGCAGCCACAGCGGCGACACACGGAATAATGCGATGAGGCTACGCTGCATCCACGGCAATCCGTCGGTCTTACCCGACCATTCGTTATGTTGCAAGGTATCGGCCATGCTCAGGTCAAGCGGTCTTTTTCTCGATGTAGTCGCAGAAATCGTTGAATGTCTTCACATTCGCCATCTCTTCGGTCTTGATCTTGAAGCCAAACTTCTTCTCGACGATGACCACGATGTCGACAAAATCGAGGCTGTCGATGCCGATGTCTTCCTTCAGACGGGCTTCTGGCTGGATCTTTTCTTCATCAATCTCAAGGTCCTCGATGAGGAACTCTTTGACTTTTGCTTCTATTTCTTGTCTGTCCATATTTGTGATTTAAAGATTCAAAATTTAAGATTCAAAAATTCATCATTCAACATTCCACATTCAGCATTTCTTACAGACCATAATGCTGTGGCCGAGGCCGAGAGCGTCGTGGATGGTCTCCACCTCGAGGCCTGCCTTTTTGACCAATTCGGCCATATCGCCGCTGTGGTACATCTTGCTGTTGCCGTTGGCCAAGGCGGTAAAATATAAGCTTGTCATGGTGAGGGCAAATGCTGCAGAGGAATATCGTTGGCGGTCCCAGAATGTCTCCATGATGCAGAGGCGGCTGTCCTTGTCCATGATTTTGGCAGCGCGCGAAACGATGCTCAATATCTCATCCTCACCAAAACAATCGAGGAACTGGCTCATCCAAATAATGTCGTAATGCTTGTCTGTGGGGAACTGCTGGCTGTCATCCAAAAGGTTGATGCCATAGCCGTCGATGCGGTCGGCACCTTTCTTGCCTTTAGTGAACTCACGCATCATTTCCAACTGTTGCGGCAGATCCATGATGGTTACCTTGACATTGTCGTCAAAATCGACGCAACGCAGGGCCCAACGGCCTGTGTTGCCACCCACATCGAGCACAGTCTTGGGATGGTCGCCAAAGAGCAGCTGCAAGGCTTGGTCGAAGGAATGGTCGGAATAATAATGGTCGAAGCCGAACCAGCTCTTCTGCACCTGAGGAGGCAACTGCGAAAGGCCTTCATAAATTGTCGGCCAACTGCCGAAATGCTCCAGACCTGCAGGACGGCCTTCTTTCAAAGCTTCCTCCAAATGGAACCAACCTTCGTAGTTGACATCGTGGTTGAAGTCGATGTTGACGCGAATGGCAGGGTCGGTCAGCAGGAACCAACCTGTCTTCGACAAGGTGAAACGGTCGGTTTTGGTATTCACCAGCACAAGGCCGATACAAAGTGAGCCTTCCATCAACACCTTCACAGCGTAGGGCGAGAGATTTGTCTTTTCAGCAATTTCAGCTTGAGTCAAGCCTTGTTCGTTGTCGCGCAGCATGTCCAAGATACCAAACTTGATCATCAGGCGGCCCACTTGGAAGATGATGGGGCCGAAAGCGATGAAATAAGCCAACTCCTGGGCTTCTCCGGCTTTTTTATGCTCTTTAGTATATGCTTTTTCAAGGGCAGGAAAAAGTTCCATTTGTATTATATTTTCTTGATTACCAATGCACTATTCGTCCCACCAAAACCGAAAGAGTTGGAAAGGATAGTGTTTAATGTCTTGTTGGTCGTAGTGTTAACGATGTTAAGGCCTTCCGAGTATTCGTCTGGGTGCTCAAAGTTGATGTTGGGAGCGATGAAGCCACCGTGCATCATCAAGATGCAATAGACAATTTCGCTGGCACCAGCCATCCAACACTCGTGACCCGTCATCGACTTAGTTGATGAAATGGGTGTTTTTGTAACGCCAAACATATTCTTCAAGGCCATAGCTTCAAACATATCGCCTTGGGGCGTTGAGGTGGCGTGGGCGTTCACATAGTCAATGTCCTCGGCTTTCACTCCTGCCTCGTTCATGGCGCGGGTCATGGCGCGTTGGCAGCCTTCTTCGCTTGGTTGAGAGATGTGTATCTCACCATTCGAAGAAAAGCCATAGCCGCAAACTTCAGCCAAAATCGTTGCTCCACGCGCAACGGCATGGTCGTAATCCTCAAGCACCAAAGCCGCTGCACCACCACTGGGCACTAGGCCGTCGCGATCACGGTCGAAGGGACGGGAAGCTTTAGTCGGGTCATCAACCCTTGTCGAGAAGGCGCTAATACCATCAAAGCTGCCCATCGAGAGGTAGTTGGTCTCCTGGGCGCCACCGCAAAGCACCATGTCCTGCAAACCATTGCGGATGAGCATAGCGCCAAGTCCTATGGCATGAGAACCACTGGCACAAGCTGCACTGATGGTCATATTGATACCTTTCAAGTGGAAGATAGTGGAAAGGTTCATTGTCACAGTGGAGTTCATCGACTGGAAAATGGCTGCTGATCCCACCAAGGTAGTGTCTTTCTTCTCTAAAGCTATCTCATGCGATTCGATGACCGCTTTGGCGGAAGAGTCGTTTCCAAAAAGCACACCAACTTCGTTCTCAAGCAGGTAAGCATCATCAATCCCAGCCTGTTGGAAAGCCTCCAAAGTGGCCATATAGGCATATTCGCCTTCCTCGGCCAAATACATGCGAAGCTTGCGGTCGAGTTTGCCTTTCAGTTGTGGCTTCTCTACGATACCCGTCAATGGCGAACGATAACCATATTCTATGCGTTGTGGGTCAATGCCAATGCCAGAACGGCCTTCGCGCAAAGCGGTTTCAACTTCTTCTTTGTTTTTTCCGAGGCATGACCAGATTCCCATGCCTGTGATGACGACTCTTCTATGATTCATAGTTTGATTCTTTCAAGTCGGCCCTTCGACGGGCTCAGGGACCTAGGTTTTTGCAGGTCGTTGAGCTTGTCGAAACGCCGATATTTTATGTATAAAGCCCTCCGTTGATTGAAATCACCTGACCAGTTATGTAAGCGGCATCATCTGAAGCAAGGAAAGCAGCCAAGGCAGCCACTTCCTCAGGTTTACCGAAACGACCCAAAGGGATAAGTTTCTTCAATTCATCATTTTCAAGCTCTTTGGTCATGTCGGTGGCAATGAAGCCAGGAGCGATGGCGTTGACGGTTACCTTACGGGCAGCCACTTCCTGCGCCAAGGCTTTGGTAGCACCAATGAGGGCTGCCTTTGCGGCGGAATAGTTGGTTTGTCCAGGCTGGCCTTTCAGTCCCGACAGCGAAGCCATATTGATGATACGACCATTGCGACGGGTCAACATGTTTTTCAGCACACGACGGGTGATATAGAAGAAACCATTCAAAGTGGTGTCCAACACCCGATTCCATTGATCCTCCTGCATGAAGATCATCAGGTTGTCTTCATGAATGCCCGCGTTGTTGACCAACACGGAAATGTAATCGTCGGGATGGCTTGTCGCCCACGACTCCAGAGCCGTTTCAATGGCTTGGGAATCGGCAACATTGAAGGGCAGCAATTCACCTGTACCGCCAGCTTCTTGCACCTGTTTCAGTGTGTCTTCAGCAGCCTCTTTATTCGACTGATAGTTGATGATGACTGTAAAACCATCTTTGGCCAAACGCAAGGCGATGGCTTTTCCCAAACCTCGTGAGGCACCTGTAATGAGCGCGTATTTCATTATTTCAATTTCAAAGGGTTGGTTTTCAGATAATTCTCAACAGCGGCAATTTCCTTGTAGAAAGGCGTGTCTTCGATGAAGAGTGGAATGATCTCTCTCACTTTGTCGTAAACTTTCCTTGAAGTCGGTGCCAGTTTGTCTGCAATCTTCAAGCAGTCGGTGGCCTGAGCCAAGGCAATGTATTGGATAGCCATCACCTGGAAGCAGTTCTCCACCACTTGCTTGCAAAGCAGGGCCGAGTTGGTACCCATACTGACAATGTCTTGGTTGTCGTTGTTGTTCGGGATGCTGTGCACATAGTTGGGCATGGCCAGCGTTTGGCATTCGGCAGTCGTCGAAGTAGCCGTGAACTGGCAGGCCTGCATACCGTAGTTCAATCCCAATGTTCCAAGGTTGAGGAAAGGCGGAAGGATGCCGTTGATGCGGTCATGGAAGAGATAGTTCAGCTGACGCTCGGCCGTCATGCAGAGACGCACCAAAGCGATTTTCACTTTGTCTTCTTCCAACGAGATATAGTCGCCGTGGAAGTTGCCGCCATGATAGACATACTCTGTTTCGGGGTCGACAATGGGGTTGTCGCAAGCCGAGTTGAGTTCATCTTCAAGGATTTGACGGGTGTACATCAATGTATCGTAGATGGGACCGAGTATCTGCGGCGTGCAACGCAACGAATAGTAGGCCTGCACCTTATGCTCAAAAACCTTCACATCGGAGTGACCATAGTCGTAAAGCTCATGGGCGCGTTTCTTGAGGCATTGCGAGCCATTCGACAATTCGCGCAAACGGCGAGCGATTTCTTGCTGACCTTCGTGACGGCGACAGTTGTTTTCGCCTTCCGACATGTAATCGTCGAACGAAGAAGCGATTTCATTCATCCAGACAGCGGCCAAAGTAGCCCAGTCGAGTAGCGTCTCGGCATGGAATTGGTTAACCACGCTGATGCCCGTCATCACAGAAGTGCCATTGGTGATGGAAAGACCTTCACGGATGTGCATCTTGAGCGGTTCAAGGCCGTTTTCTTTCATCACCTCTGCAGTCGGTCTCCATTGACCTTTATAGTGGACTTCGCCTTCGCCGATAAGGCATAACGCGATATGAGCCAACTGCACCAAGTCGCCGCTGGCACCCACGCTGCCGTGCATGGGAATGAAAGGATATATCTCACGATTGATGAACTCAACAAGCAATTTCACCACATCGGTATGCACACCCGAACGGCATTGCAACACCGTGCCAAGGCGGGCTATCATGGCCGACTTCACATAGATATCATCCAAGGGCTCTCCTGCTCCAGTGGAGTGGCTACGGATGATATTATATTGTAAATCTGTTAGATACTTATCATCAACACGCCATTGGGCCATTGGGCCAAAGCCTGTATTGATGCCATAAATGACTTTTTCGGCGGCAAACTTTTCCAAAAAACGGTAACACGCTTCCACGCGGTCAATCCACGCTCCCGAAACCTGAATCTTCTCATCGGAATGCAAGACTTTTTCTACTTCTTCGAGCGTGATTCTGTCATTAAATGTAATCATTTATTTCCCTTTTTTAAATAGAGGTGCAAAAGTATGAAAAAAAACAATATAAATTCATTATCTTTTCAAATAACCAAGCATTTGGTTTGTCTTATTGTTTTATTTCCTATCTTTGACCCGCGAAAAAACTAATTTTTTATGACCGAAACAAACAACAGATGGTTGGTGGTCGTCAATCCAAAGGCCTCGGTCGGAAAATCCGGAAGAGACTGGCCTATGATTAAGCAATTGCTTATCAATGAGGGATTTGTATTTGATGACATACTGACCGAATATCCTCGTCATGCCATTGAAATTGTCCGTAACGCCATTGTTGAAAAAGGCTATCGAAAGATTATCTCCGTAGGAGGCGACGGCACCAATAACGAAGTGATTAATGGCATATTTACACAAGATGTTGTTCCCACTACTGACATTACAATGGCCGCCCTTCCTATCGGTACAGGCAACGACTGGCGCCGTACCTTCGACATTCCTTTGGAATACGATGAAGTCGTCAAAATTATCAAGGCGGGGCATACTTTTGCCCACGATATTGGCAAACTGACCTATTATAATGACGGCGACCCAAAGACCCGTTTTTTCCTAAATGCAGCTGGTACCGGCCTGGATGAAATGGTTTGCCATTCAACCAACCTCATGAAACAACAAGGCAAAGGCGGCACTATCCGTTACTTGATTAGCGTGGTGAAATGTTTGCTGAAATACAAAGTCACCCATGTGCAAATCGAAGTGGATGAACAACAAGTGTTTGACGACAATATTTTGAGTCTTTCTGTTGGCAATTGCCGTTTCAATGGTGGCGGTATGATGATGATGCCCAAGGCTGTCCCTGACGACGGTCTGTTCGATATCACCGTCATTCGAAAAGTGTCCATCTTCAAATTCGCCGCCAATGTGAAAAACATCTACGATGGCACTTTCATCGAAAAACTCAAGGAAGTTCAGACCTTCCGTGGCCAGAGAATCCGTATCGTATCCATCCCACCTCATTCCTTGAAGGTTGAGACTGAAGGCGAGACCCTCAACAATTCACCTTTCGACTTCGAAATCCTGCCCAAGGCCATCAATATGGTCATTCCAAAAGAAAGAGGCAAGAAGTCGCAGAAAAAGAAGAGCCGTTTCAAAAAGAAAAACAACAATTCAACAATTCAACAATAAACAATAAACATTATGACAAACATCGATCAAATCAATTTCGAAAACAAGCGCGTGGTTATTCGCGTCGACTTCAATGTCCCGTTGGACGACAATTTCAACATCACTGACGACACCCGTATGCGTGCCGCTCTGCCTACCATCAACAAGGTCTTGAACGACAAAGGTATGGTTGTGCTGATGTCGCACCTTGGTCGTCCGAAGAAAAACCCCGACCCGAAGTTCTCAATCAAGCCGATTATCAAGCATCTGGAAGAACTTTTGAACCGTCCCGTACAATTTGCTACCGATTGCATGAAAGCCGCCGATCAAGTGGCCGCCATGAAACCTGGTGAGGTGCTCGTACTTGAAAACCTCCGTTTCTATGCAGAGGAAGAAGGCAAGCCGCGTGGCATAGAGAAAGGTGAAGAAGGCTACGATGAAGCCAAGAAAGCCGTCAAAGCCTCACAGAAAGAGTTCACCAAGACCCTTGCGGGCTATGGCGAATACTACATCAACGATGCCTTTGGCACTGCCCACCGTGCCCATGCTTCAACCGCTTTGATTGCCGACTATTTCGATGCCGACCATAAGATGTTCGGCTATCTGATGG
This sequence comes from uncultured Bacteroidia bacterium, assembly GCA_902801625.1. GTDB lineage: Bacteria > Bacteroidota > Bacteroidia > Bacteroidales > F082 > Limimorpha. Next base: position 14,432 of record CADCJI010000005.1, on the reverse strand, counting down.
GCAAGGAAGTGGCTGCCGTCAACAAGGTGATGAACGAAATCCAGCATCCTTTCACCGCTATCATGGGTGGCTCGAAGGTCTCCACGAAAATTGAAATCATCGAAAACCTGCTCACCAAAGTTGATAACCTCATCCTTTGTGGTGGCATGACTTACACCTTCAAGAAGGCCCTTGGTGGCAAGATTGGTAACTCCATCTGCGAAGATGACAAACTCGATCTCGCTCTCGACATCCTTGCCAAGGCTAAGGAAAAAGGCGTCAACCTCGTTTTGGCCATCGACTGCGTGGTTGGTGACAAGTTCGGCAACGATGCCAACACACAAGTGGTTGACCCGATGAATATCCCCGAAGGTTGGGAAGGCATGGACATCGGCCCCAAGACCCGCGAACTCTTTGCCAATGTCATCAAAGGCTCGAAGACCATCCTTTGGAACGGTCCCTGCGGTGTGTTTGAGTTCGACACCTTTGCACAAGGCTCAAAGGCTATCGCTGAGGCCATTGCAGCTGCCACCAAGGATGGCGCCTTCTCGCTCATCGGTGGCGGCGACTCAGTGGCTTGCATCAACAAGTTCGGCTTGGCTGACCAAGTGAGTTATGTCTCCACTGGCGGCGGTGCCCTGCTCGAAGCCATCGAAGGCAAGGAGTTGCCGGGTATTGCAGCGATTAAGAAATGATAGCATCATTTTATCTTACCAAAAAGGGCGGCCTCGGTCGCCTTTTTTTACTTTCAAAGGTAAAAAATGACCATAAAATTTGTTTTTCTAAGGTGAAAAATCGTAATTTCGCTAAAAGTTTGAAAAATTCCCAAAAATGAAAAAAGCAACCTTGTTTTTAGCCTTATTTCTCGGATTCATTCCTATGCTGAACGCCCAATGGACAAGCCCCGGCAACGGCACGACTTATACTTTGGATGACCTCGTGGAAGTTAGTGGATGCGTAAGTTTTGACCCTCAAATCTTTTATTATTTCATTTCGGGCGACATTACCATATCGGCCAACGACAAACTTTACATCAACCGAAACGACGGACTGATTTACATCACGTTTGCCAACGACTACACCATTACTATCAAAGGCTCGATGGAGGCTATGGGACAAGATGAGGAACATTATTTGCCAATAGGAATGGGAAGCGGCCACCTCCGCTTTGAGGATGCCTCTGACCCCAGCTTTCTCAGTTACTGCTGGTTTGGTGAAATGAATGGCATCCAAATCATCAACAGCGATGTGACTTTTGATACTTGCCGATTCCACTATTTTTATTCCCAACAGCAGTCGAGTGCCGTCAATTGCATGAACTGCGACCCAGTTTTTACCAATTGTGAGTTTTATTCCAACAAAGGCGCGGCCATCGGTTCTCCCGCCAATGGGCAAGCCTCTCCGCAAATCCTGAACTGCCAGTTCACTAACAATGTGACTTCCAACGCCAACCAACCCCAAATCAATCTCGGACCTGGCGCAAACGATACCATCCGTATCGTGAATTGCACTATTGAGGGTGGCGGACACGACATGTCGGGCGGCATTACCATTGCAGATTTGATGAACACGGGCGACACCAAAATCCTACTGAAAGACAACATCGTCAAAAACAACCGCTACGGCTACAACCAGCAAGGCCTGACCATTTCTTCCATCATCGAGCGGAACCAATTTGTCGACAACCATTTTGAGGATAACCCCATGAACGGCGGTAGTGGCATCAGTATCTATGGTATGGATGGAAATAACAAGGCCGTCATTCGCAACAATGTGATTACAGGCAACTTGTGGGGCATCACCGCCATCAACGCTTTCGACATCGACCTTGGCACCGAAGACGATTGGGGCTACAACCAAATCCACGACAACGAAAACGGCGGCGTGATTTATGACCTATACAACAACTCTACTTGCGACATTATGGCCGTTGGCAACAATTGGGGCACTTCCAACAGTCACATAATCGAGGAACATATTGTACACCAAAACGATGACCCGAGCTTAGGTTTGGTCACCTTTGTTCCTTTTGTCGATGTTGATGGCATGAACGAAGTATCAGCCAAAGCTTTCGAAGTGTGGCCCAATCCCGCTCATGATCGTTTCATGGTGGAAGGCAAAGGAAAGATGACCATCATGAATGCCCTCGGTCAAATTCTTATCAACCATGAAATCGACGGCAAAGAAAGCATAGCATTGCCGCAAGGCCTTTATTTTGTGAGATTAGGCAATGTCACGCGAAAGGTGATTGTGGAATGACCATTGTGATTGTAGGGCTGTCGTATTACGGCAGCCGTAACATTGTTTTCTGTTGCGGCTGCCACGGTGTGACAGCCCTACAACACCATTATGATATATTATCAAACAATTTTCCTATTTTTGTGCCCAAATTATTACACCATGTCAAAAACTATCGTCAATATCATAGACAAAAGCAATCCGATGCCGGCTTATCTCTTCACCAAGGAATACTATGAAGAAGGTGATGAGTTGCTTTTTATTTCCACTGAAGAGGAAGCCAGTTGCATACAGCTGCTGGCTCAACAACTGAAAGTCGAAGAAACACTGGTAAAAAGCATCATTGTGAAGCGTTTTGAAGACAAGTTCCTCTATGAACACATCTGCCGTACCATCAAGAGCAAACTGAACCCGGAGACACAATATTACCTCAATCTAGCTGGAGGCAACCGTTATATGACTCTTTCGGTGCAGCATGTCTTCGAGGAGTTCAACACCTTATTTTTCTATACCCAAACCCGTGAGAACCTGATTGTCAAGACCATCTTCGACCATAGCATCTATGATGACGACGATGAGGTGTTTCCCATCAAGCACCGCATGACCCTGAAAGAGTATTTTGGCCTCTACGGATTGCAAAGCGATGTGGATCAACCACGCAAACAAGTGAAAGAGATTGCTTTCTCTCAGCATCTGTTTACCATGTTTTCACAAAACATGTTTGGCCGTGGCGATTATCAGGTGATGGAAACACTGCGCGAAAAATACCGCAACTGGAAGTTCCTCATTATCTCGGAAGTGGAAAACCCGCACAAGGAATATATGACCGCCATCCCAAATTTGAGCAAGTTCTTGAATTACATAGGTTTTGTTCCCGAGCGGCCAGGTTCTTTGCAAAGCTATGAAATAGAATACCTCACAGGTGGTTGGTTTGAGGAATATGTCTACGCCTTGATCAAAAATGTCCTGCAACCCGATGACATTGCCATGGGCGTACACATCTCCAACGGCATTATCAAGCACAACAACGAACTGGATGTGTGCTTCATCAAGGCCAACAAACTATTTGTCATAGAATGCAAGACAGGAGTGACCAGCGAAAGCCTTTTCAATGAGATTGTCTACAAAGTCTGCGCCTTGAAGGAAGTGCTGCTCGGAACCAGCAATTCCTATATCTTCTCCTTGAAGAAAGACCACAAGGGCAACTGGAAAAAGACAGCCAAATACATGGGTATCACCTTCTGCGATTGGCTCAATTTGACCAAGCCCGAACTGCTGAAGAACATACTTAAGTCAATGGACAAGATTGCCAAAGAAAGTTAGAGGAAAAGCTTCTGCTTTTCCTCTAACTTAGTGTAATTCGCTTGTTAATTGTAATTTAGCGCATTACAGTTTAAACATCACCGTACCCACAATAGGCCTGTTGATGCGCATAGGATATCCCAAGTACTGCGCCGTGTAGTCCTTGTCGAAATGGTTGAGCAGACCCAGCGATGATGAAATCCTGAAGGCGATGTCGTTGTATTGGATGCCGATGCAAAAATTCCACGACAGGCCAATCCAATTCCACATGGCCTTGCCCGTGTCTTCGAGCGGACTGCCAAACAGATAGCTGCCGCTTCCCGACACGATTCCGGATGCATCCATCTTGCGGAAAACCACCAAGTCGAGGCTGGGACCTGTGAAAAGCTGTAGTTCAGTGCGGTCGCCCAATTTGTCGTGGTATTGCAGCATGACGGGGAGCACACCCGACAGGTCGTGGGCTTTCACCTCGAGGGTTTGACCCTCTTCCTCGAATTTGGAGTAAGGATGGCAGTACTCAAGGCGCACACCTGTCACAATGCCGAGAGGTGTCTTGCCCAGCATATACTCGCGGTCGTATTCCAGACCGTAGGCAATGGCCATCGTGCCCTGTTCCCATGCGAGATACGACATGCTGATGCCATCACACTTCATTGTCTTGCCCATCATGGAAATGCCGAGCGTGTTGTTCACCCTCTTGCGGCTGACGGGTTCGTTTTTGGTTTCCTGCTGGGCAAATGCCGTGGAGCTCAGCAACAATGCGATTAGTAATAATGCTTTGGTTTTCATTGGGATAATGATTGTTTGTTGTTTTGATTATTGATTTTGTGAATTAATACATCTTTTTTAGTTCTCTTTTGTATCGTTTCCATTCATCTTCATCGCACCAGAACCATTTCTTTCTTTTTATCCAGGCTTTCTTTGGGTCGGGAAGACGGTTAGATGGTACAAAGTAAAACTTGCCATTTGGTTCATTTTTGTAATGTTGAGCATGAAAAAAGTCATATTCCGGACATACGGGGTTTCTACTTAACAGAATCAGAGTGTCTGGTGACTTGGCAAGTAAGGTGTCATGAATGCCATAGGATGGAGTGTTCGCATTGCCAATTACAAAACACTCCGTCACAATGGTGTCATTATGCATTTCGAACTTACCCCACTCAGCTGCATTAAATAAGCTATCATGCATCCATAGTGAACTACAGTATGTCTTGTCAGCATAGAAAGCAATCCTATATGTTGCTTCGCCAAATGGATCATCAGACCCATGTTCATAAAACTGATTGCCTTCTATGTCAACTGCTATTTTGGGATAATAATAAAAACCATCCGTTCTATTCCGCCCATCAACACTTGTGGTGTCATAACTATAGCACATACTTATATGATTAATAACACACTCATTGTTTCTGATCGGCATAGTATTCTCAAGTCGATCCAAATTAGCATCAGACAAGTCTTGAATGGTTTTATTGTTAGGGAATGCATTTTCAAGAATGGTTAGGCATCCTGTTTGTGTAAAACACAGTAAAACAACAGCTATAAAAGATATTAGTTTTTTACCCGTTCCAGCAAATTTACAATCCTTTATGTTAACATTGGCTCTCATCTTGTTTCATTGGCTGATTTAAAGGTTTTCATTCAATAACGCAATTACACTGCTGATATTGTTTTGAGTTTGTATGGTTGTTATGCCTTTTGATTTCATGCTCACAAAAGTATATCAAAAATCCATATAATAACCATCTGGCAAACCCTAGTTTTGTTTTGTCCATATTAATTTTGGTTTTCAAATTTTCAATATGCTATTATTCAAAGATTTATATAAAATCGCATTTTTGTTTTGTCCCTATGATTTTTCGTTTTAAGAGACAATCAAACGCTAAAATCATACGATTTTATCAAACACTATTTAATGGTTTACTGAATAGACTTACTCTAATGTAAGTCCTCATTCAAAAAAACTACCTTCTCATCCGTTACCAACAATCGAGAGTCTAATCCGAAAAACACTGCCCTATTATCATCAAAATGCCCGGCAGGGAAACCGAAACAAACTGGATAATCGTATTCCGCCACAGCCTCGGCAATGACTTCTTCCACCGACATTCCGAACGGATCGGGATTGTCGTGGATTTGAGTCAAACCACCGACAATAAGCCCTTTCAGGCGGGCGAGTTTTCCAGCCCGTTTCAAGGCATGCATCATCCTGTCAATGTGGTAGATATATTCATCTACTTCTTCGATGAACAGGATTTTTCCCTCCAATTCGGGAAAAGTATCGGATCCTATCATGCCATACAGAACCGACAGATTTCCACCAACAATCTCTCCTTCCATCTCCCCATTCCTATTCTCAGGTTGCGGTTCGATTGCATAATGTAAAGCCTTACCCGTCAAAGCATCGAATAACGACTGTTTGGCCTCTGGTGTCTTATTGGCAAAAAAGAAAGGCATAAAGGCATGAAGACTTGGAACGCCCAAGCGATTCAACTTACCATGAATTACTGATGTATCGCTGAAACCTATAACCCATTTTGGATGCTGCAAAAACCTAGTGAAATCCAACTTGTCAATAATGCGGATGCTGCCATAACCGCCACGAGCCAACCAAATGGCCTCTATTTCCTCATTGTCAAGGTATTCCTGAAAAACAGCGGCACGGAAATCATCATCACCGGCAAAGATATGATGCTCGGCAAAAAGCCTGTTATCGTAAATGGGTTTGAAACCTTGCTCTTCCAACCAATCGATGGCATATTGCATTTCTTCGGGAATCACCTTACGAGCTGGCGCGACAATGCCAATCTTTGATCCTTGATGTAAAAACGGTATCTGCTTCATTCTCTCACGATTTCATTGTCATCCAAGGCCTCGCCATCATATTTCACTTCCTTGCCTTGATCGTAAGTGATGGTAAAATACAATTCTCCTGTATCCAAATACTTTTTCCAATCACCATGCTTCACACCAGCTTTATAGCATTGAATTTCGCGCAGCTTGCCATTTTCATAATAGAACAAATGTTCACCATCAGGATAACCTGCATTGAAAGTGCCGCGAAAAGCCATTTTGTCGTTGTCGTAATACGAAACCCATTCCCCCACCTGTTTGTCATTGCGATACTCGCCCTGGGTGCGCATATCGCCAATTTGCTCCGTCCACTTGCCGTTTTTCATACCATCGAAATAAGTGCCTGAAACGATGAGATTTCCCTTTGAGTCATATTCCTTGTAAGGTCCATTGGGCTGCCCTTTGTAGAACTGTTCTTCAATTTGTTTCTGGCCGTTGTCATGATACCAGATCCAAACCCCGTCAGGTTCACCTTCCTTGTAGTTTCCAACCTCTTGAAGTTGACCATTGTGGTAATAGAACTTCCATTCGCCTGAGCGTAAACCCGCAACAAAAAGGCCTTCTGCACGCAAAGTGCTGTCGGGATAAAACTCTTTGTACTCGCCGCGACGCTTGCCATCAGTATCCACAATGCCTTCACCAACCAAGGCGCCTTTTTTGTAGGTTTGGGAACTGATCACATTACCTTCCTCATCAAATTCGCGCCAAACACCTTCTCGCTTCCCGTCACGGAAAGAAGCTTCGCGTTTTACCTTACCATTAGGATAGTATTCATGTTGTACAACAAGTGGCTTTTGATCACTTTCCAACAACTGCTCTACATCGTTTACAAACTTGGTGATTTTCTTCAAGTTACCTTTTTCATCATACTCTTTGTAGAATCCATCGCGCAAGCCATGCTTATAATAGCATTCCGTATGTATTGTCCAATCTTCGAAAAAAGTTTTCCAGTAACCATGTTTTTTGCCATCGCGGTCATAACGGTTCAAGGCTTCACGAGTCATAATGAAGCCTTTTCGGTAAGTGATGATTTCGCGCAAGAGTCCAGTGGTATCGAAAACGGGTGAAATACCCTCTTCAAAACCATTCTTGAAAGAAATGGTTTGTATAAGACGATGCTTTCGATCATAGCGGTGCCCCTCCCCTTGCTTCACATCATTCACGAAAGGCTCCTCCATAATGTCTTCTTTACCGAAGGTAAAGCGTAAACCGTTTTTCAAATCCTTCTTGTAATTGATAATCAAAGTCGTGTCGCCCGACTCCGCAAAGAACATCCAAGTACTGTCCAAAAGGAAATCCGTGCGCTTACCTACAGATTTCAGTTGACCACTCTCATAGTAAGTCTTCCAAAGTCCGTCAGGTTTGCCGTCACGAAGATAACCTTCACTCGAAATCTGTCCATTAGGATAGGTATATGTCTGATATTCAGTCTGTGAAAAGGACTTCAAACCGAATAAGAAACATAGCGCTATGAAGAGTAATATGGTCTTTTTGTTTATCATTTACTTCCAAAAAACGGGTCAAAAATAGGCATTTTGGTTGGAATAACGACATCTTCATCGCAATTCACTGAAAAAATCGAATGCGGTTTATCAACACTTCAAATCTCATTATTCAAATCATATTTTTATTTTTTTTAATTAATTTCAAATTTGATAGGGTTGTTAATATGCCTGTGAATTGGTTGATAACTTTTCAATAAAATTCTTGCATTAATGGTTTTCAGTTTGAGATTCGTATCGAAGAAAAAAGCAAAAGATTATTTTTCAGCCTTATCAATACCTTTTCGGCTATTCGTTGAAATGCAAAAAAGCGGATAAAATGAACCTCGATTTTTTGAAAATTTGTTCATTTTTGGGTGTTTTGAGGTTGAAAAATGATGCAATGAACAACCCTCTGTTTTTATGCACCAGAATGAAAAAGTTATCAACAAGAAAACTGTTGATAACTTAATATTATACAGAAAATCAATTGATTATCTTAAATCCGTTGATTTTTTCAAAGCGGTTAAGTCGTTCAGAAATAGCCTTATAAAAAGGTTGCGAACAATGAAATTATGTAATTTTGCCCATTGAAATATCAACAGCAAAATAATGGAACAAATCATACCTATAGCGAGCGACCATGGCGGCTTTGAGATGAAGCAATTTTTGGTTGAAAAATTGGAAGAAGCCGGTTACAAGGTCAAAGATTACGGTACCCACAGCAGTGAAAGTGTCGATTATCCTGATATGATTCATCCTTTGGCTTCGGCTATCGAAAAGGGTGAATATCCGCTTGGCATCATTCTTTGCGGTAGCGGAAATGGCGCCCAGATGACGGCCAATCACCATCACCATGTGAGAGCGGCTTTGTGTTGGAATGTTGAACTGGCCAAATTGGCTCGTCAGCACAATGATGCCAATATCCTTGCCTTGCCAGGTCGCTTCATTCCTAATGAGTTAGCTTGGGAGATGGTACAGGCTTTTCTGCATACCGACTTCGAAGGAGGTCGTCACACAAGAAGAGTTGAAAAGATAGAACCCGTTGAAAACCATGATGATGAGTGACTCTAAAACCATATTTAAGGAAGGATGTGCCTTGGCTTTCGATGAGGAGCATTGGCAGAAAATCAACTATAGTACAGGTTGTTTCGAGAACAACTTTGCCAAAGGAAAAGATAACTATCGCAATCTTGACTTGGAAAAACAGCGTGCCTACACCCTGCGCAACAAGTCGCTGTTGAACTTGGAAAAGTTGTTAGTCGACTTTGAAACCCACTTCAACGAAAATGGTGGCAAAGTGTTATGGGCGCGCAACGCCGATGATGCCTTAACCATGATTTTCGACATCATCCGCAAGGAAAGAGCCAATGCCATCATGCGTTCCAATTCCACTGTGCTGGATGAAATAGAACTCAATGGTTTTCTGGAGCGTAAAAACATCCGTGTAGTGGAAACCGAAGTTGGGCGTTTCATCATGCACCAAAACAAACAGAAATCATATCATCCCCAGTCACCTTCCATTCATCTTTCGAAAGAGGAAAACAATGCCATTTTGACTTCAGCCTTCAAGTTGAAGGCAGACAGTTCTGCCAAACAGATGGTCAATTTTGTGCGACATGAAGTGGGTATCGAGGCAAAAGATGTACCTGTCTGTATCACTGGAGCCAATTTCCTGCTTTCCAATACGGGTGGTGTGGTGCTCACTGAGAATGAAGGCAATATATTGAAGTCCATATCTTTGGCAAAAGTGCACATTGTAGTGGCCGGCATCGCTAAGGTGATTCCGAATATGGATGATTTAAGCGTATTGTTGCCATTGCTTTCATTGCATTCCTCTGGACAAAGCATGGCGGCATGCAGCAGCATCACTTTCGGTCCTTCCAAGACGGGCAATGGTCCTGAGCAGATGTATGTCATCCTTTTGGACAACAACCGCTCCGAATTGCTTGCGCATGAAAAACAGCGCAAGGTGATGTCTTGCATCCATTGTGGCGCTTGTGTGAGCGTGTGTCCAGTCTACAAGAACATCGGTGGTTATTCCTATGGGACAAAGCACATTGGTCCGGTAGGGACTGTTATGGCACCTTTGATGGAAGGTTTGGAGGATTACAATTACCTTAATTCTGCTTGTTCCTTATGTGGCAAGTGTGTGGAGATTTGTCCTGTGAAGATTCCGTTGGATGACTTGATTATAGAAAACCGTCATTTGGCTATCACCGAAAAGACGGGCAATGCCAAATATGATGCTTTGTTGAAGGCCATGATTTGGCACTGCAAGTCACGGAAAAAGATGGACAGTCCGTTGTTTTTCAAAAAGTTGGAGTTGAAACGGTTGTTGGCACTGCTTTGGGGAGAAAACAGGCCTTTGCCCGAGTTTGCCTCCAAGTCGTTTAGCCAGCAGTGGAGGGAACGGAATCTATAGTTGATTTAAGGAAGCAAATCTTCCATAAATCTTTTGTAAATATAAATAATGCCGCCATTCATTGGCGGCATTAATTGTATCGTCATCACTCCTTCACCACCTTGTCCGTATAAGACTTCCCGTCCTCCAATGTGACGCGCATCGTGTATGTTCCAGTGGGCAACTGGCTCATGTCGATGCTTTCAAAGGCCTTGCTTTGCGTGCGCACCAGACGGCCTTGCAGGTCGTAAAGCTCGATTTGAACGGGTTGAACATCGGGAGAGAACTGCATTAGCAGCTGTTCTTTCACTGGGTTGGGGTAGAAGCAGTAGGGGCGCACTTCTATGCCTTTTTCGTTCATTCCCACCGTGCCGTCTTCGGTAAGGGAAAGATAGAACAATTCATTCGTATAAGTATAGGGTGTCGTCGAATTATCAAAAAAGCTAGTATTTCCCGCAATAGCTATTTTTACCCCATCATTGTCCTCGTCAAAGACGGAATAATTGTATTCGCAGTTATGATGAGTGGGCATGTCGACGTAACGCTTCCATAACACATTCAAGTCAGGATCCATCTTCAAGGCGGTTATTGGCATTCCGTCGGTCGGATAGCCGCTGAAATCCCAACCAATTTCCCTAAACACAAAATATAATGAGCCATCAGACGATTTGTGGAAACACAAAGGAATGGTTTTAGATTCATTCCCTTTGATATCGTTGAACATGACAATGGCCTTCTTCTCCATGGTGCGCAGGTCGTACCTCACAACAGCTGTGCCAGTCTCCAAAACGCTATAATCTGGATAATCTGCTCTGGAGAAGTCCCAGTATGGTGCTGCAACCAGCATGTCACCGCCATCAAAAAGTACGAAGGTGTTGGAGTAGGGAATGCCGTCAAAACAGAAATGCACCATTGAGGCATCATATCCAGGAAGGAAGCCCTTGCTGATGACGTGAGAGTTTTCCCGTTGGAAAAGACTGTCAAGCACATAGAGAGTCAGGTATTCGAATCCGTTTTCTTCGTCGTATGTTTTCCATTGGTAGTATTTCAGTGGATGTTCGCTGAAGACACCGAAATGGAAGTTGAAGTTCTGGGTCTCAGGCAGAAGGGTATGGTACTTTAGCGTTCCGTCAAGGCCGATTCGGGCAATATGGCCTTGGTAAGTTGTGTCAGAGATATAGGTATAGTATCTCCAAATAATGTCGCCTCGGCAGTCGATCATGTAATGGTTAAGATCATCAAAGATTTCTTCGTCACACAGTGGGACGACCACGTCCTCTGAGGGGTCTCCGATGAAGTCATCGTTTGGAAAGTGTGCTATACGCAAATTGGTGCCGCCTTCGCCGTTAGGTTCGGTATTGATGCGTACGTTGTCCTCGCCACCCGGATCCTTGTCCAGTAAAACGAAGAAATTGACATCACTGCCTGGCACAAACAACGAATCTGTGATTTCCGCACTAGCTGGCGCAAACTTGTAATAGCTGGTTCCCAATATAATAGGATGAGGGTAAATGCTACTTGCAATGTGGTCAGAGACGATAATCCTACTCACCAGGCTGCCATCGTGTTGCTTCATCAAGTTTGTCACTTGTATGGCACCACCTCCTGTATAGTGATACGGAATGACGTCAAGGTTTATGCTATCTATGCTTTGGCTGAAAGCCCCGCCCGTCATCATCATCAAGGCTGTCAACATAAAGTATACTTTTGCCTTCATAGCTACAAGAAGTAATGTTTTTGTTTTCATTGTCGTTTGATTTTTGTGGTTAACAATAGGGATTGACACGTGTCGTGAAACGATTCACAATGCAAAAATAATGCATTAATTGCTTGTCCGAAACACCATCCGAACTTTTCCCGTTCTTGGATTTTGTTAAATGTCATGAATACAATCAGTTGCAATTTAGCCCATCCGAACTTTTACAGGCTGAAATCCAAATCTTAAGTGCAAAAATAATGTGATTTTTTGGAAAAAACTATTGCTTTTTATCCTTCTCCACTATCTTATGAACCCTTGTGCGGAGCTTGTCGAGCACACTTGTGCTAATGCCTAACAATGCAGCCTCTTCCATACGCGGAAGTTTGAAACGCGATAATATGAACACGCGACGTTCCATTTCATCCATTTCAGGATATTTATATGTTACGGATTCCCGTAATCCAGGATACAATGCATCGATTACCTCTTTTACGGCTTCCCAGTGTTCGCCATCTCCGAACACTACTTTTTCCAAATCCTTTAGGGCTATTTTGTTTTTTGGGTTTTCAATGCTAAAGCTGAGTTTTTGCATGGTCTTGAACCTTGCATAATACATATTCGACAATTGTTGCATTGTATCAAGAACCTTCTTTTCGTGCTCTATATTACTCTCAACCAATGCCCTGTTCTGCTGCATAAAATGAAACAGGTTGGCGTTGGTTTCTGCTTCCTTCTTGTTTCTTTGGGATGATTGATAGAAGAATAAGGCTACAATACAGAGCAACAATACGATTCCTATGGCAACTAAGCGTTGCATCCGGGAGCGCTCTTGGATCATCTTGTTTTGCAGGCTCTCATAGTCATATTGCTGCTGAATCCGGTAAATAGTTTGCTCTTGCTGCTGAATCATCAAATCATATAGGATTTTTTCATGTTTTTCACGGTATTCCAAAGCTAAAGCCGCATCGTTTTGGCTTTCGGCAAAACGAGACAAAGCTTCGTATGCGGAAGCTATTGTTTCTTTCTTTACGTTGACAGTAGGGAGATTCGTCTCCATTCGTTGATAATAATTGGCAGATGAATCAATTTCTTTCAAGTCGAAAAACACATTGCCTAAATTTAAGTAGAGCATATACCGCTCAGTATCATCAAGACTTGAGTCATATATCATCTGCTGTAAAGAATAAAGGGCCTCGTTGTATTTGCCTTCAAGGCGATAAAGCACCGAATAGTTGTTATGGATTTTACATTTTACCCTATCAGAATGACCTTTTTCTGCGTATAGAAAGCTTTGTCGAAGACATAATTCTGCATCGCCATGTTGACCCATCAAAATATATACAACAGCCTTGCTGTTTTCAATAATAGCTCTTTCTGTGTAATGGTTTCCAATTGATCTCTCAGAACTTATAAATATGTTTAAAGCTTCCTCTTCTCTACCTTCATTATACAGCATCTTCCCCATCGAGTACTCCGCCTGCGCCACAGTAAGGCTGTCAACAGCTAGTTTACCATATTGCTCCGCCTCCTTAAATGAGCGCATGGCGGCCTCTTTTTCGTTGTAATGCTGCTGCACGAAGCCACTGTAGAGGGCCGCATGGGCGGCTTTGGCGTAATGCTTTTTCCCAGCATAATAGGCGGCGGCGCGCTCCAGCTCGGGGCTGGTGGAGAGGTTGGCGTGCTCGTCGAAGAAATCGTCGTCCATCACGGGCGAGATTTCCTGCCCATGGTCGCCAAACAAGGCCTCGGCCTGCAGCAAAGCCATGTCCATGCGCTCACGCTCGCTGAAGCTCGCGGGCATGCGCAGCACGCTGTCAATCAGGCTCACGGTGCTGTCGGGCAGGGTGTCGGCCAACTGCTCGGCACGCTTCACCATGCGCCGCGCCTCGCGCGTGGTGGTGTCGCAGGCCGCAAAGGCCAACAAAACCAAGATGCCTATCCAACAGAAACGTTTCATGCGTGCAAAAATAAAAAAACCCCGCCACAAAACCTTGCGGCGGGGAAAAAATGCAATACTTATGAAAAAATACTCTTGTTTCTTTTTTATTCTTCTTCCTTCTGGCTCTCTTCGTACTCCTTGAGGAGGCGGTTCTGGACATCGGTGGGCACTTGCTGGTATTCAGCATACTTCATGGTGAAGGTGCCACGGCCCGAGGTCAACGAGCTCAGTGAGGTGGAATAGCGATCCATCTCGGCCAACGGAACCTTGGCGTGGATGGTCTGGTAGTTGTGGTCGCTGTCCATACCCATGACGATGGCGCGGCGGCCTTGCAGGTCGGTCATGACGGCACCCATGAGGTCGGCGGGCATACGCACATCGAGGTCGTAGATGGGTTCCATGATCTTCGGGCCAGCGTTCTTAAAGGCGGCACTGAAAGCCATACGACCGGCGATCTTAAAGGCCATTTCGTTGGAGTCGACCGGGTGCATCTTACCATCGTAGATGTAGACGATGATGTCGCGGGCATAGGAACCC
>CADCJI010000004.1 GCA_902801625.1 uncultured Bacteroidia bacterium | reverse complement strand
GATTCGGTGTGCTGCCTGGCTGTCAAAGGCTGCGGAGGTCGCTTGTCCCTTGTGGGGAAGCTTTATGGCCGCAGCCTTTGCCATCCAGTCAGGCTCCAGTCTGTCCAAGGGAGGGGAGAAGAAGCGCAAAAAGGCGCACCTTTTTATAATATGGTTGTGGATGGCCAAAAAGTTGTATCTTTGTCTCGCTTTAGACGGCCATCTATCCGGATAAAGCACCCCATTTTTCTAATAATGGGTTATCTAAAATTGCGTTTTGCCGCCTCGAAAGAGGCGGCATTTTTTAATGTTGTATTTCAATAAGTTATCTATAATTCGTGTGAGAAATATGGGCAAAAATAGCACATTTGATATTGAAATAACTATATGAAAATCAACTATATAAATTGCTTTCATGGGCAAATTTTGGGCAAATAGCCCAAAAACCCTTCAAAGTAGGGGTGATTTTGTCTGGTAGTTCTTTCTCAAAATCTCTGTAGATAGGCGGAAAATATAAATAAACGATGGGCAAATTTATATCTATATTTCAAATCTCATGGGCAAATCATGGGCAAATTTCAATTTTTGCCAAAAAAGAAGGGAGTCACGAATCTTTGTAACTCCCTCGTTTTCAGTTTGTCGGGGCAAAAGGATTCGAACCTTCGACCCCCTGCTCCCAAAGCAGGTGCGCTAGCCGGACTGCGCCATACCCCGAAAAAAAAGACGATTCTTCATCGTCTTCCTTCTTTCGCGGAGAAGGGGGGATTCGAACCCCCGGTACCCATTGCTGGATACGACAGTTTAGCAAACTGTTGGTTTCAGCCACTCACCCACCTCTCCTCGGCGTTGAATTGCGGTGCAAAAGTAGGCTTTTTTCCGATACCCGCAAGCGATTTTTATCACTTTTTTTGATGTTTTTATTTTATGCACTGAATTACAACAAGATATAAGCGACAAAAACCGGAAATAACCTCACCTAATCTTCAATTGTCCACTCAAAACCGCAATGCTGACATTCGCAAACATGATTATTACTGCCCAAAAAGCCTGCCAAAAAGCCGTTGTCGCCAAAGAACAGCGAACCGAGAATTCCATTTCTCCAGCTAAAGCCTCGTCTTTCCACTGTGATATTCCTACTTCCACATTTTGGACATCTCATCGTTCTTCCCTCCTATCTGTTTAGGTTTATCATTCAAAAAAGGAACGACCCACGCCGTTCCTTTCTTAAACTCTCAGTCAAGCCATGCTTATTCTTCAGTCAAATCGACAATGGGAGCCTCGGGAGCGTTCTTCATCACCGATACGATGCCATTCTTCATGTTCACTTGGTTGGCATACATCTGGCTCGAACCAATGACTTGACCATTAGAAGCCATCAAGTTGAAATACGGTTTGCCATTGGAGGCTTCCTTGATTTCGAAACGCTTTTGGTCTTGGCTGTTTTTCTTTACGGATTCCACTCCGTTGAGGCACGAAGCCTTGGTTTTATAGCCTTCGCTGGTGAGGATGACTTGACCGTTAGTGGCCTTCAGATTGAACTGGAATTCGCCGTTCTTTCTTGTTTTAATTTCAAATTTACCCATAATTTTCTGTTTTTAAAGTTGGTTTAGGCTGCAAATATACATTTTTTTCTTTGCTTTGCCAAAAATTTGAAATTTTTTACTGCAATCTCGCCAAAAGCTCATCACGATAGCTGGCCCCTACCGGCACCTTATTGCCAGCAACGGTAACATCCGACTTGTCCAGGTCTTGGATATGCTTGAAAGATACGATATACGACTTGTGGACACGGACGAACTTGTCCTTTGGCAGTATTTCCTCCAAATCTTTCAAAGCAAACAAGGCGGTGATGCGACGCTGGGTGGTATGGAAAGTCACATACTCGTGTTGACCTTCGATAAAGAGCAAGTCATCATAATTGATCTTATAGAGCTTATAGTCTGCCTTTACGGTGATGAAGTCGTTGGAGCGGCTGACGCTGTCACGCGGTTTGTCAACGGTGCTCACCAAAGGCTGGTCGCTGCCAATGGCCTTGCAGACGGCTTGGAAGAATCGTGGAAAGTCGAAAGGCTTCAACAGATAGTCGACCACCGAGAGGTTGAACGCATCGACGGCATATTCCGAATAAGCCGTGGTGAAGATGATGGCCGGCTTGTGTTCCATGCTCTTCACCAGTTCCAAACCCGTCAAGTCAGGCATCTGAATGTCGAGGAACATGATGTCAACCTGATGGTTTTTCAAGGCATTCATTGCCTCGAAAGCATTGGAACAGACGGCAACAATTTGCAGCGAATCCACCTTCGAGACATAGTCCTGCAACAGTTTTTGGGCCAAAAACTCGTCATCCACGATGACCACATTGTATTTCTCTTTCATAGTTCAATCTTGACCTTATAGGTTCCATTATCTTGTTCAATATCAAAGTTATAACTCTCACCATAGTGAAGCATCAGACGTTGTTGCACATTCTTTTGGCCTATACCCGACTTTTCCTCCGCTCCCTTTTTGCCCACAAACGGCAAGGCATTGGATGCAACCGTGTTTTCCGCCACAAAGCGAAAACTGCTGCCCGACTGGTGGATACTAATGTGCACATAGCCTTCGGGATGGGTCTCCAGACGACTGTATTTGAAACAATTCTCGATGATGGGCTGCAATAGCATGGGCGCTATCATGAAGTCCTCCTTTTCAATATCCTGCTCCAACACCACATCGCGCTCACCTCCCATACGCATCATCTGAAAGTCGATGAAGTTCTCTATGTAATTGATTTCCTTGCTTAAAGGGATAATCTCGGCCTGGCAATCGACCAACACATAACGTAACATCTCAGAGAGTTTCAGCACACCGTCGGCAGCATTATCGTCGTGGGTGTAAACCATTGAATAAATGTTATTTAAGGCATTGAAAAGAAAATGCGGATTGATTTGCGACTTCAGATAGCGAAGCTCCATGGCGAGCTTCTCACTTTTCAGCTGGTCGGAAATGATCTTCTCCTCGTTCTCCTTTCTTTGATAATAGAAAATCACCACAAGGGCATAGGCGGCAATAAACCAAATCAATCGCACCAAGAAAGCCACAAAAAAGCGCGGGAAGCCAAAGATTTCGGCAAACGGTTCCCCTTCGATAAAATGAAGCAAGCAAGCATCGATTGTGATGGAGACAACCGACCATAGCGGTATCGCCAGAAGTGACATCAGGATGAAAAACACCAGCCTGCTCTTTTTCAGCAAATACTCAATCAGCACTTTGTTAATAAAGAGCACCGACAGTGCCACCATGCCCACGAAACAGAGTGAACTGGCAGCACGGAAGAGGTAATTGCCGTTGGAGTGCACTGCAAAGAAAATGATGAGCAGTACCATCCACACCACGCCCCATTTGTAGAGGCGTTCCAACAAGTCAAGGTTGGCTGTCGGCAGAGTCGACAGGGCTGGCAACGAACGTTTCTTCATTTCTTCGAATTTGAATGCAAAAATAATATGAATCCTTAGAATGCCAACTGGTTTTCAACGAAAAGACATAAAAACTCAACCAAGAATCGCTTCGTCTTAATCGACAAAATCGGGCATTTGGTTGAAATGTCGGTCGATTTGGAATAAAAACCGCCTTCCAACATAATATTTCATCGAAATCTCCGTCAAATCAAACGCAATTATTCCTACTTTTGCACCTTATTAATAAAAGTAAAGACTCACAGAGCGAACAATCTATGAAAAGACTGATTTTTAAAGTTTTAACTATTACAACGATAATCATCGCCCCAATGATGCTGTCGGCACAAGACGACTCTTCAGCCCTTCGACAAGGTCAGGGCTCAGAAACCTTGCGCCTCACCCTTGACCAAGCTTTGGAGATTGCCTTATCTGAAAGCAACACCATCAAGATTGCCGACATGACGGTGGAAAAGACAGGCTATGCCCGAAAAGGCAGCTATACCGCGCTCTATCCCAACATCAACATCAGCGGCTCCTACCAACGCACCTTGCTGAAGCAGGTGATGGTGATGGAAATGCCTAATCCTATAACCGGTGAGACTCAAACGGCGGAAATCAAAATGGGCCGCGACAACAACATCAACACCTCGGCTTCAGCAAGCATGCCTATTGTGAATGCACAGCTTTGGGAAAGCCTCAAACTGTCGGGATTGGATGTGGAATTAGCTGTGGAGCAAGCACGCTCGTCGAAAATCGCCATGGTGAAGCAGGTGAAGCAAGCCTTTTATGCCGTGCTACTCGCCCAAAAGTCACATGAGGTGGTTGCAAACGTGTACGAAAACGCACAGAAAAACTATGAGAAGACGCTGCAACGTTTCAATGTAGGCAAAGCCTCAGAAGTGGAACACTTACGCGCCCAAGTCACGATGATGAATGCCGAGCCTAACGTATCAAGTGCCGAAAACGCTGTGCTGTTGGCTACCTGGCAGCTTAAGGCCGTCATGGGCATCGACCTCGACACCGACGTTGAAGTGGTCGGCGACCTGAACGACTACACTGCGCAAATGCTCACACCATACGTTTCGGAAGAAGACCTCAGCAACAACAGCTCGTTGTTGCAGCTGGGCATCCAAGGCCGCATGCTTGAGTCGACCATCAGAATGCAGAAGAAACAATACCTGCCCACCCTTGCCGCCAGTATCAACTACAACTATAGCGCCATGGGTGATGAGGAACTGCGTTGGTTCCCCTCTTCGACGGCAGCGGTAAGTCTTAGCATTCCCATCTTCGATGGCTTCCAAAAACACTATAGTATCAAGCAGAGCAAGATCAACAAGAACATGCTTGACCTGCAGCGCGAAGACACCGAACGCAACCTGCGTATCGGCATCCGTAACTACAACGACCAGATGGCACTTTGCATCAAGAACTACCAAGCCGCTGAGGCCACGGTGGAAATTGCCCAAAAGAGCTACGACATCTCCGAAAAGATGTACGAAGTTGGCAAGGCCACTTTGGTGGAACTCAATGATGCACAACTGGCTTTACAACAAGCACAACTCACACAGGCCCAAGCCGTTTATAACTTCATGGTCACTAAGGCCTCGTTGGATGAACTGATTGGAAAAGAATAAGACCCTGGCTCTTGGCCTCTGGCTTTTGGCTGCTTTATGAAGGATGTAAGATTTAATGCCTTTCGTGAGGCTGCCAAAGGCCAGAAGCCAGAAGCCAAAAGCAATATAAAAACAAACTACAAATCAATGAAATACACCAAACTTACCCTTATCACTCTTGCCGTTGCCGCTTTGATGACGGCATGCGGACAAAAAGACACATCAACTACCACGACGACAGGACAAGCCGCTCAAAAGGCCGCACCGGTCGTCAGCGTTATCACTGCACAGGCAGAAGATGTCGATGTCACGAACACTTTCACCTCTAACATTGAGCCTTTCGCAACGAACAACATCGTCTCGCAGACAGCAGGCCGCATTGTGAGCATCAAAGCCGAAGTGGGACAGAAAGTGCACAAAGGCCAGCTTTTGGCCACCATGGATGACGTGAACTTGGCCAAGACACGTATGCAGTATGTCAACGACTCGACTGAGCTAGCACGCCTTACCGAACTTTACAACATCGGTGCTGTGGCCCAAGCTGACTACGACATGGCCAAGCTTGCCCTCAACATCACTAAGAAGACCTATCACAACCTGGCTGAGAACACCTATCTCCGCAGCCCTATCAACGGCGTGGTGACCGCACGTAACTACGACAAAGGCGACATGTACAGCATGACCCAACCCATCTTTGTTGTCGAGCAGATCCAACCCGTCAAGATGCTGGTCAATGTATCGGAAAGCCTCTTCACTCAAGTTCATAAAGGTATGGAATTCGAGATCACCGTGGATGCCTATCCCAACGAAGTCTTCAAAGGAAAGGTGAACCTGCTCTACCCCACTGTCAGCGCCACCACCCACACCTTCCCAGTCGAGGTCATCTGCCAGAATGCCGACCAACGCCTGCGTCCCGGTATGTTCGCCCGCGTGACTGCCAACTTCGGCACCAACCACCACATTGTGATTCCTGATGTCGCCGTTGTCAAGCAACAAGGCTCGGGTGAGCATTTCGTTTATGTGCTCCAGCCCGACAATACCGTGAAATACACCCTCGTGGAACTCGGCATCCGCATGGGCAATCGTTACGAGATTATCAGCGGTATCAACGAAGGCGACCGCATTGTCACTGAAGGACAGGTGAGATTGAAGGATGGAGTGAGTGTTACTGTGAAATAAATGTTGAATTGTTGATTGTTTAATTGTTGAAGTGTTGTTGCTACGCGTCATCGAAAAACAATTAAACAATTCAACATCAAACAATTAAACAAACGAAAGATGAGTCTACAAAGAACAGCAGTAAATAATCCGGTGACGACGGCCTTGGTGTTTGTCGCCATCGCCATTTTCGGCATATTCTCCCTGATGAACCTCTCCATCAACCAATTACCTAACATGGAGACCAACTTCATCATGGTAATGACCTCCTATCCGGGAGCCAGTGCCGCCGATATCGAGACCAACATTTCCAAGACCTTGGAGAACACGCTGAACGCCGTCCCCGATCTGAAGCACCTATCCTCCACCTCGCGTGAGAACACCTCAGTGCTGTCGCTGGAGTTTGAGAGCGGCATCGACATCGAGACCGCCACCAACAACGTGCGCGACAAGATCGACATGGTGCGCAACTACCTACCCGACGGCGCGACCAACCCTGTCTTGTTCAAGTTCAACGCCGAGGACATGCCTATCATGCTGCTTAGTGTGACAGCCGAAGAGAGTCTGCCCGCCTTGGACAAGATCATCGAGGACCGCGTCACCACGCCTTTGGCCCGTGTGAGCGGTGTGGGTACGGTGTCAGCCAATGGTGCCCCAAAGCGTGAAATCCAGGTCTATGTCGACCCGAACAAGTTGGAAGCCTACAACTTAACCCTTGAAAGCATTTCCAACACCTTGGCCACCGAAAACCGAAATGTACCGGCTGGTTACATAGACATCGGTTCCAACAGCTACAGTCTGCGTATCCAGAAGGAGTTCACCTCTGCCAAGGAGATGGAGAATGTCATCGTAGGCTCACGCGGTACTGCGCCCATCTATCTGCGCGATGTAGCCACCGTCAGAGACGGTTCCGAGGAACGTATTCAGGAGTCTTATAGCAACGGTCGCCAAGGTGCTACCATCGTGATTCAGAAGCAGACCGACGCCAATGCTGTCAACGTCATCAAGGGCATCAAGAAGCAACTGAAAGACATTGAGCCCACCCTGCCCTCCGATGTCAAGCTGAATATCATTGTGGACGGCTCCACCTCTATCCAAAACACCATCAACAGTTTGCGCGACACCATCTTCATCACTTTCATCCTCGTGATGCTGGTCGTATTCATATTCCTAGGTCGTTGGCGCGCCACCTTCATCATCGTGTTGGCCATCCCGATTTCGTTGCTGGCTTCTTTGATTTACCTGTTTGCCACTGGCAACACACTGAATATCATCTCCATGTCTTCACTGACCATCGCCATTGGTATGGTCGTGGACGACGCCATCGTGGTCTTGGAGAACATCACCACGCACATCGAACGCGGCTCGAAGCCCAAAGAGGCCGCCGTGCATGCCACCCAAGAAGTGCAGTTGTCAGTCATTGCCTCCACTTTGACCATGTTGGCAGTGTTCCTGCCCTTGACGATGATCAAAGGCACCACAGGTGTGATGTTCAAGCAGTTGGGTTGGATTGTGTCCATCATCATGATCGTCTCCACCTGCGGTGCCCTTACCTTGGTGCCAATGATGTGCTCCAGGATGCTGGTGATGAATCCCCATCAAAGCAAGTTCCATAAGGCCATCTTCCGTCCCATCAACAAGGCTTTGGATGCCATCAGCAACGGCTACGCTCGCCTCATCGGTTGGTGCGTCAACCATCGTAAGGTGGTCATCTTTGGCATGTTGGGACTGTTTATACTCTCTGTCGTCTTCCTCACCCCGACCTTAAAGACTGAAATGATGCCTAAGATGGACGAAGGTCGTCTGAGCATCAACATTGAGTTGCCTACAGGAACGGGACAAGATGTTACGGGCGCATTTGCCAAGAGCCTTGCCGAAGACTTTATGGCCATCCCCGAGGTGAAGATTTGTAACTACAGCTTCGGTCAGGCCGACTCCGACAACGCTTTTGCTTCAATGCGTAGCAACGGTACACACATTATGTCGTTCAACCTGCGCCTGGGCACTAAGACCGAACGCCGCAAAGCAGGCTT
The DNA here is from genome assembly GCA_902801625.1 of uncultured Bacteroidia bacterium. Classification (GTDB taxonomy): domain Bacteria; phylum Bacteroidota; class Bacteroidia; order Bacteroidales; family F082; genus Limimorpha. The sequence continues at coordinate 150,108 of CADCJI010000004.1, read as the reverse complement.
GCGCAAGACCAGTGAAGTGGCCGATGAGATTCGCGCCAAACTCAACGCCATGCCTGAAATCAAGAAAGCCAATGTCAACGAAGGCGGTGGCGGTATGGGCGGCATGAGTACTGTTCAAGTCGAGATTTACGGCTATGACTTTGCCACCACCGACCGAGTGGCCAACGAAATCGCACAAAAGCTCCGTGACCGTGGCATCTTGCAGGTCATCGTGGGTCGCGATGAATACACACCTGAGTATCAAGTTGACTTCGACCGCGAGAAACTGGCCCTCAACGGCTTGAACAGCACCACGGCTGCTACCTATGTCAAGAACCGCATCAACGGCTCGGTAGGCTCTTACTACCGCGAGGACGGTGAGGAATACGACATTCGCGTGCGCTACGCCCCCGAGTTCCGCAAGAGCATCGAGGACATTGAGGACATCAAGATCTACAACTCGTATGGGCAACCTGTCCGTGTAGGCGACCTCGGTGAGGTGGTCGAATCGTTGACACCGCCTCAAATTCAGCGTAAGGACCGTGAACGTATGGTCAGTGTCACTGCCGTTGTCGGCAAGGGACAGGTACTGAGTGATGTGGTGAAGATGTGCGAGGAAGTCATTGAAGACACCGCCATCCCGCCCGAGATCTTCCCCAAAATCGCTGGTGACTATGAGACCCAGCAGGAGATGTTTGGCGACCTGCTCACCTTGCTCATCCTCATTATCATCTTGGTTTACATCGTGATGGCCTCGCAGTTCGAGAACCTGATGAAGCCTTTCGTCATCATGTTCTCCGTGCCCTTCACCTTCACTGGTGTGTTACTCGGCTTGTGGGCCACCAACACCGCCTTGGGTGCCATGGCCTTCGTGGGCATCTTGATTTTGATGGGTATCGTCGTGAAGAACGGTATCGTGCTCATCGACTACACCACCCTTTTGGAAGAGCGCGGCGTAGAAGTCAAGGAAGCCACTGTGAAGGCCGCGCGTTCGCGTCTGCGTCCTATCTTGATGACCACGCTGACCACCGTCTTGGGTATGATTCCGCTGGCCATTGGTCGCGGCGAAGGTGCCGAGATGTGGAACTCGTTGGGTACCACTGTGGCCTGGGGTTTGACTGTGTCTACTCTTATCACCTTATTATTAATCCCTGCGCTGTATTGCTCGTTGGAGACAAGAGCGGTGCGTAGAAAGAGAAGAAAAGCTGAGGAAGCATTGACGAAGACTGAAAATATTAGATAAGCCGTCAGCTTTAAGCAATCAGCCGTCAGCTAACTTTATGTTAATCAAAAAGCAATTGAGTAAGATGAGAGACTTCCATCAATACAAAGTGTGGTCAAGAGGACATCAACTTGCTTTAAGTATCTATAAGAAAACAAAAGGTTTTCCAAAAGAAGAATTGTTTGGACTGACCTCTCAGATACGAAGAGCATCCATGTCGATTCCTTTCAACATTGCAGAAGGATGTGGAAGAAGGTCTGATGCTGAATTTGCCCACTTTCTCAACATTGCTGCGGGTTCTGCCTCAGAAGTAGAAGAAGAGTTGCTGCTAGCTTATGACCTTGAGTTTCTTGAAAAGGAATCCTATCTGCCGCTAGATAAAGAAGTAAAAGAGATCAAAGCAATGCTTAGTAAGTTAATTGATTCAATAAACTAACCATAGAGTCGTTTGCTATCAGCTCCGTCCAAAGCAAGCTGACGGCTGATAGCTGACGGCTGATAGCTATAGAAAAACATGAAAGCAATATTAATCACATATAACCAAGCCTACTACGACGAAATCGCCAAGGTGCTGAACGACAACGGCACGAAAGGTTTCACCGAGTGGAATGAGATAAAAGGCCACGGTAGCGAGACGGGAGAGCCGCACTACGGCACCCATGCCTGGCCGACCTTGAACAATGCCATCATCAGCATCGTCGACGATGACAAGGTGGACGGCATCCTCAACCAGCTGCACGAAAAAGACCTCAAGACCCCAGATTTGGGGCTGAGGGCTTTTAGTTGGAATATTGAGAAGATGATTTAACCTCCAATCTCATCCAACTCCAGCCACCGCAGCTCCTTTTCATCAAGTAGGTCCTTGATTTCCTGCAAGCGGTTGCCCATCTCATGTAGTTTCTGGTAGTCGGTCTCGCTGTTCAAGGCTTCGGTGAGATTGGCTTTCTCTTGCTCAAGGGCTTCCATTTCTTGCGCAAGTGTTTCGTATTCACGCTGTTCCTTGAAAGAACGCTTCACCTTCTCGCGTTGTTTCACGGGTTTGGGCTCTTCTTTCTTTTGCGCCGACTTCTCTTTGCGCTCCTCGCGTAGTTTGGCATCCAGATAGTCCTTGTACTGGCTGTAGTTGCCCATAAAGCCTTTCACCATACCATCGCCTTGGAAGACAAAGAGCTGGTCGACTACTTGGTCCATGAAGAAACGGTCGTGCGAGACCACCAAAAGGCAACCCTTATAGCTTTGCAGAAAGTCCTCTAACTTCTGCAAGGTCAACAAATCCAGGTCGTTGGTGGGCTCGTCAAGAATAAGGAAGTTGGGATTCTGCACCAAGATGGTCAATAGATACAAACGTCTTTTCTCACCGCCGCTGAGCAAAGCCACAGGTTGCCGGTGCATCTTGTAGGGGAACATGAAATGCGCCAACAGCTGGTCAGCCGTATAGACTTTGTCCTTGCCGTAGTTGACCACCTCGGCGATGTCGCGCACGGTGCTAATCACGGTCTTGCTCTCATCGAATTGTATGCCTTCCTGGCGATAGTAGCCATAGGTGACAGTCTCGCCCGTTTTTACCCTGCCTCGGTCAGGTTGCATTGCACCAGTGATGAGGTTGAGGAAGGTGGACTTCCCCACCCCGTTCTTGCCAATCAAGCCGATGCGTTCACCACGCTTGAAGACATAATCAAAGTCCTTGAGCACGGTAAGGTCGCCGAATGACTTCGACACATTGCTGAGCTCCAATATCTTACCGCCTAAACGCTGCATCTGAAGACCAAATTCCAAACGTTCATCCTGCTCCTGATATTTCGAGCGTTCCTTCAAGTCATAGAACGCGTCGATGCGGCTCTTCGACTTGCTGGTGCGAGCCTGAGGCGTGCTACGCATCCATTCCAACTCGTATTTCAACAACTGGCTGTTGCGCTCCGCCGTGGCGCGTTTCACCTCCTCACGTTCGCGGCTCTTCCGCACATAATAGTCAAAGTTGCCGTTGTGGGTGTACATCACGCCTTGGTAAAGCTCAAAGATCTTATTGCACACGCGGTCAAGGAAATAGCGGTCGTGGGTCACCATCAGCAAGGTCATACTCGACTGAGTGAGGAACTTCTCCAACCACTCCACCATCTCCACATCAAGGTGGTTGGTAGGCTCGTCAAGGATCAGGAAATCAGGCTCGTGCAGCAACACCAAAGCCAAAGCCAGACGCTTCACCTGGCCACCCGAGAGCTCATCGACGGATTGCTCCAAGTTGGTGATGGCAAAACGGGTCAAATACTGCCGCGCCTTGAGATGTTGCTCCTCGTTGAGGTCAGCCAACAAATCGGAAACCCGCATCCCTGCTGGATACACAGGTAGTTGCTCCAAATAGCCGATTTTGATGTCATTGGCGTAAGTGATGGTCCCCGAATCGGGCGACTCCTGCCCCACCAAAATCTTCAGCATCGTCGACTTGCCCGAGCCATTGGTGGCAATCAGCGCCGTCTTGTCGCCCTTCTCAATGCCAAAGGTGACATCCTCGAACAGCGTCTTGATGCCGTACGACTTAGATATCGCATTGACCGACAGGTAGTTCATTTCGCGAAACGCTTGACATATTCGATGGGATACTGGCTCTTCTCCGAGACCTGCTCCACCGTCATACCCGATTCGAACAACCTCTTGATGACGGCATCCATCGGCTCACCGACTTCGATGATATGGAAATCTGGGTCATAAAAGCGTACAACACGCTGTCCCCAAGGCGCTTCCTCGACAGGATGGACATACTGAATCTCAGGGAACTCCTTCAAGTATTCAAGGAATTTGTCAAAGTCTTTCTCCTCGAAATACAACTCGGCGTCGTTCGACTTCCTGCGGACCATGTTCGTATGGATCATCTCCTTCCATTTCTTCATCTCTTGCAGTGCGAAACCGCCCTCAAATTGGACGTTCTCGCCAAAGTTCATTGTGACTCGGTCACCAATCACCTCTTCATAGAAAGTGATGGCTTTTTCCATATCGGTAACCACCAGCAATGGGCATTTGAATTTCAGCATAGCTCTTAGTTTTGATACCGCAAAGATAAAAAAAGCCTCGCATCCGCAGACACGAGGCTTCAACTTTTTATCAGTTTGGTTTTATTTCTTTTCTTGAGGCAGCACCGCAAACTTATATATGCAGAGCTGATGGTATTCCTCGCCAGGTCTCAGCACTGGCACAGGAGTCAACGTCTCGTGATTGATGGCATCGGGGAAGAACTGTGTCTCAAGCGCCAAACCTTCGCGGAAATTCAAAGGCTTGCCACACTTGCCAACACCTTTGCCGTTGAAGAAATTGCCGCTATAGAACTGCAAGCCCACCTGATCGCTCCATACCTGCATCTCACGACCGCTTTGGGGTTCCGTCAGCGTGGCGTTCCACGTGTAGGCCTTGATGTCAGTTTTATCGACAATCCAGTTGTGGTCGTAGCCCTTGGCATTTCTGAGCTGTTCATCATCGGCAGCGATATTGTCGCCAATGCGATGTTTCTCGCGGAAATCAAACGGGGTCTCCTTCACGCCAGAGAACTTGCCATTGGGAATCAAATGCTCATCCACGGTGGTCATATAACGCGAATTGATTTGCAATTCGTGGTCAAGGATGGTACCGTTGCCTTCGCCCTTCAAGTTAAAGAAGGAATGATGCGCGAAGTTGCACAAGGTCGGGGCATCAGTCGTAGCGGTATAACGGATCTGGAACTGATTGTCGTAAGTCAGTGTATAGCTCATCGTTACGTCAAGATTGCCCGGGAAACCGTCTTCACCGTCGGCAAACACGGTGTGCATCGTGATGACGCTGTCGCTAACCGAAGTCACGTCCCAAACACGCTTGTCGGCACCGATAAGACCACCGTGCAAAGTGTTCTCGCCATCGTTGTTAGGCAACTTATACGCAATGCTGTCCAAAGTGAAAGTGGCATTGGAGATACGGTTGGCGCAACGACCCACAACAGCGCCGAGATAACGCTCACCAGTGTTGTTCAAATACTTGTCGATATAGTCGTAACCCAAGACAATATCCTCAAAGCTGTCACGCTGGTCGGGCATCCAAAGCGCCACCACACGGCCACCATAATTGGTCACCTGCATGGTCAAAAAACCGTTGTGTAAGGTATAGAGCGACACCTTCTTGCCCTCCACTTCCGTATTGAAGTTTTCGGCAGGAATCAACTTGACTTCTTTCTTTTTGTTGCAACCGACTAACAATAAAGCCATTGCAAAAACCAATAACGCTTTTTTCATCTTTTTCGATTCAAATCTTCAAAAATCGGGCTGCAAAAGTACAAAAACTCTTTAATTCGTGCAAACACATTTTTATTTCGACTTTTCCAGCAGCCTATTGCGTTCTCACTACACCCTGATAATCAACTTCTTTATGCTTGCGCAAAAACTCAATCATCATTTCCTCCGAGGTCATGAAGGTGCTTCGGCCTTCATCTTCGCTTTCGATGTTGACCGTCGAAGCCATATAGCTGTTCATCGCCACCCTATAAAGACTTCGTGTGGAGAAGTTGTTGTCATTGATCCACACCGTATTGCCGTCATCGCTCACCCTGTAGGTCATACCAGAGACATAGGAAGGATAGCCACCGTTCTTTCGGTAAGTGTTGAGAATGAATTTCTTAACCTGCGCGCCTGTCATCTGATACACCACCACCTCGTTGTTGAACGGGTCGATGCTGTAGACATCCTTCACCGTAATGGGACCTTTCTTCATGTAATTGACACGAACACCACCCGTGTTTTGGAAAGCGAAATCGGCACCGCTGACCTCACGGAGCGCATCCGTAATCAAGCAGCCCAGCTCTTCAGGGGTCTCAAACTTTGTCTTTGCGATGGCGATAGGCTCGTTCAAGGCAGGCGCATCGTTGAACTCGTTCACCAACTGCTTGATTTCGGGCTTTTCCTTACGCACCTTGTTGACATCCAACACAACAGCCTCTTTACCTATCACCTTATGGTCTTTCACTCTCAATTTCACCAAGGTGGCATATTTCAAATGGGAACCTGATTGGGTAATTAAGACACCGTTGGTCTCAGAGGGGTTTTCCACCAAGGTATGAGTGTGTCCGCCGATGATGGCATCGAGCCAGGGATTGGCTTGGGCCAGTTCCATGTCATCCTCAAGGCCACAATGCGAGAGCAAAATCACCACATCGTTCTCATTTCTAAGGTATTTGTAATCGGGCAACACCACATCAGGACGTTTGAAACTCACCGCTTTCAACTTGTCGGGATGCGCCCCAGGAATGCCATCATGGCGGATTTCAATCATGCCAACCACAGCCATCTTCACGCCTTGATGCTCCATGGTCACAAAAGGCTTGATGTCGAGATTGACTGTTTTGGGAATAGACACATTGGCGCATAAGAATGGAAAATCAGCCCTTTCGATGTCGTTTTGCAGATTGACAATGTCACCATCCCATTCGTGGTTGCCAACGGCGCAAAGGTCGAAGCCCGTGCGATTCATCAGCTCAATCATGGGATAGTTGACGGGATAGTACTGGTCGTTGACGGGGTTGCCCGTGCGATTGTCGCCCGCCGAGAAAAGCAACATGTCGGGATAGACGCCCCTCAGGCTGTCGACCATCGTAGCGAATTTCGGGAACTGGTCGATGCTGGCATGCATATCGTTGACAGAGAGGATGGCAATTACGGTTTCATCCTGCGTTGCAGCTGGTGTTTCCTTGTTTTCCTTCGTATCAGTACCCTCGTGGGAATTGTTGCGAAGCAGTAGGAACAACACTACAGCCACCAAAGCGAGCACTAACAATAACTTCTTTTTGTTCATAAGTCATGAGTTTAACGAAGCGCAAATTTACGAAAAAAGTTCTATCTTTGCGCCATCATGTCGAAGAAAAGCCGAAACGAATACCCAAGTGGGAGCCGGACGAGTTGGAAGGTGGTCATCACCTACCTATTTGTCATTGCCCTTTGTGCGGCTTTGTTCTATTATATCTTCAACCTGCGCAAGAGCATCGAGAACCAACGTTCCAACATCAACTCGCAACACGACGCCCTCAACTGGGTCAACAAGTTCACCAAAAACGTGCATGCCGCCCAAAACGCAGCCAACCTCTACGCTTTCACCGAACAGTCTCAATACAGACGCGAGTTCAATGCCTACCGCGATGCCATCAAGGTCCAAACCGACTCACTTCAATTATTTGAGATAAGCGAAGACAACAAATTGATGGTTAATGAGATAAGCAATCTTATTAAAAGTAAAGGTCGAATCAGTAATGAGCTGTCGAGACAATTCCACGACTTCAACCCTTTGGCCGAATTCGACCGCACCATCGACGACTATCGCCCCCCGAAACCGGAAGAGGAAATCGTAATCACTACCGTGTCGAAAGACACTATCATCCACGTGCCAAAGAAAGTGGAGAAAAAAGGCTTTTGGGAACGCGTAGGCGATGTGTTCAACTCGGATGAGGAGCAGGAAGACAGCGTAGTGCACATCTCCATGGAACGAACCGACACGCTACGCATCCAGCACCAAGGACAGGATTCGGTCAACATTCTGGCCAACCTTCGTGTGCTTTCGGACAAGGCAAAGACCCAATATTGGAAAAAGATCAAGCAATATGAGAAGAAGACGCAGGAGCTGGTAAAGGCCGACAACGAACTCTCCGAGCAGATTTCCACCTTGTTAATACGCCTTAACCAGGAAATCCTCGACTCCACCGTCAAGGAAATCGAGAAAAGCGAAGAGATTATCCAGGAAAACACGCACTATTCCATCCTCATCGGTGCAGTCACCTTAGCACTTATCATCATCTTCATCATACTGATAATCAGCGATGTGAATAAAGGTTACCGTGCCCGTCGCGCCGCTGAGGAGGCCAAGCGAAAGACCGAGGAAATCATGGAAAGCCGCCACAAACTGCTGCTCTCCGTCACCCACGACATCAAGACCCCACTGAGCTCCATTATGGGCAATATGGAACTCTTGGACAAAACGGGTAACGAAAAGGAATTCAGCTCGATACAGCAATCCGCAGACCACATCCTCAACCTGCTGACCAACCTGTTGGAGTACTCGAGCCTCGAACAAGGCAAGCTGAAAGTCAACAACGAAGCCTTCAATTTACGCGACCTCTGCGATGAGACCGCCGAAATGTTTGAGCCCATCGCACGCCACAAGAACCTGCAATTCATCTATGATCCATCATTCGAAGAAGACAGCTCCATCCTATCTGACCGACTGAAAATCAAACAGATACTTAGCAACTTGATTTCCAATGGCATCAAATATACCTTGGAGGGTAGCGTCACCTTCAAGGCACGCATGGGACGCAACCTGGTCGTCTTCGACATCACTGACACGGGTGTGGGCATCCCGCAAGACAAGTTGGAAGAAGTGTTCAAGCCCTTCGTACGCATCGAGACCTACAACCAGTTCGCCGAAGGCAGCGGCTATGGCATGTCGGTGGTCAAAGGTCTTGTCGACCTCCTCGGCGGCGAGATCCAGATCGAATCTGAAGTCGACAAAGGCTCGCACTTCGAGGTCAGGATACCCGTGGGTAGCGTTGAAGAAAATATTGAAGCAAAGGATGAAATCGTAGATGATAACAAAAAGAGCCTCAATATATTGGTAATTGATGATGATAATACCTTGCTCTCCGTCATCGACACCATGTTGCACCGGCTCGGACATCAGGCCATCCCCTGTCGTTCGAAAAGCGATGTCGAAGGTGCCGTAGCCCAAATCGCCGATTATGACTACATCCTCACCGACCGCGAAATGGGCGCCCTCACCGGCAATGACATCCTCCATATCTTCAAGGAGGCCGATGCCGACAAGCCAGTCATCCTGATGACCGGACGCATCGAATACACCAACGAGAAAGCCAAAGAAGAAGGTTTCGACGGATTCTTACCCAAGCCATTTAATTTAAAGCAATTAGAAAACCTGTTTGGAAGTGTTGCTTTAAGTGAAAACGAAGAAGAGACCGCCTTCCCCGACTTCCCCAATTTCAGCGAGATGATGGGTAACGACAAGGAAGCCATGACCGACATCTTGACCGTTTTCGTGCAGTCCACAGCCAACGACTTGGTTTCGATGAACACTTTAATTGAGCAATCGAATTTCGTTGAGATGCAAGGACTTTGTCACAAGATGTTACCCATGTTCATCCAGTTGGAGCGCGACACCACCTTCCTCGCTAGGATGAACGCCATGCGCGGCAAGGATGAGACGGAAGAAGACTATCCCAATTGGAAAGAAGACGCCACCCAATTCATGGCCCAAACCGACGAATTGATGGACTTGCTGGCGGAGAAGTATGGGATTGGGTGAGGATGCAAGGATGCAATCACCTCCATCGTTGAGGAAGATAGCTTGAAGGCCGAGGATTTCCTGCAAATCAATCCGGTGGAAATGTTGTAGTTTATTAGGGATTGTAGTATGGAGTTGGCCAAATGGAGGGTCATTCCAGAAGCCACTTCCATGCTGGAATTACTTCAATAAATTGATCATCGTTAATCGGAATTGTCGTTTCCTCATCATACGTAACAATCACCAAACGTGTAAGATGAGCAAAAGCATTTAGTTTCTTAAGGGCATCAATCTCACGATCGTATGTTTCGGCTGCTTCAGGTTCCAAAATGGAATATGAGGCTTGTACCGCTATCGCATCCTCTGGGACGTAAAAGTCAACCTCAATATTCTTCTTGTAGAAGAAAAGACGTTCACCAAATCTCTTGTACAAATGGATGGCACATACGTTTTCCAGTAACGATGTCTCTCCATTCGTCAAGAAGACATTTAAAAGGCCATTATCAACAAAATAGTGTTTTTTTACTGTTTCCTTTTCTACAAACTTGGATGCGTAGTTTTCCAATGAAAACATCACACAGGCGTCTTTGGCACATTTCGCATATTCAATAACAGATGCTGTTGAGGTACTTACTCCTGTTGCTTTTACCAAATTGGCTATCCTCGTAAAGGAAGTAGGTTGTTTGACACTTTCCGCCAACCTTTTGATGACCATTCTCAACGCCAACTCATTCTTTATCTTATTGCGCTGAATAATGTCGCCAAGAAGAATCTTTTCATAAAGGTCGTTGAGCCAATGACGCTTGTTGCGATAAAGCAATAATTCAGGGAAACCGCCCCAGCTCAAATATTGGTCAAAAGCCTGTTGCACTTTTGCTCTTTCGTTTCCATATTGCCATTCCTTGGACAGCACGATACCTTGTGCCTCCAAAAACTCTTGGAAAGAATAAGGATAAACGGTTTCATCCAAATAACGGCCACCTAGTACGGTCTGAATATCACGGCTAAGCATTTTGGCATTGCTGCCTGTAATAAACACCTGATATTTCCTGTTGGCCAACCTTCGTGCAAAATGCTCCCAACCTTCCACGTTCTGAATCTCATCAAAGAAAAGCAACGGCACATTGTTATAGACTGACTGATAAGCTTGAAGAATGTAGTCAAAATCTTCGGATGTCATTTCGACCAAACGTTCGTCGTCAAAGTCGATATACACGATCTCCTCCAACTGATGACCTTCGGCAAGTAGTTGTTTGGCTCGTTTATACAGCATATACGACTTGCCAGCCTGACGAACCCCAACGAGCACGTATCTGCCTTGCTCTTCGAATTCAAAAGGACGGTCATAGAGTTTCACATCCCTAATTTCTTGCTGTCCTTCTTTGATTAGCGTACGAAATGTTTCTTTTGTAATGGCCATAATGACGATTTTTTCTGCAAAAATACAATATTTGTTTAATATAGCAAAACAAATTTCATTATTTTTGTTTATTACATCTAAACAAATTGTTTTTTATGGGGAAATTGATGTCAGTTGTCGCCCCTTTTCTATAAAAGATGAAAAGTACTGAAAGGCTGAACAAGTTCAAAGAAAAGATTCATCCCGATGCGATCTTCATTGTTGGCGACGGCAGCCTGAAGACTGAAGATTTCCTGAAAGTCGCCCCGAAAAGTATGCCTGCGGCGTTTAAGTTTTCCCTTTTACCTCTTGCAGTTTGAAAAAAATGTGTAATTTTCCCCATGAAGTAAAATTACTCAATCTGTTGAGTAAAATTACTCAATCTATTGAGTAAAAATATATAATATGTTTCAAAGGTCTGAATATCAAATAATAAAGAAAAGAATTGAAGAACCGAGAAAGTTCATTCAGGTGGTTATGGGGCCGCGTCAGGTGGGTAAATCCACGGTGGTGAGGCAGGTTTTGGCCGACCTCGCCTTCTCAAACGCACATCACAATTTCACCATCTCCCTACCCTAATTTGAAACGTCTTTAAGCCTCGTTCTATATCAATAGAAAAGCTGATGTCATCCTCGTTCGACTCGCCTTTTGGGGCTTCTAATCCATTCCCCCAGATGACACTAAAACTATACTCCCCAGGCTCAAAGCAGTCAAAATGCTCATCAAGCTTTTTGTAGAACTCATAATCGGGCACCTTATTGAATTCCAATGTAAAGAGATAAGTATGTTCCGGAGAACGGCCAAAACACACCCATTCTTCCTCTCGGTCAATCACTTTATATCTGGGCAGCCTAACGCCCGTGATGTTTTCAACCACCCTGCGCCTGACAAAATGGTGCTGCATATAACGCTCCGAATAGTAGTCATAGCCCCAGAATGCAGCCACTGCCATAATAATCAGCATCATCGGTGAAAGCACAAACAGCACAATGCGTAGCCATTTCGGCAGCAGCTTCCACCGCCCATCCAAAATGAGCATGAGCGGTGAAAGCGTAAACCAGGAAAGAAACAGGGCTATTGCCTTAATCAATACGTGTCTTCTCATATTGCTTTTCTAATAATTGTTCTTAGAATAAAAACTGTGCTGTGATATTAAGCATCTTCACTTTCCCTTCTTCATTGAAATCGGCAACAAAGCCGAACTTGCCTTCGGGTGCTTCATCGTTTGTCACGAGAAGAGCTTTCTTATGCATCCTGCCTTGAACAATCTGAAATTCCATGCGGACACCACTCTTTTTCAGCGTTTGCAACTTTCCAGTAAGATAATCCATGTACTCTTGTTTAGATGTCATTTCATGGAACACCCACATTGAGGCATAATGCATATCGTCTGCCAAATAATCCTCAACGATGGAGGCATCATAAGTTTGGTACGCCTCAGCCAATTTGTTTAAAAACAATTCTTCCATGATGTTTTGTGTTTTAGTTGTTAGTGTTAGTTTGTTTGAACCCAATGGTACTCTGGTTTTCCGTATTGTTCGGATAGTCCCGCTCCAGAAGCGGAACCAGCCTGCCATAGTCTTCCATGACATCAACAACGGACTGATAAGCCACGTTGAACTCATTCATGAAATCTTTTGAATTGCCAATGGCACTTTGGTAGCAACAGCAAAGATGATCTTCCAACGCAACAAAAATGGTATTTGTGTTGCGAACATTGATGATATTGGCTGCTCGACTCCAACCGTTAGTATCCACTTTATCGAAAGAATCATCCTTGAACTTATACAATATGTAAAGGTTCTTAATCCTTTTATTGAAGCTGTCATCAATGTGAACTTCAAAACGGTTGTTGCTTTTGAAAACAAAAAGGTCGCCCTCTTTCTTTTCATAACGATACCCCGCTTTCTCCAAGCGCTTGCAAATTTCGGCTTCAATAGCTTCAGTGCTTTTCCAAAGGGTAAGGCTTAAAAAGTAAGCTATCATAATTCCGATTGCAATAGCTCCATAAAGAATAATCCAAACGAATGAATGATCTTTTAAAGAGTATAACACGCCCATGATTACGATGCCAATAGCTCCTGCAATCAGATTGCTTTTTGTAAATGCTTTCTTGTCTTCCATGTTTCTTAGGTTTTATTTTCCAAAATACAGCACTGTTCCACCTTCTTTCGAATGTAACGGCCTCAGTCTTATTACCATCCCGGCTGTACATCCTCCTTTGGCTCCAGCACGCCAACAGTAACAATCAGTATCATCTTCTTCTGGTTCACCATAAATGCTATTGAGATAGTCGATTGCACGCCTCATCTTGGGGTCGTCAGGCTGAATGCTTGCAATAAGGTGAATGCCGTCACTGTCAATGTTTACTCCAAATCCCACATCCCCAATAGACAAGACACAAAGGTCTATATCCGTGGCATAGTTAAGCATATCATTCTCCGATGCAATAACTCGTATCTGGTGGTGTATACTTGTCCAATCATCCATCACGACAGGTTCACCAAAGAATGATATTGTGTCAAACATGGGCTCAAAGCCCCAATCCTGTGTAGTTAATAGTTCTTTCCCTTTTGCTTGACAACTGTCAAATAAAACTGTAGTAACTATTTGGCCTTTGCCAGGCTTTCTGTTCGAGTTGCACGATAACAAGCCTATAAATGCCAAGCAAACCACTGCAATGATGAGACCGATAGCCAACACTCTAAACCTTTTCACCTTAACCAATCGCTTGTTCTCTTGTTGCAAGGTTGCGATTTCCTTCCTAAGCCTGGTCTCAACATCATCCTTCCTCAAAATGATGTTGACAAGCTGGTCGTTTGTCATTTCTGTGAGTTTCATATCAAGTCTGTTTTATTATTCTACATTTTTGTTTTCGTCTTCATTGTCTTTCTTGCGATTGGCAAGGCAGAGTAGGGTGATGCCCAAGCCCAGCCAAAACAGCGGCCCGAATGCACTATTGCCTCCGGCAATTGATCCAATCAGTGACAGGCCACCGATAATTACGAAGATCCATCCTATTGCTTTCATGATTTAGTCCTCCTTGTTTTTGGGTTCAACATTTTCAATTTTCTTTGAGCACAGTACCGCTATCAAACCAATGATGACATTGAAGAGAGAGATGACGAATGCTAGCCCGAATCCGATTTTTCTTGTACGGCCTAAGCAGCCGACTCCAAACGCGAGACCTACCGCGATTACTAACAAAATAACTGATTCCATTGTTTGTTGTTTTTAAGTGTTACAACCTTTAATGACAATCCATGTCCAAAGGTTAACAGTCTCCCGAAATTTTTTTTCTTGCCTGTATCAAAAAAAACTTGAAAGTCGCGCACGATTTGTCTGTTTCTTCAAGCATTGCTTTGAAGTCATCATCGGATACCGACTTGTCTTTATAGGCTTTAAACAGTGTGTTTTCTTCCTCATCATCTTCTTCATTAGCCAATTTGTCCAGGACCTCTTTTCGTAACATCAAATAGACAGGAATGTATTCTGGACAAAGTCTAAGCAATTGCTTATAACTGTCAGTATTTGGCTTTCCTAGCTGAGCGTTAAGCTCTGCCTCAAAGAGATGTTGTTTCTTGTCGATGGCGATTTTATCATCAGACTGCTCTCCGGCTGTACGAATCAGCTGCGCTATTTCCCATGCTTCCTCGTATCGTTTCAGCCCTTGCAGGGCTTTCCCTTTGATGAACATCGCTTCGAGACATGATCTGCGGTCAAGTACCAGGTCTGCATAACCGATGGCTTCGTCCAAACGACCTGCATACAAACAAACCACAGCATTGAGAAAGTGGCATGTCGTACTGTAATCCTTCAACAATGGAACATCCTTGGTCAAGCCCATCAGACAATTGTCATCGAGCATCACGTCAAACATCTTCTTTGCCAGCAATGCCGCATTGCGGTAATCACAGGACTTCATCTTCTCCAACGTCCATTGCAAACATTCCTTGGCAGCACTATCATAGTCTTTGTTTTGGAGGTGCTTGTAGAGCATGCGGCCATGTTTTAGTTCATCATCAATCAAAGGAATGTCGTTGAACGAATTGGCGAATGCCTTAATCTCCGTATTTTGCAAAATGTGATGATGGCGAATCTTATTGCTGAGGGTCAGACCGTCAAGGCTCCGCATACGGCTAATGGCAACGTATGCCTGACCAGGTGCAAAGGTTCCACGGGTAAGGTCGAAGTGCATACGGTCAAAAGTCATGCCCTGAGATTTGTGAATGGTGATGGCCCAAGCAAGCTTCAACGGATATTGGGTAAACGACCCTATTATCTCTGTTTCCACTTTCTTGGTCTCTTTGTTGTACACGCTTTCGCGTTTTTCCCACACCATTTTTTCAACCTTGATCTCTTTTCCATTTTCCAACACTACCTTGATGTGGTCATCACTCAACTCGACAACTTTGGCTATTGTTCCATTTACTAAGCCGTGGCCAAAGTCATTACGACAAAATATCACTTGTGCTCCGACTTTCAGCCGCAACTCCATCGGGACAGGCGTGTCTTGAATGCGAAAATCACCTTCAATATCCCCTTGATAGCAGAACTCTTCCGAATCAATGTCGTCCAGCTTCTTTTCGTTGATGCCATCAGCCATTTTTACATAGGCTGTTAGAATAACTGCAAAGTCGCCCACCTTGTCGTTCGAACTCACCTGCCCATTTAGTATCTCCAAATCCTCATTCGTGTTTTCACCCAAACGCATCCTGTCAAGTATCTCCAAGAAACGTAAATCCTTTTGCCGATACACTTTTAGGAACTCAATCTTGGGCAGGTTCATCCGTTTCATCACATTGGCCTTATAGAAGTAAGGGGTGCCACTTCCATACATGTCTTGTAGCATATCAGCGGTGGCACTTCCATAAACGACTACAGGCGGTAATTGGAACAAATCTCCCACAAATAGCATTTGCTTCCCGCCAAACGGCAAATGCGTTTTCATCAGCGAACGGAGAAAACGGTCGATACCGTCCACCCAATCGCAACGCACCATTGAGGCCTCATCAATAATGATGGTGTCTGTGTGTTTTAGCACATCCCTCTTTTCTCGCGAGACCTCCAATTCCGTGTCGAGTCCAATGGCCTCAAACGGCAAGCCAAAGAAAGAGTGAATCGTCTGGCCTCCCACATTCATGGCAGCAATGCCTGTGGGGGCCAGTACGATGAAGTTCTTGTCAATGATTTCCTGTATTCCTTTGATGAATGTCGTCTTACCTGTACCGGCCTTACCGGTGATAAATAGACTGGTGTTGGTGTAAGCCACAAGGTCGAATGCCTTCTGTTGCTCGACATTCTCTTGGTCAATTTTGAATTGTATGTCTTCCATAATGCTAACCTTTTGTTTGTTTCTATCGTTTTATGACAGGAACTGGCAAAAGGTTAACAACAGCAGAAAAAAACATGTAGAATTTACTACTATATAAACTGTTATTTTCTAATTCATAACGAGAAGAGTTTTGTAACAGAATTGCAATGGCTTTTTAATTAGAATATGTTTATCTACTCAATAGGCAACACCAATACCAAATCATATCAAGTCCTTAGTTTTTTAGAATCCAATGATTAGAATGAGAATAATTGTCTAATTTTGCAGCGTTACCGAACCCAGCAGACTTTAGACACGCTGGATAACACACTATAATTAATTGTATGATTATATGGGAATAACATTTGTAGATTTATCATCGTTCCAGTTAGCATTGATGGGCATTATGGTGTCTGCTCTGACTCTTGTATTTGCAATAGTCGTGGGAAAGCGTGACGAATTACGAACATTAAAAAACATCGATAACACATTGGCCAAAAATAGAAAAGTGGCTTTGGAAAACAGCTTAAGCAAACTTGTTTCTTTCTGTCGGCAGATCATTATCATCATCGGAATGTTACTATTGCTATACCTCGGAACAATGGTGTTGAACGGTGTGCTATGTAAAGAAGCGAGATGTTATATGGTTGTTATTGACGCAACTGCAACAATAGGCGTGCTAATTTGGATTGTGATAGTATCAATAGTGATTTGGAATAAGATTAATAAAGACTAAGTACAATATGGATTTTCTTGATAATTATACAGAAGAAACGCAAAATAGTTTGAAACGTGCCTTCATGGAATGTTCTATCATCTTCACGATGAGTAAGGATGAAAAAGTGAATATGTTGAAAGGAAAGATGTTCCTTCAAATGGTATTAGCATTAGTGATGGATTCAGGCGTGCCTTGTACATCTGATCAGATGTCATCCTTATATAAACAAAAGACAGGCAGGCTAATTGATAAAGAACAATTTGATAACGCTTTCGAACAGTTACAGAAATTAGACTATCTAACGCCGAGTAATGGCGGCTATGTTGTTCATGGTCAATTGAAAGCCCTAATGCAAAAAGATATAGTTGAGGTGAAGCAGATATATGCGAAACTCGTGGACGAGATGATGAGTCAACTACAATTGAAGACTCCAGAAAAGTTGACGGAAGAGCAACAGCACCAAGCAAATAAAAACATCAAGGAGGCGATGTCTTTATATGCTCAAGTTCATGGTATGGAGAGCCTTGTGGGCGAAAATGATGAAGATGATGAAGAAAATAGCGACATCATAAATAAAGCCAAACAAGGGCTGGATGAGCTAACAGGAAATTTATTGGTAGAAGTACTGGCTGACACCATTGCCAAACCTACACAATTTCAGGAAACAGCTATAAACTTGCTAATGCAGTCGTTTATCGGTGCACAGATTATGCAAATAGATCCTCTATTAGGACAGTTTGATGAGGAAATACTCAAAAATAAGACTTTTGTGTTTGATACCGACTTCGTTTTAAATAGCATCACTAAATACCATAGTCAAAGTAGCAACTATCGCAAGCTAATAAAGACGCTGCGCAGAATAGGTTGTAACATTGTAATACCACATGAAGTAGTAGAAGAGGTTGTACGACATGCTCAATGCGCTGAACGAAATATCAAATGGTTTGCTAATGCTTTTGAGTCATTGGATGAGGCCATTGTGGAGAAGGAAGCCACAAACGTATTCGTGAAAGACTACTATATGTGGAAGTTTAAGACAAAGAAAACTGATACTTTGAACAAGTTCATGCGTGATAGATACCTTGACAAGTCAAAGCCCTATCCATTTATGAAAGATGTGATAGAGGAAGAATTTAAATGTAAAGTGTTGGATGATTCTTTGGTTATCCCCATAGAATTGGAAAAACACCGAGGAGAGTTGATTGAGAAGATAAAGAAGGAAATTCAACTGTCGTTTAAGAACAAATGGCGTGACGAAGAAGAGACGGAAAGTCTTGCTAAAACGGACGCCACTTTGTATCTTTATGCATTGTCGGAAAATGCCGAAGCACGAAGAAGTAATAACAATGACATCTTAAACGCCACAGCTTATATCATCACATACACCACTAAAAGTATCCGCTGTGCCAAGGCACTGCAAATACATCAAGACATTGTAACAAGACCTGAAATTCTTATTAATATTTTTCAAAGAATTGGTGAATTTGATAATAAAAACAAAATGGGGTTGGAACTATTTGACAATCCATTCCTGACATATATCATGCGACAGTACTGGCCAACGGTCAAGAAATTGGCCGATTTTGGTGTTGACTTACATGGCAAGAGCATAACGCGATTGGAGTACGATTTGGATGAAGTTCTGCATGATATGATAACCGAGGAAGCAGAATGCGAGGAAATAAACAGCTATGAATTGTTAAGAAGCGGTCAACATGAAGATGTAGATCAATTCTTCAAGCTGTATGACGGTCTACTTGCGAAAAACTATAGTGTTATACCTATGTTGCAACAAATGGCAGAGCAGTATAAGGAAAATGAGAAAACAATGAATCAAGCCGTTGCCGAAAAAGAAAGGATAGAGGCCGTGCTTGCCAAGAAAGCTCGAGGTTATCAATGGTATAATGAAAATTATGGTAAAGCGGCAAGAAAAGACACCAAGAAAAGGGGAAATACGACTAATCTTAAAGGTATCAAACGAGGAAAAGGCAAATAAATAGTCAAATTCTTTTTTCTGCATTTTATTCAAGTAAAACAAATGATGCCCAATAGTTTGCATCAGGATACTTTTCTTTCATCGAAAGTACGGTGTTAATGTAAGCATCGTGAATTGAGCATCCACCAACCAGTTTTTCATAGAACAAGCTCATATACTCGGATGTTGCTCTATCATCTATCTGCCAGAGACTCATTAAAATAGATGAAACACCAGCTTTTTTGAAGGCACGTTGCAAACCGAAAATTCCATCAAAAAGGTCATCTCCAAGTCCAGTCTCACAAGCAGATAGAACAACAAGATTTACATTATGCAAATCAAGTTTTGAAATTTCGTATGCCGTAAGTATACCGTCATTTTTATCTGGCTTAAAAGTGGAATCAGCCCATGCTTTTTGACCACCAGAAAGGATTATGCCAGAATAGAAAAGTTCATCTTGAATGTTCGCTGTACTTTCACTATTTGAAAAGTAAGGAACAGAAGTCCTTTGCGTTTGTGGTATATAGTATCCATGAGAAGCAATGTGAACCACATTTGCTTGTGTGCCGTCAAGTTGCTTAAAAGCACCTTCTGTGGCAAATGATCCAGTGTGTGTCGCGACATCAATATTGCTACCTTTCAGCAAATCTTCTATTTGTTCTACTTCAAAAAGGGTATTCTGCAAGTAAGCCCAATTTCCACGGGTATTCATGCTAACAAGCTTCTCATTATACTCCTGCGCTTTTTCATAATCAACACCGCCAAACAACGCAACAGAATGAAAGTCTCTGTTATCATCTCTTGTTAGAAGATTTCTTGTGGAAGATACTCGATATAGATTGAATCTTTCAGCAGCGGTCATACCTGTGCTATCAGTTAGTAGCTCGACGTTTATTAGGTTGAGCAATCCCATAGGTGAGAAAAAGACTTTATCGTTCCCGTCTATGTATTGTTCTAACTTCCCCCAAATTTTTGAGTATAGGGTTAATCCTATCTCATTGTCATAAGACTTCGGTTGAAGGTTGTACATGTCCGTCAGTTCATCTTCATCAAAAAGATCAACAAAAACTGGTGCCGGAGCCTTGTGCTTCAACACAAGAGCTGCGTAATGTGAACGAGGTACGTTATCACTCCATGAATAGGCATCAGCTGTGTATTTCACAAATTCTACACAAGCTTCATCATTCAACTGGTTAGCAACATCTCTCCAATGGATACTGACAAGTTCATCATTCACTTCTTTCAAAATCTCACGCTCTTTAACTTCGTATCGATGCAACGCCAATACTCTTGCATTATCATCGGCAATGGCATAGATACTATCACGCATCCTGTTTAATTCGCGTTTTGCACCAATCAACTCTGGATGGCTTTCATAATATGGGGTCAGAACATTGTAGCGTAAGGTCAATCCTTTCATAAGCAATGCCGCATCGTATGCAATACTAACACTTACGCTGTCCGTTGGATTCCACGAGGCCCATTCTGGAATGTGGTAAAGAGGTTTGTTGCCGTCAGCCAGATACACATCGGACTCAACAGAACCAAGGATAGGTAGCATTTCCAGCAATTCCTCTTCCATTCCATAATAATACTTAGGCAGATACTCTTTAATTCCTGCTTCATCATGAAGTAATGCTGCTTTAAGTGCGACTTTATAATAACTAATGTATTTATCGGCAGGATAATACTCTAGAGCCAATTTCGACAAGGCGTATGATTTCTCTTTTAAGCCCAATCGAGAATAGTGTTCAGCCCTCATTTCATTCAAATTGGCGATGGTGTAATCTTTCATATTGTTTTTTTCGTAATAATCATTATTGACGAGTAAAATACTATCGACTTTTTTGAAATACATTTCAGCCGTGTCACGATACTTTTCATTAGTGTTCATCAACATGGAATATGCCTTGCCAAGAACCATATAATAATTTGCATTGCCTCCCTCTGATACTCTTATGCTACTAAGATTTCTGTTTTTTGAAATAACTTCGTTTGGGTCAGTATCGACAATATAAATAAAATACGTACTCCAATCTGACAACGAAGCAGACCCTTCAAGTCGTTCTTGTATATGTATTTCACTAAGCTGCAGATTTGCAGCCAAATTAGATTGGTCTGTATTATAATAACTAATTGCCAGAGAATATAATATATCACAATATTCTAAGTTATCTGTAGGATTTTGAAGGAAGGGGAAAGCCTTGTCACAATATTCCTTACATAAAGGAATGTCTCCCAATAGATTATAATTACTGGCAATTCTTGCATAACATGAGGCAATCTTCAAGTTTTTCAAATCATCTTCTATTTCAACAGAAGACAAAACTGCTATTTCTTTACCATACAAATCAATTGCGCCCCAAAAATCCTGATTCTGTGCACAAACTGCACTCGCGAACAGATACAGAAAATCACAATAGTCGTAGATATATTCAAGAATCTTGCTCTTATACCTTATAGGGTCTAATTCAAGAATGTATGCTTTGTTGTGTAAATACCAACTATCAATCTCATCTATTCTGTTTTTAACGAACAAATGATTCTCATAACTGTTGTAATTTCTGTTCGCATTAAAACAACGATTAAACCAAAGATACCTATTAATATTGTCTTCTGTCACTTCTTGCTGTTTTATTACATCCAAAGCATCTTGCAAACAATAAACAGAATCAGCCCAAGGCATCATGGTACATTCACCAAGTGTGCTTGCAATCAAACTTGTGTAAAATGGTAGTTCATTAGGAGAGTATAGTTTTATTGTTTGTGCTAATTCAAGATAAGTATTGATGGCATCTATCGATCTGTTCAAGTCTCTTTGTAATACAAGCACCATCCCATAGTTTGCATACAATTCGTTTAGGGTAATCCCGTATGCAACAAAAGAATCAATATGCTTTTCTATTAGTTCGCAATTCTTAATTTGGTATTCAAGCGCTGTCTCTAAATTTCCTTTCTGGTGCTCTTGATTAGCAAAAGATACTAACATTAAGGAGACTGAATCATACTTTTCCTGACTAACATACGAATCAACCAACCTATCAACTTCCGTTTTTGTGAGATTTTGTGCCCATACGGTGGCACATAAAAACAAACACAAGAAAAGAAAAAACGGCTTTTTCATGCTATAACTCTTTAAGTAATTCGGCAACTTTATCACCTATTGCTGTCCCTTCAGGATAATCCAGCTGCATTTGTTTAAGAACAGACTTTGCTTCCTTTTTCTCATTATTACGCAAATATGCTATAGCAAGATTCCATCCTATGTAAGGCTCATACGTTGTATAGTCATTATAAGTATCACTTTGAGCCAACGCCCACAACTCTTCAAGTTGCGAAATTGTGTTTTTCAAATCTTTTCCATTGGCTGCATTGTCAAATAGCACACTGAGTTTGTTTGCTACATCTTCATCCTCTTCACCGCGAATCAATGTCTCTGTTTCGGTTGAAAACACATAGGCATATTGCTGCCCCAAGCCAATAGTTTGGGAACGGTCATAGAAGTGATAGCCCACAGTGAAGATAATCACGAGGCTTGCTGCAATAGACATCCACCAAACAGGTGCAAGTTTTTTCCCGTTTGCTGTTTTCATCTTTTCAACCAGCAATCTGTCTTGCTCGCCGCCAACCGTCTCCATGCCTTTAACAATTCTTGCCATAGCTTCGGCCTGTCGCCGTAAAGTGTCATCATTGGCAAGATCCTCTTCAAATATTGCTTCTTCGTCGGGCGTCATCTCTCCATGAAGATACCGCTCAATTCTTTCTTCGTTATCATATAGTGTTTCTTCCATGTTCATCGCTTTTCTCGTTTACTTTTTGCTTAGCAGTTCTTCATATCTATTGCGGAATTTTTCCTGGCAACGGTGCTTCGTTACCTTGGCTGCGTTTTCGCTTGCGTATTTAAACATCTGCGCGATTGCCTTCATGGAAAGACCATCACGATAGAATGACCAAAGCATTTCATCACATGGGGATGGCAATTGCTTAACCATTTCTTGTACAATGCTGTTCCTCTCATATTCCTCTTTCTCATTTGAATCTATCAGGTTAAGGATTTTGTCCGCCTTGTTAAGAAGCACGGTGTATTTGCGTTCATCCTCATCGCTTGAATAATCATCAATTGAAGGCAGAAAAGCTTTACCATTTGCCCTAAGCTGTTCATGGGCTTTATTTTTGCAAATACCAATGAAATAAGTGTATAGAGAAGAAATACGATTGTCCAACTTGCCGCTGCCTGCATCCCTACACAAAACAATCGAGGACTCTTGGAAAACATCTTCACAATCTTCCTTGTTTAACGAAAAAGCCTTTTGAAGATAGCACAAAGTCCTATCCCGATACTTTCTTGCGAACTCGTTCAGGGCTTCGTCCCGCTTCCTATTTAATGATATGACGGCCATACTTATTTTGAACTTTCAATTACCATGTGTTGCCTTACCAATCGGATGTCTTTATCCATGTTTTTCCGTACCTCTTCAATCCAATTAGTGTCGAATAACAAGGGCTTGGTTAACAATTGTTGGCCGATATAATAGGACAAGGGGCCATGGAATGTACCATTTTGTTTTATTTCAATATTCACTTCGTATGACCGACAGGCTTCCAGCATATAAATGGGAACCATCCCACCCTCCGATGCAATAAGGATATTTCCACTTCGATTAATTCTTGGGGTGTATGTTTTCCCATTTTTACTGAAACCTATTTCCGTACCACGCACATATACACTATCTTGTTCCTCTTCGCCTCGATAAGAAGAACCAGCGTGACAAGCATCCATCACCACATATACTATTCCTGTCTCTCCGACCTTTCTACGTATGGTATTAAGGTAACCATTCAACTCGTCATCAAGCAAATGGTTTTCTCCATGATAGCCATTCTCTCTGTAACTGCGTTCGGCATCAAACGGAATAAAAGCCTCATCCCATCCATCTGCTTCGTCGCCATTCTCATCTTCTACCGCTTGCCCGTGTCCAGACAGATGGATATAAACTATATCACCAGAATGTACGCTGTTTCCCAAATCCTTCAAGCTGTTACCAATGGCTTCATGCGTTGCAGATTCATTAGTTAGCGTATTGATTTTGAAACCTTGCTTTGCAAGTATTGGTGAAATTAACTGCACATCGTTTGTGCCGTGTATCGGTGCCCAAGACGCATCCGCATAATCATATTGTGGATAGTTTGAAATCCCAATTAGCAAAGCATGCTTCTGCTGGGCAGACAACACCAATGGGGAGCAAAGCATTGACAATATAAGAACCCAAATGAAAAGGTAGTATCTATGACAACAATGTTGTTTACTTCTTTTTATGAGCATTTTGTTTGGTTTTAGATTGCAAAAATACTGATAATTTTGCATCAACATTGCTATTTCAGATGTAATTCAATCACTTGTTTTTTATTCATTTGTCCTTACCATCCCTTTCCAACTAAACAAAACCTCTCACATGCCATTAGGATCAGCCATAAACAATCCAAAGATCCTCTTCACGCCCCAATAGAAACCCTCGTAGCCTCCGAGGCTCCATCAGCATCTTCCCTTTTTCTTGAGGCTTTAGGCGCACCGCCCGTATAAGTGTCATTCAGCCGCGTTATAATTGCTGTCACCACCGCATAGGGCTTGCCATAGGCCTCAGGTTCCTTTGATGCCATCGCCTGTAGATAGGTTACCAAGACTTCGAGCTTCTCATTAACTTCACGCTTCAGGACGGGAAGAGGCTTGTGCTTCTTCATCGTGCTCTTGTCCAAAATTACATCCATGTGTTTATGCAATAATGTATCCAAAGCTTCCTGAATGCCGTTGATACGCTCCAGCAACATGGGGAGCTTTTCCACATGAACTTGCATCTCGGGTTGCGCCAAATCGCGAAGCAATACACTCACCACGGTCATCTGGGTGTACAAGTCCATCCGTGTAATAGGTTTGCCATAGGAACCGAAGAGCTTTTTGAGCGCCTTGGCACTGGCCTTCACCTCGGCATCGGGCAAATAGCAGCACGAGTCGATGAAACGATGTGCCGCCACAATGCTGTCGTTGAGCTGTTTGACTTCCTTTTGCACATTATGCTTTGCCGTGCCAACACGTAGGGCATCTAAAAGCCTTTGGTTGGCATCTTTCACTTCTTGGACAAGACCCAACATGTAATCGTCAGCCTGCACGTCATTAAGACAAAGACATATCTCATCAATTCCAGTATGGAACGACAAGGAATCCAGGCCCTGGTTGAATTTGGATGGAGTCATAAAGAACATTTTATTGACGAACAACCATCAAAAACCGTATCAAATAGGGAATCAAAAGGTTATCAATGACAAATTGTCCGATTCTTTGCCTATTTAGGTCGTTTATAACGATTCCATACACTATCGAATCAGGTCAACTATTGTTATGAACGACAAAACGTCTGATTCCATGCCCTTTTGAATCGTTAATAACTATCTAACACTCCATTGCATAAGGATATATATCGTTATTAACGATGAAATACCCCAAACATTGCCTCGCCTAAAAGCAAACTACTTTGAAAGGTGGAAACGGTAGCCGTCCCAAGCAAAGGTCCGCTCCTTGTTCCCAGTCGAGGTATAGATATGAGCCTTGATGTCTTTTCCACTGCGGGGCAGAGACAGGGTCACCACAGGGCGGTCTTCCATCCATTTGTCGTACTCCTCTTGGGTCATCTGTTTCCACTCGCCCGTCACATGGTCGGTGGCAAAATACCGTTCTCCATCATATCTCCACTGTAGAGGTGCCAAGCTGGACAGTTCTTCACTATCAATGGCTTCGTTGAAACCATACAACTTATGGGTCGCCTTGTCATACAGGAAAAACATGGCGCCGTCAAATTGTCCATCATTATGGGGTTTCCCCTGATAGGTGCCTCCAACATTCTCAGCAAACAGCTTATGTTTCCCGTCGGCACAATTCCAGACACACATCTCCACAACAGTAATACTTTCCACCGGCTCACCTTCTTCATCCTCGTATTCCTTGTCATAGTCCATCTCATACCTGAAATAGCCGTTCTTCTCATCCAAAATGATTGTCGTGCCCTTGCCCAACGGCTTATTCTTCCGATAGAGTTGCCACGCCTCGCTCATGGGCCCATTCAATTCATCCTCCGGCTCTGCCAGCATCCATGAGACAAAATCGGAGATAGAACCCTTCGAGAGCTTTCCTATTTCATATAGCTCATCCATATTGTAAGGTTTTTGGGCATTGGCTTCCAGGCCAAATAACAGGGCCATCACGCCACATATTAAGAATACTGTTTTTTTCATGGCAATAGCTGATCAGGATTATAGTTCAATTCCGTATAGATGCATCTTATTATATAAGGTCTTGCGGTCGATTTGCAGCAGTTTGGCCGCGACGGTCTTGTTGCCCCTCGCCTTCTGTAAGGCGGCTTCGATCTGTTCCTTCTCATGCTCGGGACGCAAGGCCCAGTCATCCTCATCCGAGGCAATGACGGTCTTCTTGTTGGGCGCGCTGAATACTGGCAGGTCGTCCAGCTCGATGTTCTCACTTTCTGCAAACAGCACACAACGACGCACCACATTGCGCAACTCACGCAGGTTGCCGTTCCAGCGTTGCTCTTTCATCCGCTGCAAGGCATCTTCTGAAATGCCCTTCACATTCTTGCCCAACTCCTCGTTGGCCTGACGGATGAAGAAGGCGGTCAACTCATCGAAGTCCTCCAAACGGTCGCGCAAAGGCGGCACCTCGATGGCGAACTCGTTGATGCGGTGGAACAAATCCTGACGGAAGCGCCCTTCCTCGATGGCATGCTCCAAGTCTTCGTTGGTGGCGGCAATGATGCGCACATCCACTTGGATGTCGGTGGCCGAGCCCACTGGCCTCACCTTCTGCTCCTGCAAGGCACGCAAGAGTTGCATCTGCACCTCGTAAGGCAGGTTGCCCACCTCATCAAGGAACACTGTGCCACCCTTAGCCTGCTCGAACACGCCTTTCTTGTCGGCAATGGCAGAGGTAAACGAGCCTTTCAGATGGCCGAACAACTCACTGGGCGCCAGCTCTTTCGACAGACTTCCACAGTCAACGGGGATGAAAGGACCGTCCTTAAACTGACTTTTTTCGTGGATCATGCGCGCGATGTATTCCTTGCCCGTGCCACTCTCGCCGAGAATCAACACGGAGAACTTGGTGGGTGCCACCAATTCCACATGTTTGTAGAGCCGCACCATGGCGGGACTGTTACCCCTCACCCACTGCTTGGTGCCCGGGACAAAGGTTTCCTCAACCTCGTCAACACCCGAAGTCAGCGCAGCAGCGATTTTCTCCTCCAACACACTTGGATTGATAGGTTTCTTGAGGTAGTCGAAAGCACCGAGTTTCATGGCCGAAACGGCGGTCTGCACCTCGGCATAGCCCGTCATCACGATGATGGGCACCTTGCTCTTCAGCTTCTCTCGCACCCAAGTCATCAGGATGATACCGTCACCATCGGGCAAACGCAAATCGGTGAGAATCAAGCCAAAGTCACCATTGGAAATTTCAATCTTGGCCTGTTCGTATCGCGACGCAAGCACGGCCTCATAACCGTTCTTCTTCAGCCAGGTCTGAATCATCAGGCCGAAGGAGGCATCGTCTTCCACAACTAGAATTCTACATTTCATGCCGCAAAGATAACATTTTTCCGTAGATTCCACAAAATTACACACAAAAAAAGCCCCACATTGGGGAAATGTGAGGCATTTTTAAAAAAATTGAAAACGAGCAGTTCCGTATTAACGGATTTTTATTTGATGGATACTACCAAATAATTCGACATACTCCAGAAAGCTTCCTTGTCGAGGATTTGCAAGGTCTGAGCCCCTTCCTCTCCTTCATTAATCTGATAGCTGCTTTCCGGGTGGGTGGTCATGATTTTGGCCTTCTTGGTATTCAGCGGGATGAGCTCCAGTTCGCGCTTGTTGCCTTCCACAAACTGTGTCTTGTCGAAGCCTTGCTTGGAGATGGCGCTCGATTGGAACAGTCCGCCTTTGCTGAGGATACCCTTCTCAACCAATGTCTGCTGAGGGGCGATGCAAATCCACACTGTGTTCAGCATGGCATCTTGGTTTTCGATGGTAGCCTGTTGCGCTGCGTTCTGAACCGCCATCACATCCAAGTTGGTGCTCAACTCGCTGATGTTGTTATTCAGGTCGGTCACCTGTTCATTCAGTTCGGCGATTTGCTCGCGACTCTGTTGCAATTCATCCTTCAAGCTACTGATATAGGTGTCTTTTTCTTCCAATTGTTTCTTCAAGCGATTCACAGTCTGGTTCAAGGCCTTTGAAGTTGCGCCCTGTTCGGCCAGCTGCTTCTCAAGTTTTTCGATCTTTTGGCGGTTCTCCTGCAAGGTCTGCTGGATGGCGTTAATCTCGGTAACAGCCTTGTTAGTATTGCCCTCTTGATTATCCATCATGATGATGTTTTCCTGGGCGCGCACCGCCTCTAGGGCTGCTTCAATCTCGTTGATGGTGTTCAACGCTTGGTCGAAACCACCTTTCGAAGCCACAGCTTCGGTGTACAAAGAATCACGTTCTGCCAAAAGGGCTTGGTACTTTTCGGAACGTTCCACATTGCATGAGGTGGCCAACAAGACCACGAATAGCAAAGAAATCAATGTCAATCTATGTTGCATTTCAATTCGACTTTAATCCACCTTGTTTATATAGCACAATGCGTGCCACAAATACGAAAACACTTGAATGCAAAGGTTATCAACAGTTTATGTTCATAACTTGCAGCGTGCCACAGTGTGGAATAATGTGGAAAGTCACAGAATGCCTCAAAAAACGTGGAAAATTGGGGAATCTACAGATACACAAAACCTGTGCTCTTGTGGCGCGGCAAGGGGAAGATGGAGGTGTTCACATCGGGACGGACATGCTTTTTGTGGAACTGCTGATACAGGCATTGCATGGCACGTTCCGGGGTGTTGTTGTTCTCGCTGAGGTGGCACAGCATGATGTTTTTCATGCCCGAATGATAGACCTCAGCCACAAAACGCGCCGACTCCTCATTGCTCAGATGGCCAAAAGGCCCTGCGATGCGTTGCTTCAAAATGTAAGGATACGAGCCTTTCTCCAACATTTCCACATCGTAATTGGCCTCAATGACAAGGTTGTCGGCCTTACGAATCTGCTCCTTCACCACCTTGTCGAGCATCCCGATGTCGGTGGCAATGGTCAAGGTATGTCCCTCATAGTTAAAATGATAGCCCACAGCTCCCCGCCCATCATGCATCACTGGGAAAGCCTCAATCGTGATGCCACAAATCTCAAACGGCTGCATGGGCTCAATCTCATGAAACAGTCCTGAATCAATCTTTTTTGTGGCATTGCCTTCGGCGAGACCTTGAAGACAATCGGAATGGGCGTAGATCGGAACGGGCGTGTTTTTCGTCAAAACCTCCAAGCCTTTCACGTGGTCGATATGATCATGCGTAATCAGAATGGCCTTGATGTTTTTCATACTCAAGTCATTCTTTACCAATCCCGTAACGATTTGCTTGGCATTGACACCCGCATCCACCAGGAGGCCTTCATCCTGCTTGCCCACATAGTAGCAATTGCCGCTGCTGCCCGAGGCAAAGCTGCAAAAGACAAAAGGCGAAAGGCAGGAAAAGAGGTCCATAATTCCATTTTGAACGCGCAAAAGTAAAAATATATTCCTAATTTATATCCAATTTTGCCCATCAAATTTTCGACCATGGCAAACTCGCTCTCCTCCCAACGCTGTTCATTCCTATAAGTAATCGCCTTCTTTTGCGACAAGCTGGATAATCACATCACTCAAAGGCAAATCAGTGTTTTCCCGATCCACCACATCGTTCACAAGACCCAGTTCCTCTGCAATGAGAGCATACTCCAGATCCTCCGCAATAGGTGCATTTCGTCTTATTGCCTGTAACAGTATTTGTCATCCACCCTGTACCATTGCAAGGATGGCAACGTCCTGTACCTCCGCAATATTGGTTGGAAAATGCGACATTGCCTGCGCCACAACATCTACCACTTCCATTGCATAAAGAACATGTACGAGATGTTGATCCACCTGTATTATTGTTATTGTACGAATTGTTATATGAACCGTTGTTTGGGACAGGAGTATTACTATAAGTTTGCTGTTGTTTGTACCCTACGGTATAATAACATGTGGATGCAAAGCCAATTAGTGTGCATGAATAATCACTCTTTACCGTAAAGGTTTCTTTACTGCCATCTTTGCAAATTCGTGTGTAAACCCTATTATTATTCGTATCTAAACGATCAAAATTATACAGAGTACTAGTAGTCCCTAGATTTTTCGTACCATCTTTGTACATTGTTTCAACCACAGCTCTTTCATAGATTTGAATGTTGTAATTATGATCGCACAAATAATTTCCCACAAAGTAGATTCTACAATAGAAATCACCATTATACAACAAGTCACCATAATCAGAACCATTACTGAAAGTAGGAGATGACAAGTAAAAACTAGTTGAACTTGATGGCAGAGCCATTACACAACTTGAAATCAAGCTCAAACACAACAGCATTAAAGCCGTAAACAGTTTTTTGTTTTTTAAAGTTTTCATTGTTGTTTTTCCTTTCTGTTTTTGCGGCGCATAGAAAAGCGCCAAGTTTTACATTGAGATGTGTTCTATTTATACTTTTTCGTTTCTATTCCACAAAATGTACGAATCCGCCAACAAAATGGCCTATGATCTCCATCACGGCGACAAGAATAGCCACCGTATAAGGTCGCGCATGACGCTCATCGGGCTGCTTGCGGCGCAACAATACCGAGGCCACGATGACCACTGTCATCAGCATGAGGACAAAAACCATCAAAGCTTGTGGCGAGACGTCATCTTTCAGCGCATACATGAGTTTGTTGCCCATCCAACCTAAAAGAAAAGGAAGGATGATACCGACAAAGAGCAGAACATATCTAAACCCTGCCGGATGCCGATGCTGATAGCTGCGTGCAGTTGCCGCGGCGACACCTGCTGTAACGATGGCCACTATGCCGCCAACGGCAACGGCCGCATTGCGAGCTGCTTCGCCTCCAAGACCAACGACCAAGCCGAAAACAAGGAGCACCATTGCGGCAAACGCACCAATGATTATTAAGAAAGTCCTATTGTTACGCTTGCCCACATCAACAGGTGTTGCGGGCGACCCAGGAGTTAATGCAAAAATACGTCTTTCGATGGCGTTAGTCCTATACTTTTCGAGCTTGTTCTGTAGCAATTTCATGCGTCGTGCCATCTCGTCAGTGATAGCAGCCATTTTCTCTTCGGTAAGCCTCTGATACACCCCAACCCGTTTCTCACGGTCATTTTCTCCAATAGGAGTGCCTTTCTCCCAGTTGAGATGATTCAAGACAAACATGGCATAACGCTTCAGTTGGGCGAGATAACCGTCCTTTGTCTTCACAATGTCGCGTTTATTGATGTCATAATCCTCCAGCCAATTCCATAGCTCATTGTGGTCGAAGAAGCCAGCGTTGTGCAGAATGTGCAGTTCGTTGGCATTTCCTTCAAGCATTTGAAGCACAGTCTGTAGACGTTCATACCATGAAAATTCCGTAAGGTTGTGCCTACGCAAAAAATCAAGGAGTGAAGCCACCGCCTTGGCGAACAAATCGCCATTGTAGACAAAACTGGGAAATGCGCTGGGCATATCCGTATGAACATGTTTCAACGTCGGACCGTGACCATTGTCGGAATAGCAAAAATACTCCAACGGGATATCCTGATACCACACTCCGTCGTCATCGGGATCGAAAGCGTTGGGAATCCCCATATGCTCTATCGGAATGTAACTCTTCAACACGACCACTTCCTGGTCAAGGATTTCTTCTGGGTAGCTCACTGTCAACTCTTCGTTGGGAAAGACCAGTTTATACTCATAAGAGCGCTTCTCCTGCACGGCATCGTCATCAAAAGGTTTGAAAAGCTCAGTTTGTCCGTCGCCGACAGTAATACCGTCGAGATGGTAGCTGTTTTTCATGAAATGCGCCACCAGATGGTATAACGGCCAATCGACGTTGTTGTTGTTTATGGGATAGAGTGTATATTCGGTCATAGCTAATAGCTAACAGTTATTGATTGCATACATGATGGCATTGTGGCGTTGGGTGGAAAACAGCTTGGTAACAGCCTTGAAACTCTCGGAACCCACCATAGGCAAGTCGAACCAAGACCCCATACCGAAACCAAGATGCGTGACTTGGGCTGCATATAGATACCTGAAATAAGGTGGTTGAATGTTGAAAGTATCCTTTTGCCCATAAAACTTCACCGTTTCGTCTTGCATGATCCTTAGCCCGCTATGGAATCGTTGTTTCCATCCCTCGTATGGGGCATAGTCAGCTATGGTTTGAAGAGCATTCTTGAATGCCTCGGCATTGTCAACAAATCGTGGCTTTTGATAGTCAGACTTAACTTCAACTGCCATGATTGCGGGCTCGTTTTCATTGTCTTTCTTTTCCAAACCAGGAGTGAAACCCTCAAGATGGCCATCGGAGTACCGACAGACAAGGCAACATACAAGCACTTTTCCCGTCGCCTCGATTACTTCTTCGCCACAAAGATAGACCACTTCGGTGAGACCTTTCGTTTTCTGTTCGTTGAACCACGAGATGCAAAGGTCGTGATAAAAGTCGGCCTTCGACCACTCGAAAGAAATGTCTTTGACCAGATCATGCCGCGTTTTCACCGTCAGTTCCATCATCACCACATCTGCTGGCCTATAAATCACTTGAGGTTGCTTCCGCACGGACTTTGGTTTTAGCTGGCTATTTTGCGTTGGAGCAGGCTCTGGCTTTGGCTCAGGCTTGGGTTGAGGCTTCCAAATGTACACCGCTGAGGTGGGGCGATTGAAACACTTTTGTCGTCCAGGATCAGTCTCCATCGCATACCAAGGAATCAGTATATTATCAGACATTCTGTTTTAGTTATTAATGGAGCAAAAATACTAATTTTTGAAATACCATCTTTATTTTTCTTATTTTTGCAAAAAAAATTAAAAAAATATGGAAAACGTTTTTGACCCTAACGCCGCAGCCGTCGCCGATTCAGGTATTTACGGTCTGCCCTGCACCGCCGAAGAGGCGCAAATCATCATCATACCCGTCGAATGGGAACTCACCACGAGCTACAACCGTGGCACCGTCGACGGTCCTGCCACCATCATGGAGGCTTCCTTGCAAGTCGACCTCTGCCACCACGACTATCCCGACCTCTGGCAAAAAGGCATCTGGATGGACGAATTCCCTACCGAACTCCGCGAGCTCCACGACAAGATGGCACCCATCAGCGAGGACATCATCAACGCATTGTATGAAGGCACCATCGATGACGACCCAAAGACTTACGAAATGATGTATGACATGATTGAAGATGCCACCGAACAGAAAAACGCCTGGCTGCGCGAACGCATCGCCTACTGGAAGGCACAAGGCAAGGTGGTCGGTCTTTTGGGCGGCGACCACAGCTGTCCCCTCGCCTACCACCAATACCTCAACCAGCTCGGTGTGGAATACGGCATCCTTCACGCCGATGCCCACTGCGACCTGCGTGAAGCTTTCGAGGGCTTCAAATACTCACACGCTTCCATCTTCTACAACACGCTGCAATTCAGCAATGTGAAGAAGCTCGTTCAAGTCGGCATCCGCGACTACTGTCACCAGGAGAAGGCACTTGCTGAGAGCCAACCCAATAGGATTAAGGTGTTCTTCGACCGCGACTGCCGCCGCCGCATCTACGAAGGTGCCAAATGGAAGGACATCGTGGATGAGATGATTGCTGCACTGCCCAAGAAGGTCTACCTCTCCATCGACATCGACGCCCTCGACCCGAAGCTCTGCCCCAACACAGGCACACCCGTGCCGGGCGGCTTGGAATACGAGGAGCTGATGTACCTCCTCAACCGCATCCGCGAGGCTGGCAAGGACATCATCGGCTTCGACCTTTGCGAAGTCTCCCCTTCGCCCGACGGCGGCGACTGGGACGGCAACGTCGGGGCGAGGGTGCTGTTCCACTTGTGTGGGGTGGCGGCAAAATGAACCGCTCTGAACAGCGAAAAGCTTCTCAAAATAGTACTGCAATACAAACTGCATGTGCGTTATCAGAATTTATGGCACCTAATAATAGCTATGGTAGATTTCTCCATCATCAGCTCGCTATGCGGACTCTCAATAGCGATTATTTAAGGATTTTTTCTTCTCAACTCTCTCCTATTTCCCCGCTTTTCTCTACCTTTGCGGATTCAATTTTTGCGTTTTGAAAGAAAACAAACCATCTTATATCACCATCCGCAACGCGAAGGTCAACAACCTGAAAAGCATCAGTTTGCAGATTCCGAAGAACAAGTTGGTGGTCATCACTGGCCTGTCGGGATCGGGCAAGTCGTCCTTGGCGTTCGACACCTTGTATGCTGAAGGCCAGCGCCGCTATGTGGAGAGCTTGAGTTCTTATGCGCGACAGTTCATGGGCCGACTCAACAAGCCCGATGTGGAGAGCATCACGGGCCTCTCGCCCGCCATCGCCATTGAGCAGAAGGTGAACTCACACAACCCGCGCTCCACCGTGGGCACAAGCACCGAGATTTACGAATACCTAAAACTCCTCTATGCCCGCATCGGCAAGACCTACTCCCCTGCCTCGGGCAAACTGGTCAAGAAGCACCAGGTGATGGACGTGGTGAACCATATCCTCGGCCTGCCGACGGGTAGCACGGCCTACATCGTCGCGCCGCTTCACCTTCCCGAAGGCCGCAGCCTCGAAGAGCACCTCAACATCCTCATGCAGCAGGGCTTCTACCGTATATTATATAACGGCGAGATCATTAAAATCGAGGATTTCCTCGACCAGAAGAAAAAGGTCAGCGAGAAGAAGGTGAAGCTGCTCATCGACCGCATCAAGGTCAATGAGAGCATGGACGACGCCATCGGGCGCATCTCCGACTCGGTGCAGACCGCCTTCTACGAGGGCAAGGAGACCTGCCAGGTGATCAGCGAACTCGACGGCGAGCGCAAGGAAGCCGACTTCTCGTCGCGTTTCGAGGCCGACGGCATCACCTTCGAACCGCCTACGGCCAATATGTTCGCCTTCAACAACCCCTACGGCGCCTGCCCCACCTGTCAAGGCTTCGGTAGCGTCATCGGCATCGACCCCGACCTGGTGGTGCCCAACAAGAGCCTGTCCATCTACGAGAACGCCATCGCCTGCTGGCGCGGCGAGAAGATGAGCGAGTGGAAAGACGCCCTCATCCGCGTGGCCGACAAGGTGGGCATCCCCATCTTCAAGCCGTTCTACGAACTCACCGACGAACAGGTGAGCCTCCTTTGGACCGGCAACCAGTACTTCGAAGGCATCGTGGACTTCTTCAACTATGTTGAAACACAGTCGTATAAGATACAATACCGCGTGATGCTGTCGCGTTATCGTGGCAAGACGGTCTGCCCCGAATGCCACGGCACGCGCCTGCGCCGACAAGCGCAATATGTGAAGGTGGGCGGCAAGAGTATCACCGACCTTGTGCTGATGCCCTTGGACGAACTGAAGGCCTTCTTCGACCACCTCAAACTCGACGAGACCGACAGCAAAATCGCCTCTCGCCTGCTAGTGGAAATCAACAACCGCTTGGATTTCATCATCGAGGTGGGCTTGGGCTATCTGACCCTGAACCGTCTCTCCAACACGCTCTCGGGCGGTGAGTCGCAGCGCATCAACCTCGCGACTTCTTTGGGCAGTAGTTTGGTCGGCTCCACCTATATCTTGGACGAGCCCAGCATCGGCTTGCACTCCCGCGACACCGAGCAACTCATCAAGGTGCTGAAACGCCTGCGCGACATCGGCAACACCGTCATCGTGGTGGAACATGACGAGGAGATCATCCGTGCCGCCGACTACATCATCGACATCGGGCCGATGGCAGGTGCCTTTGGCGGCGAAGTCGTATTTGAGGGCGACATCAAGCATCTGATCAACTGCGAGAAGAGCCTCACCACGCAATACCTCACGGGCAAGATGAGCATCCCCGTGCCCACCCGCCGACGCAAAAGCGCCAACGCCATCGTCATCAAGGGCGCGACGCAGAACAACCTCAAGAACCTCACCGTGCGTTTCCCGCTCAACATGATGACCGTCATCACAGGCGTGAGCGGCTCGGGCAAGTCGACTTTGGTGAAGGATGTACTCTACCCCGCCATGAAACGGCAGCTGGGCGAGAACGCCGAGAAATGCGGCAGCTATGGGGCCTTGGAAGGCGACCTGCGCCTCATCCAGGCCGTCGAGTTCATCGACCAGAACCCCATCGGCAAGTCGTCGCGCTCTAATCCAGCCACTTACCTGAAGGCATACGACGAGATACGGACGCTGTTTTCGGAGCAAAAATTGGCCAAACTGCGTGGCATCAAGCCTGCCTTCTTCTCGTTCAACGTGCCGGGCGGTCGTTGCGAGGAATGTGAGGGC
Source organism: uncultured Bacteroidia bacterium (assembly GCA_902801625.1). Taxonomy (GTDB): domain Bacteria; phylum Bacteroidota; class Bacteroidia; order Bacteroidales; family F082; genus Limimorpha. The sequence continues at coordinate 113,729 of CADCJI010000004.1, read as the reverse complement.
GAGGGCGTGCAAAAGATCGAGATGCAGTTCATGGCCGACGTCTACCTGCCATGCGAGGCTTGCCACGGCACGCGCTTCAAGGAAGAGGTGCTGGAAATCAAATACGACGGCAAACACATCTCCGACATCCTCAACATGAGCATCGAGGAGGCCATCGACTTCTTCGAGCACTCGTCGGAGCGGCAGACCCCCATCGTCGGGCGCATCGTCAACCGCTTGAAGCCTTTGCAGGAAGTCGGTTTGGGTTATTTGAAGCTTGGGCAGTCGTCGAGTTCGCTTTCGGGCGGCGAGGCGCAGCGCGTGAAGCTAGCCTATTTCCTCATCAAGGGACAGGTGGAGAAGCCCACGCTCTTCATCTTCGACGAGCCGACCACGGGCCTGCATTTCCACGATGTGAACAAGCTGCTGGAGTCGTTCAACGCCTTGATTGCCAACGGCCACAGCGTCATCATCATCGAGCATAACATGGATGTCATCAAGTCGGCGGACTGGGTCATCGACCTGGGTCCCGAGAGCGGCAACAAGGGCGGCGAAATCGTCTTTGAAGGCATACCTGAGGACTTGGTGAAGTGCAAGACATCATATACAGGTAAAGCACTGAAAAGTAAGTTATAGTTATGGTATTGGCTAAAGCCAAGAAATCTATCAAAAATCAATACAAAATCTATCAAAAATAAAGATGCACAATAAAGTTAAACTATGGTATCGGCTAAAGCCGAGAAATCTATCAAAAATTATAAGAAAAATCTATTAAAGTCTGATTTTGAAGGATTTTTACATAAGATTTTAATAAGATTTCTTGCGAAGCAATACCAAAACATAAAAGACACTATTTTTGAAAGATTTCTTGCGAAGCAATCCCAATAAAGAAAACTATGAAACCATCAGAAATCAACCAACCCTTGAGTGAGCGGCAGCAGAAGGTAGTGGACACCCTGCTCGGCCTCGGCATCGACTTCGACATCAAGTTTCACCCGCCTTTGGGTTCCATCGAGGAGTCGTTGGCCTACTGGGGCAAGTTCGAGGCGACGCACTGCAAGAACCTGTTTTTCAGGAACCACAAGGGCAACAAGCACTACCTCGTCATCTTCGAGTGCATGCACCAGATGGACATCCACGACCTGGAGCAGCGTCTGCACCAAGGCAAGTTGACCTTCGCCTCGGAAGCTCGCATGGAGAAATACCTTGGCCTGAAGCCCGGCAGCGTCTCCCCCTTCGGCCTCATCAACGACGAGAACCACGAGGTACACCTCTTCATCGACAAAAACCTCTTGAATGCCCCTCGCCTGAGCTTCCATCCCAATGACAACACGGGGACGATTATTATTAGCCAGGAGGACTTTATTAGGTTTTTGGAGGCGATGGGGAATTCGTATGAGTTTATTGACCTATATGATTGAGTATACGGGCAATTGACTATTGGCTTTTCTATTTGCTGCACTCAATATAAAACACAAGATTCTTCACACGCTTAACCTTTTCCGCTAATGATAAGGTCGAAATAGTATTGTTAGAGGGAAGTTTGATATTTAGTCCAGCACTCTCGATAAGTATATTAAGATACGAAGTCTTAATTGCATAGCCTACATTCTCGGCTCCGGGCACTCCTGCCACTACAATGCCAATTATATTGCCTTTGTTATCAAACATAGGTCCGCCACTATTGCCTGGCTGCACAGGTGCTGACATCTGATATGTGGAAATGTTTCCTTGATAACCTGTTCGTGAGCTAATGATGCCATTGGTTAGTTTTATTTCATTGCCCAAAGCCTGCGTCAGAGGATAGCCAAGCACAAATACATCCTCTCCGACATCAGCCATCCGTTGCTGGACAGCATACGGAATAGTTCCGAAAACAGCAAACTGGCTGTCTGTTATCCTCAGTATTGCAATATCATTTATATTGTCGGTCGCAACAACTTCTGCAGTATATCCAGTGTTCATATCGCCTTTTACACCTTTGATGCTGATGGATTGGGCTTCACTTACAACATGATTGTTTGTTACAATATAGCCATTACCGATAGCAAAACCTGTTCCTGTCCAAGATGCAATCGTGCTGTTTTCGCTTACTGAGGTGGAACTTTGAGCCGTAGGATACATTTGGAAATAACTGACAGCTTCTTCTCCTATTTTCACCTCCATGGTTAGTTTGTCAAAGCCTATTAATACTGTTTCTTTTTCAATTTGTTTATGTTCGTTGTACCAATCTGCTTTGAATAGTCCTGGCACCGATGTTTCGCTTAACGTTGCTTTGATTTCTCCACTATTCCAACCTTTTATTGTGCCCCCTGAAAGATAAATTATCTTATATACACCTTCGTGTTTGATGCAAGCCAGTCTCAAACCATCTCGTTCAAGAATCTCATATATTCCTGCAATTCCATCGTTCTGTTTGTCAATCATAGATTTAAGAATTGTCTCACTTACATTAATTTGCTTTAACTTAGGCATTGGATTATAAAGTGTACAATTAAAACCTAGAGAAGCAAAACCAGACCATGAACACTCTCCATTACCGCTTTTAATAGTAATAGAGGTTTCTCCTGGTGGTATAGCAACATTAAATACAAGTAAATACGAATGAATAGTTCCCTTTTTTACTCTTTCCCAAAGAGCAGGATAAAACTTATTCCCATCACCAGAGTATCCACCTTCACCTATTTTACCTTCATCTGTCATGAATCCAAAATAATCATTTTCATCAATCCATTTACCATTTTCCATATGTGGATACATGCTTTCCCAATGTTCTCCAATAATTCTTGGTTCACAAATAGGAGGTTTCATTTCTCGAATATCCTTTGTCGCCTCAACTTCAATCATAACGATAGTTTGGTTGTTAGGCCTATCTATTTCAACACTTGCAAGTCTGAACCGTTTTCCTTGATAATCGACATTGGTCCATGGCCCATTAATGGTCTGTCTTTGCCCAATGCAAATTGTTGTCATTGAAAACACATACATGATTATTAAGAACAACTTTTTCATTTTAGCTTAATATTTGATTGTTTAACATTTATGCCATAACTGCACTTTATCATTCTTGCAAGTTTATCTGCTGCTTCTTTGCAAATGAATGGAGAAAGAAGAATCTCATCTATCATCACACTTATATTTACGGGAATTAGACGATACTTTGTGCTTTTTTTATCAGGGTCATTTGAAATATGAAAGTAGAAACGGAATTCATTTTCGGCGGAATATGCCATATCCTTATTGAACAACTGACCTAATTCATCTGATGAAGGAATTAAATTCTTCTTGTAGTTCATTGAACCACAAACTACCTTGTTCATTCCATTTCTTTCAAGGTCTATTTCTAATGAAGCAATAAGATTGTGAACTGTTGTTTTTATTCGAACACCTATTTCTGTCGCATAAGATTTCCACATCAAGAAACTCTCGTTTTCGTTTTTCGTCCAGCACGAAGCAGGACAATGAATAATTTCAAAATATGGAATTGTCCTTTCAGTTAGCACTTGCTCTTGAGAGTCATACTTCTTTGCTGGTGCAATAGGAAAAGCCAGTTTTACATTTTCATAACTCTCATTGGTATCATCAAATTCACGTCTGCGCTTGACAAAATACATGTGTGTTTCAAGTAACCGAATCAGGTAGTCAAGCCTCATGTATTGACAAATGACCCTGTCTTCGGTGCCATCATTTGGCAGGTAATAATAATAATTCAACTTCTCTTTTTTCATATATTTTATTGCAGTTTTACATTGATTATCAGTAATAAAAAAAGCGCGAATCGTTTTCTTATCCACGCTTCAGAGGCTCTGCAAAGCCCGTGTCAATTGATAAGTCAACGTCCGCGCTAAACACGGACGTTTGCTGACCTATTCGTAATTGACACTTTATTTTGAAATTTGCAGATTCCTGAAGCAATGCCGAATAAATAGCAAACGCTATGATTATTACTATGTTAGTTTATTTCTATCTTTTTGTATTTCAATATTTTAATTATTACTCAATTCTTTATTTTCGAATGATTTCATCCGCAAATATACAACTTTTTCATTCTTCATCATCCTCCAAAACCAATTCCCCTTCTCTCTGCGCAATCTGTTTGGCGTTCATGGTTTCTCAATCACTTCCCAATGGCCGCCCTTGTCAGGACCGATTCGGCGGATGATACCTGCAGCTTTCATTTTTTTGATATGAAAAACACTCCATCTTCTGTGATATCACATAATCTAGCTAATTCTTTATTGGTGATTGATGGGTTTTCTTTTATCAGCCTAAGAATTTTCTCCGTAGTTTTCTCCGTAGTTTTCTGGGTAGTTTCCGTACCACTTTCTGTTTCCTGACCACTTTTCTGCGATGTGCCATTATTAATCGCCACAAATCGCTCCCTTGGGATGGTCGCCAACATGCCGCCACGCACCTGCTCAAATGTGAGGAACTGCAGCCGCTTGAATTCTATGTTTTGGGTTTCTTTCATACATTAAACAATCACCTCAAAAATCCGCTTTCCATTCCACTCAATCCATTGAGGTTCTGCTTCTTGTTTGTTTTTCGAGAAGTCGAAGGTGACCAAATAACCTTCATCCATACCGCGAGTGGCGAGATAGCCTGAAAGTTGGTCGCGGCCAAATTCCTCGTATTTGTCGCCATGCCAAATCTTTAGTTCAACGATGAACTCCTGCTTGTCGTAGGTCACCACCAAGTCCATGCGGCGGTTGTCGCGGGTCTGCGGCTCCACGTAATAGAAGCCGATGCCGTTGATAATTGGTTTGAGGAAGGTAAGAAACAGCAGACGGCCTTCCTTTTCAAGGAAAGGCTCGGTGCTTTCGCGGTACTCCTCTCGCATCAGGTCGCGGAAACGAGTGACCACGTGCTCCATATTGAGTTTGCCATTTTGCACATAGTTCAGCACAAAAGGAGAGATTTTTGTCCCCTGTTCGCGCATGGTCTTGTTTCCGAAATAAACGAACAAAGCCTCCTCAAAAATCAGGTTGTGGATCATCGTCTTGCCACGTTGGTTCTCACGGATATAGGAAAACATGTTGGCCAAGCGCACAATCGGGTCAACCATCGAATAGCTGTATTCCTGTCCGTTCACGACGATGGAATAGAGGAAATCACGCAGTTCGGCGTTGTTCTCGATATTCTTGGAAAGGTCATCAATCAAGGTGACATTCTCGCCTTTTGCAATGATTTTCACGGCTTTCTGCACATTGTCAAGCGTCCAATCTGCCTCCAAGCGCTCATCTATAATCTTACAAATCGCACTCACCAAATAAGGATAGCCCGTTGTGTATTTGTAAATCTCCTCGCTAATGGCCTTGATGTCCATACCCGTATGCACATCGTTCTCGTAATCATTGAGCATCTGTGCGATTTCTTCGGGATGGAAGGTCATATCCACGTTGAAATCGGCGGCAATGTTCCAAGGGGCAATTTTTACCCTATTACCAAAAGAATCTCGAATAACAATGTTCCTAACATCTTGTTCGCTAGCCAAAACAATACTATGGATAGTGCTTCTCGTATTATCTTTGTCTCGTCTGAGATATTCATTGCGCAAAAGTCCTAGAAAGTCCACGAATTTTAGTTCATCAGAATTCTTGTCAGCATCGTCTATCAACAAAACCATTGGTTTTTCTGCACTTTTACAAGATTGAATTATTTCTTTTCCGAACAGAAAAACATCTTTATCCAATTCTTTAGCGTTGGCCAATAAAACTTGAAAGTGATTGGAAATCCTACTACAGATTGTATGCAGCATCGTTGTTTTCCCATACTGCCTCGCACGGTTGATAATGAAATATTCACCCATCTCTATCAATTCTTCAACGGCTTTAAATCGTTTCTCCATATCAACCATATAATGTCTTTGCGGATTGCAACTTCCTGTGACATTGAATTCTTTCCTCATGCTGACTCCGTTTTTATCTTGACCTTGCAAAAATACACATTTTCGTCCATCTTTCATCAAATCAATCTTTTTTCACTAACTTTGCGCCTGAAAAACAATCTTTAAAAATCTTAAATCAATGAATACCGAAAAAATCAAGCAAGCCGCTGAAATCCTCTCCAAGGCGAAGAACATCGTGGGCTTCACCGGTGCCGGCACTTCCGCCGAGAGCGGCATCCCGCCTTTCCGTGGCGAGGGCGGCATCTGGAACCAGTACGACCCCAACTCACTCGACATCGACTTCTACTATCGCCACACCAAGGAGTCGTGGAAGATCATCCGCGAGGTATTCTATAACTTTTTCAGCAACAAGGACATCAAGCCCAATCCCGGGCATCTCGTCCTTGCCAAATGGGAAAAGGAAGGTCGCCTGAGCAGCGTCATCACGCAGAACATCGACGACCTCCACACCGTGGCGGGCAACAGCGTGGTGTATGAGTTCCACGGCAACATGTCGCGCTTCGTGTGCACCAAATGCGGCCACAAGGTCGATGCCAAGAGCCTGACACTCACCGAGGAACCACCCCGTTGCTCCCAATGCGGCGGCCTGATGAAGCCCGACTTCATCTTCTTTGGAGAAGGCATCCCTGAAGACGCCTATTACGGCTCGGTACGCGCTGCCGAAAACTGCGATGCTTTCGTCATCATCGGTACTTCGGGACAAGTCAGTCCGGCCAATATGATTCCTGGCATCGCCAAACGCAACGGCGCCAAGATCATCGAAATCAACATGGAGCCTTCGACCTATACGAACTACATCACGGACATCTACCTTGAAGGCAAATCCGGTGAGATTCTGCCCGCGATTGATGCGCTGATGACTAGGTGATTTGTGGGATTCGCTTCGCGAAGAAATCCTTCAAAAATCAATCGAAAAATCAATCAAAAATGAAATTGATTTTTTGAGATTTTAATGAGATTTTTGACTGATTTCTTGCCGAAGGCAATACCATATTAGCAACCAAACACTGCCTCGAACATCCTTCGATAAGCTTCAACCTTTTTGTCAAATGTCAAAGGATAAGCACGTGAGGATGAGGGTAATCTATAAAGTGTTAATCCTTCCCTTAGGGTGATTCGTTCATTGGGTGAAGGAATAGAATTCGTATTGTAATAAGCGCATACTTCCGCAGTGGCTTTTTCGCCTGTGGTGGCGAGGGCGTGGCATTGCGGTATCTGTTTCAGTAGGGCTTCAATATCGGTATGTTCCACAATCTCTAAGAAAGCATCTGAGGCATTGTCCTTCAACCGTTTTACTGCCGTGGCAGTATCGAAGAAGGCAATGCCTTTCTCGGTGAGGAAAGCAATAATTTCATTCATTTTGAAGCACTTGTGTTCAGTGTCCACAAAATGGTTCTTGTCGCCGAACCAGATTTGGCCTTCAATGCGCCAGTGGTCGTTGATGAAGTTGGGGTAGAAAAAGTCCATGCACCAACGCTTCTTTGGCGGCGGGAAACTGCCGAGGAACAAGACTCTCGCGTTCTTTGGGAGAAACGGTTTCAGTGGATGATATTCTATCATTTCTATTTTATCAAGAATTTGAGAATACAGAGAAAACTGAAGTCATATTATTGAATTTGAGACAAAAATCGCAAGCGATTTTTCATATTCATTCAACATGATACGCACCAACCTTATTAATGCACAGGGTCCCCTTAAATACCTTAAACCTAATTCTCAACTTATCGGCCTTAACGGTCTGGAAACGAAGAAGTCGCTTGTAACCGATGGTAGTAGTTGGTTCGTTGGTTTCAATAGGCAACCATTTATCATTAAAGTAATAGTCTAAATAAAATGCATCAACATTCTGTCCCAAAGGAATATACTCTTGTAATAAAATGCGGTTGAAAGCCGTAGTTTCGGGGAAATCGAAGATGAGTTCAGCTTGATGGATGCTGTCTTCCGTTGCCCAGTAGGATTCATATTCTTCATCCAGCACATGCTTGGCCTTGAACCTCCAGCCTCTTGTGTCGCTGGCGGTCACCTTGCAGCCTTTCAGCAAGTTGTCGGCGAAGTCCTTTTGCAACTTCTGGTACCATTGAACGGCAGAGGCCGAGTCGATGCTCGGTATCCTACCCTCTTGATTCACAGGGAAATTGAGCAAGAGATTGGTGTTATGGCCGACACTCTGGTAATACAAATCCATCAACTGGACCACGGTCTTCACTTGGTTGTCCTCGCTCTTATGATAAAACCATCCTGGACGAATGGAGACATCCACTTCGGCAGGTAGCCATGCCTCGCCATCACGATAGCCTTGTTGCAAGGCCTTTATGTCGTTAAGTGATTCAAAATCAGTTTTATACATACACCATTGCGTGGCGTTGGCCTTGCCTTCCTCATTGCCTATCCAGCGCAAGGTCGGGACAGTGCCACCAAAGATGCTCGCTTCGGGGCTGTATTTCCAAACAATGTCCCTCGCCTTCTCATAATCGTAGTATTGTTCGGCAACGATGGAACGCATCTCGTCGGCGCCTCCATACCATCCTGTACCTCCATTGGCGCCATCAAACCAGAACTCGAACAAGGGTCCATAGTGGCTCACAAGTTCCTCAATCTGTTGATGATAGATATTGACATAACCCTCATAGCCATACTCGAGTTGGTTGCGGTCCCACGGCGAGAGGTACAACCCAAACTTCAAACCGTGTTTCTTGCAGGCCTCCGAAAGCTCGCGCACCAAGTCTCCCTCACCATTCTTATAATAGGTGTTCTTGATGGAATAGTCGGTAGTCTCAGTTGGCCAGAGGCAGAATCCGTCGTGGTGTTTTGCCGTGAAGATCACGCCTTTCATTCCAGCAGCTTTCAAAGTCAAGACCCACTGTTCGCAGTCTAAATGGGTGGGATTAAAGGTATAGGACGGTGTATTGCCGAAGCCCCATTCCATGTTATTAAACGTGTTTAAGCCAAAGTGTATAAACGCGTAGGTCTCAAGTTGTTGCCATTCCAGTTGTTGTTGGCTTGGAGTGGGGCCACTTGGCTCGGGACTGTGGGTACAAGAAGCCAATAACAGACCGCCCATTAACACCCATATCAGATACCTATGATTCATTGTTTCACAAATTTACGCGTCTCACCATTCGCACGAAGCACATACATGCCCTTGGGCAAGTCGCTGATGTCGATTCTGTTCACCTCGTTTTTGAGTTGAACCGTCATCGCGACCTTACCGTTCATGTCGATGATTTCCGCTTGACCATCCGCTTGATTTATAAACACATCGATGAAATCCATAGCCGGATTGGGACACACACGAAGCGATGGTTCGGGCTGTACATACTCTGATTTCACTGTAACTGGACTATCGGAATGCGCTTCAATCATGGCTTCGATCGTTCTGTTACATACAGCACAGAAAGGCGCATAGTTGCGCATCATGCAATTGCGTTGGGGCCGATACATGCCTTCCTCCAAATAGCCTCCGCCTTCAAAAGCACCTACCGTGTTGTTATATTGATTCGTGTTTGGGGTAGGAATAGGTGTGCCTGGGGCGACAAGGTCGGCCCATTTCGATTCAAAATCAACCAAAGTGGTGATATTGGGTTCCCATGGCTCCACGTTCAGGTTATAGAGCAAGGCCAATGGGTTGTCAGGCTCCTCATATTCGTCGGCCAAACCTGCAAAAGCATGCCCAAACTCATGCACAATGACATCGGAAGTCGACATGTTGCCCGCCGTGCTCATCGAGTAAAAGTTGTAGAAACCGCCTCCGCCATACTGGTTGCTGTTCACCAAAATGTAGATCTGGTCATAAGGTGCGTTCGCTGCTACATCCTTGACCGAGAAATAATTGCGCGTGGTGCAATAACGGTCGATATAAAAGGTGTAGAAATGCGAATTGAGGATGGTGCGTTTCCAGATATGCGAGGCAGGAATGTCGACACCACTCTCCTCGGAAGGAGCGAGCACTGCGCGGAAATTGAAGTCGTTGATATGACTTGCAAAGGGCTCCGCTTGGGCAAACACATTGGCCAGATTCTGACAGTGTTGCAGGAACTGCGGCATTTCATCGGCGGTATAGCCTTCGGGCAAAATCACGATGTCCACCTTGCTTTCGGGCGAGCCGTTTACCATAATGTCCTCAACAGGAAACATATAACGCTGTTCGGTGGTATTGAACATTTCATTAGGCTCATAAAGCTTTGAGAAAATCTCTTCAAACTCCCCATCGAAATTCCTGATTTCAAGGATGATATAAGCTTCGTTGCGGGGCAGCGGAACACTCACTGATTCCTCATAGCAGCGTTCCATCACTCGGGCTTCGTCGGTGGTCTGCCATTCTTGGAATAAGGTGTTGTAACCTCTTGAATAAATGAGCATATTGGTTTGTGCGTCAATCACTTTCACACGATTTGTGCCATAATTAAATGGGTCAATTAAATTGACTTTTGAGCCACCAAAATACGGTTCGATGACAAAACGCTCAAACACATAATGCGAGCCTTCGGAATTGCCGCATTGGAACACATCCATACGCAATGAGCCTTCGTCTAGGAAGTACTGCCCGAAATTGATGTCTTGCGCTCTCGAGACCAATGAAAACGCGATTACAAAAAGGAAAACAATAGTCTTTTTCATCTCTTAGGCTTATTTTGTTAGGAATCTGAATGTTTGAATGGGCAAAAATACAAAATTATCCCTCAGTTGATGTAGGTTGTCGATTTTTATCTCGCAAATTGAAAGACATGGTTTTATGTCCAATTGACGAATGACAAAAAAAGGTGGCCCCAGAATAATCTCCAAGACCACCAAAAAAAATGTCACGTTCTTGTTCTTTTATTGTTTGGCGTTGTATAGCGTTTGTATTTCAGAAGCCGTCAATGGGCGGTTGTAGCTGCGGAAGTTGTCCATCTTGCCGGAATAGAAATCGATAATTGAAATTTGCTTTTTTCATTGTTGTTTGATTTTGATAATATATTAATTTGTCTACCAATTAATTGACAGTTTATTATTTCTTGGTCTTCTCAAAGCGCAGTTTGGTAAAGTAGGCAAAGTTCTTCGCATATTTACTCCTATACCAGCCGATATCCTCCCACGACATGAGGAACTAATCTTTATTCAAGAACCTAACCTTTGCAAAATCCAAGAAGGCTTTTCCTGAATCTCTAAAAAGTGAAAAACCAGTCTTAAAGACCAAGTTCTCATCGCCCTTTTTAACTGTATTCGAATTGCAATACTCACAAATTACATTTCCCTGTGAATCCAAGCAACTACAGAAAATTGAAGGATAGCTGAAGAAAGCTTTTTTCACTCTTTCTTCGTTAATCACCTTAAAGGTGCCTGTAATGAGAGCCGTACCATCTGAATTGACATCGGTAATCACAAGGTTTGTGATTTCATACCAAGCCTCCTCTTCCATCTCAAACGGAATGCTCTTTCCAATCAAAGCAGCCTTTTCTTTTTCAATAGCGGCGCTTTTCTCTTCTCTCGCTTTTTCCACTTTATTGTCTCTTTCATCACTAAGCTTTTCAATCTCTTCGTAAAGTTTCAAGATTTCATCCTGATTTTTAGTCTTATACGCTTTTTCTTCTATCTTTTCTCTCTCCTTATCATACTGACTCTCAAAGATGGAGTCTTTTTCAAAGAATTGGCATAATATTCCAGGAATTTTTCCAAAGATTTCATTCTCAGGATAATCCTTGATTTTCACAGATGATGATGACGAGGAGGTTCCACCACCTCCACAGGAAGTGAGAATGAGCGAGGTCGCAAAAATGCCTGCGCAAAACAGGGTTGCAAATACGCTTTTCTTTTTCATAGTTTAATGTGCCATGGTTATTACCCATTATGGCTCGTCGGGGTTAATTGTTGCAATGAAATTAAATTGGAGCAAATGTCACCATAATAAGGAAATAACTTGTTGATTGTTATCACCCTTTTTATCGGATGATATTCATACAACTCGTCACTTTCTTTCTTTTGGGATTTTGAGTTATTCAACAAGTCTTATTCGACAACGATGCGACCTGTCCTCACTCCGTTTTCTTGTTCCAGTCGCAAGAAATACATCCCTTGAGGTAGTTTCACTGTTTCAACACCATTGATATTCATTGACATCACTTGTTGTCCTAAGACGTTCATGATGACCAGGTGTCCTGTGCCTTCCACCGTAAAATGGTCTTGTGTGGGATTAGGATAGAGCATCAAGCTTTCCCTCGGGGTGTCTTGAAGTTCGTTGACGCTCGTGGTGGGGAACCCAGCGTATTCTGCGACATAATCGATATATTCACCGATGCGCTCCATTGCCGAAGCACGTCCATCACCCCATACAGTGACTTCGGCGAAGTCTATCTCTTGCATACTGCCAGAGGCAAAAGTGAAAGGCCCCATGGAAGCTAACCCTCTTCGGTCTCCAGGAGCGTTGCCCTCATGAGTCTCCGTCCAATAGTGTTCTGGCGTGTTGTAATACCAACCCATTGGATTTGCATTGGGAGCTTCACCAAAAGTTCCGATATTGCAAGGGTCGGAATCTCCGGGGTATTGGAAAGAACAATTTGGTCCCACCACCCATGGACCAGCAAAACCATCGCCTCCATACATTAAATGAACTCCACTTCTCCAAATAGATCGTAAATAGTTATACACCTCTTCAGCGGTGGAAGGGTCGCCAACATCCCCAGAGCTATTGTATTGGCCAATGAATCTTGTCATACCCATGCGCTCGTCATCGATGACACCATTGCCGAAATTTGTTCCGTTAAAAGCGTTCCTGTTGTTGTCTAAACTTTCGCTATTTCCATTGTAGGATGGGTTGTCCAATCCATCAGGATCCATATAGGGGCCTGCAAGGATTTTGCAAACTTGTGCGGGATGATTGGTGCCATAAGTGTCATCCTCGGGATCTGCGTTATAGCCGTAACTTGCACCACGATGCACATCACATCCCACATAATCATCATATCCATATCCGATATCCCAGTCGTTCCATAATCCAACATAAGTACCTGTATAGGTGTTAGCGGAGCGATTGAAGAGTTTATAGTTGAAGAATACCGTATTGTTCAGGTATTCGTTGTCAGGTCTATCGTAGGCATACACCATCGCATGGACTTCGAGCCCCAATGGTTCCCCAGCAAACTCTGTGTGGGTTTGATAGCTATCGTTGAAGATAAAGAACAGGCATTGGTCGCCTTCGATTTTTGGATAGTCGCCATGTTCAGGCTGGTACACACCATTGGCATCCACATCGACAAAAGGGGCGAGATTCTCTGCGAATCCAGCATCACCATGAGCAGGCCAGGTCAGGATGTCCTCTGGAATGGTGTAACCTGGTTCAGCATGGTGAGCAATGAAATCTTCAATCTGTTCTTTGGTGAGATTCCAAACATGGCTGTATTTCTCAACCGTAGTTGCATCGGTCGAAGCATCAGATAGGCGAAGCGGTCCCGACCAAAACTCTTGTCCGTTTTGACCATAATGGTCGCCTGCCAAATGCAAGGAGTTGTCTGCCGTAGATATACCTCCAATCCAAAGGGCATGTTGGAATAATGGTGATTTTCCACTGTCTTTGGGCACTTCCCACGAAGAATAAGGGGTGGTCTGGTGATTGTCCATAAGGCATCCGTTGCCAAGGATGCATCCACGCACATTGTTCACTTCAATGTAGGAATACGCGAATGGCTGAGCCATTAGCGCTGATCCTAAGCCCATCAGCACAATGATGAGTTGCAATCTTTTCATATTAAAGTAAGTATTATTTGATAGGTTCGTTTGTAATAAGTAACTATTCAAAATTAAACTGCATTATTATAGGCTTCTTAGTTGTAAGCTATCAGCCGTCAGCTATCAGCTCGGTGGCTCCCGGGCTGACTGCTGACAGCCAAATTCTATTACCTTTTATGCAAACCAATGCTGCACATCTTCATTAAAGTTTATTTTCTTGTCTTATTGCTTCGCGTTATACAGCGTCTGTACCTCCTGTGCCGTCAAAGCACGATTGTAACTGCGGAAGTTGTCGAGCTTGCCGTTGAAGATTTTGGAATTATTTGAAACTGTACCGAAGAAGGTCATGTTAACATTGCTAGACCAGGGTGAATCTTTGGATTTTGTTTCAAATAGACTACCATCCAAATAAATCATCCACATATTTCCACTACAAACCACTGTCAACATGTGCCATCGGTTGTCAATATATGATGTAATTGGATTAGTGGTCCATGCAATAGTAGTCCCGTAATATCCACTATAACCAGTATATTGTAGACATTGTGTATTTGTGATTTCAAAACAGCATCCGAATTTGTTATTTGCGATTTCGATATCACTTCCAATTAAATACTGATCACTCCTACCTGTCTTGAACCATAGATTAATAGAGATTGTATTCCCAGCGGGAATGAAGTTGTCTTGCACCATGATGAAAGAGTTACCATCAAATTGTCTGGATTGGCCTTCTCCTGAAGGAGTGTCTGTAGACGCTATTGTGCCACTATTGACACCTGTGTAGTTCCCATAGTAATCCACAATCTCGTCTCCGTCGAAATTGAAGAAGCAGAACAGACCGTCAGCAATCACCAGACTATTATCGACATATTGGACCGAAACATTGAGGTTCGCGCTGTTGTTGGTGCCTACAACGGTAATGGTGGTCGAAACGGGGCCGCTGATCTTAGTGCGGTCCACGAGGGCGGTCACCAAGGTGCCGCTGCCCGAGGCGGTGGTGCCGCTCATCGGCGTGAGGGTCAGCCAGTCTACATTAAGCGGGTCGATGCTCCAGCTGAGCGTGGTGCCGTCGCTGCCCACGTTCTTCACTTGGAAGGTCTTGGTGGTGGCGGTTTCGCCAAAGTCGAGCGAGCCTTCGCTCAGTTGCAGGATGGCGCTGCCACTGCCACTCGCCGAGGCCGAGAAGGTGATGGTGGACGTGCTGCCCGCACCGTTCACCGTGACCGATGTGGAGACCATTCCCGTGATTTGGCTGCGGTCGATGGTGGCTGTAACCATGGTGCTGGCACCACCAGCGGTGTTGCCTTCAGTAGGTGTCAAAGTCAGCCAACTGACGTTGATATTGGAGCAAACCCAGTTGAGTGAGGTGTTTGACGGGCCAGTGTTCATCACATAGAAAGCAAGACTATTAGCTGTAGTTCCAAAGTCGAGTGAGTTTTCGCTCAATTGCAGTTGAGGCCCGTTGTTGCCTGCAACACTCACGTTGATGGGCATCACGATGCTTTGGTCGGCGCTACGTACAGTAATGTTGGCCGTGGTGCTTTGGGTGATGAGCGAACGGTCAATGTTCACTGTGATGGTGGTCTCTTGGCCGCCTTGCAGGTTGCCTGTGTTGGGCGTGACGGCAAGCCAGTTGAGGCTTTCCATGATTTCCCAACTCATCGGCGTGTTCGCGCTGGCGTTGATGATCTTGAACTGCAGTTGAGAGAAGTTGGTGCCGAAGTCGAGGTATTCCACGTTGAGGCGGAAGCCCGTGGCGGCGGGGCGCAGCTGCATGTCGCCCGACGAGGTGTTGCCCGAGGTGATGGTGATGTTCTTCGTGTTGCTCTCGAAGCCGGTTTTCACGCCTTGCACGGTGTAGTTACCGGGTTGGAGGTTGGCAAACTCGTAGCGTCCGTCGCTGCCCGTGACGGCGGAGGCGCCCGTCGGGCTGAGCGAGATGTTCACGCCCTGGATGGGTTCGGAGGTGTTGGCATTGGTCACAAGGCCTTGGATTTGTCCTGTGGTTTTCTCCTTTTGGCAGGAGACGAGGCACACTGCAAAGGCGCAGATGATGCCGAGAATCAGATTGAGTTTTTTCATTTGTTTAAGGATTTAATATTCAAAGATTCAAAGATTTAATCGTTCTAGTTTCCCCTGCGGGGAATGGAGTGCTTTGGTCTAGTTATACAGCGGCGGCAATAAGAGGTTATCAAATCGTAGCACTTCGAGCCGCTTGTAACAAAAGCATCCCTTCCATTCCCCGAAAGGGGAAACTCATCAGAGGCTCACACTGACGGGCAGGATCTTATCCATGTCGGCGCTATGGATGGTGATGTTGCCCGTGGTGTTCTGATTAATTAAGGTACGGTCTATGGTCACTATGAGGGTCACTTCCTGGCCGCCTTGCAGGTTGCCCGTATTGGGCGTCACGGTGAGCCAGTTCAGGCTTTCGAAGATTTCCCAACTCATCGGCGTGGTTGTGCTGGCGTTGATAATCTTGAAAGTAAGCGTGTTGAAATGGTTGCCGAAATCCAGGTATTCTACGTTTAGATTGAAGCCCGTGGTGGCGGTGCGCATTTGCATGTCGCCCGAGGCCACGCCGTTTTCGGTCACGACAATGCTCTTCGTGTTGGTCTCGAAGCCCGTCTTCATGCCTTGCACGGTGTATTGCCCGACTTCGATGTCGTTGAATTCATAACGTCCGTCGCTTCCCGTCACGGCGGAGAGTCCGCTCGGGCTGAGCGAGATGTTCACACCTTGTAGCGGTTCGTTGGTGGTGTAGTTGGTCACGATACCTTGGATGCGACCATATTTGGTCGGGTTCGTGATGTCGTCAATTTTCTTGCATGAAGTCATCATGCACACTGCAAAGGCTAAAAACACGCCTAAAATCAGATTGAAATTCGCTTTTTTCATTGTTGTTAGATTTTTATTATTTGGTGTCTTCCAATTATTCATTGTCAATTTTTTAGTATTCTCAGAACTTGGTTTAGGCATTGCTAGTGGATTTTGCATTTCTCAGCTTGTGCTTCAAACCGGCAATGACTTCCACCAACATAATGAAAATCGACACAAAGGCCAAAATAATGGCACCTGCAAGCATGAGAAGACCTTTAAAGAGCAAGTTTGTGCCTATTCTTCCCGTATCATTGGAGAAACCTTTTCTTTCACGTCTTTCCCTCGGGGTTTCATCGGGGAAAAATTTGAACACGAGTCCAGCGCCAAAGAAGAAACCGGCAATGCCGAAACCTATTTTGCGTATCCACGAAAGTACTTTTTCACGTCTACGGCTCGCAGTGATCTCATAACCGTGCTGATAACCAGTCCAAATATAAAGAGGAATGAGAATAATAACAATAATGAGCAGTGTAAGTACGAAATTGGCACCGCTTTTAACGCCCTTGATATCGCTTTTTGCGTCTTTCACAGCAGCCTCCTTGAGCTTGTCGTACGACATGTTGTTGATTTCATCGAATTTTGGCTCCCACTCCTTGAGCGATTTTTCGTATTCTGACTTGTGAGCAGCGTAATACTCCATTGAGTCAGCTTTGGCAATACTTTCTTTATAATCTTCTACTCTATTTTTTGCAACAGACAGCTTGTATGCCTTGTATTTATTGGGAGTATCATACATGCCTACCCTACTGATGAGCTTTTCACAGCTTTCGTATGTAATCACCGTGTCGCAAGGTTGGCTCCAAGCCTCAACCTTTTCCAACTTTTGCTTCTCTTTATCCACATCTTCATTTTTCGAGTTTGTCAGCCACCAAAGCAAAAAAATGCCCAGCAAGGCACCTCCGATGATAGCCCAACTCCATGTCTTGTGACGATGATTTGACCAAGCAACCACATCGGACAGATCTTCATGCTCATGAGCGAAACTTTCTTCATGTGGGTCATCGGCAACTTCTCGGGCTTGTTTGAGAAGGTTTTCCAAGTGGTCGGTTTCCGCCTTTGTGGCAGGATCGTTGATTTTTGAAGCTTCGTCAAGCAAACGCCAAGCTTCTTGATTTTTGTTTTGTTCCATTTTGAATAATGTTTGTTTGTAATATGTTATAGCCTGTTTTTCGTTTCGCAAATGTCACCATAATTCTCTGCTCCGGTCTTTCATTCGCCCAAAAAGCAGTTTGCAATGCGTAAAAAACAATGTTTCGCTTTCGTCATTGCGTAAAATTTCGGTTTGCAATGCGTAAAATGGCAGGTAATTGGCATAGTTTGTTACGAAATAAACGTACCTTTGCCGACATGAACAGCGATTCGTTCTATATATTGCTGCTAAGCTTCGTGTCGGGCATGACGCAATGTTTATTGACGTTATGCGGCATTTATATGCTCTTGAAACACCGTAACTATCAGTTTCAAAGGGTATTTGCTGTTGTCTTGATCTTGCATGGTTTTGGCTTTTTCAACAACTTTGTGGTTTTAGCTTGCAGTGAACAACCTTACTCCGAGTTCCTCAACACACTTTTGGTTCTCTTCGACTATGTGATTGTAGGCGGCTACATGATGTTTGGCGTCTCTCTGGTTTTCCCCAATCGTTACAAAACGCGTCAACTCTTGCTTTTGGTGATACCTTATTTAATTGCCATGCTCTTGTTTGTCCTCAGCCGAAGCCAATTGGTTTTGACGGTCGTGCAAATCTATACTGTGGCAGTATCTCTGGCCTTATTGGTGTATTTGGTTCTTTCCATCAAGAAACATACTCGAATGTTACTGGACAATGTTGGAGACCTGGAGTATTTCGACCTGCGTTGGGGAAACATTTTGATTGTCCTCTATTTCGCTTTCCAACTGCTATGGGCAATTGAAAGCCTATCGCAACAGTCATGGTTTTCAGAACCCTCTACCGGAAGCAACTTGCTTTTCGACACACTCTATTGCTTCATCTGCATCGGCATTGCTTTATACGTCATGCACAAACTGATACATCAGCAGGTGTTCACCCTCTCCCCCGCCGACGAATATGAAAACGAACCTCAAGAACCAGCAATTACCACGCCCCAACCCAATGCTGGCAAGTCCCTGATTGGCTGCGATATCGATAAGGTAATGAAGGAAAAGCGGTATTATCTTGACAACACGCTGACTTTGCAGAAGTTGGCCCAGCATTTGGGCACCAACCGACAGTACCTCAGCAATCATATCAATCAAGAACTTCATACGACCTTCTACGACTACATCAACGACTTTCGTTTGGAGGAAGCCAAAGTTGTGTTAGATAGTCAAAGTTCTGAAAACCAACACTCTTTGGAAGATATCGCAATGATGGCAGGTTTCAATTCATACGCCACCTTCTTGCGTTCGTTCAAGAAAAAGTATGGGCAAACACCATCACAATACCTGACGGAGAAAAAATCGTGACTAAATCAAAAATCTAAGTCACGCAATCAATTTTTTTCCTAATTTGCGCCCAAATTTAACCTTACACTATGACTATCGAAGAATTAAAATCTCTTTTTAAGCAACGCTTTGGAAATGAGGGCGTTGTCTACACTTCGCCTGGGCGCATCAACCTCATCGGCGAACACACTGACTATAATGGTGGCTTCGTTTTTCCAGGAGCCATCGACTCGGGTATCTACGCCTGCATTCGCCTCAACGGCACCGACAAGGTTTGCGCCTACTCCATCGATAAGGAGGACTATCGCGAGTTTGGCATGAACGAGGAAGATCATCCTCATTTACATTGGGCCAATTACATCTTTGGCGTGTGCCGCGAAATCATCAAACGAGGCTACAAGCTGCAAGGCTTTGACACCGTGTTCTACGGCAATGTTCCGATTGGTGCAGGAATGTCGTCGTCGGCTGCCTTGGAAAGCACTTTCGCCTTTGCCCTCAACGAGTTACTCAACCTTGGCATCGACAAGTTTGAACTTGCTCGTATCGGTCAGGCAACAGAGCATAACTATGTCGGCGTGAAGTGTGGTATCATGGACCAGTTCGCCTCCCTCTTTGGCAAGGCGGGCCATTTGATGCGCCTCAACTGCGCCACGATGGAGTTTGAGTATTATCCTTTTAATCCTAAGGGTTATAAGGTGGTGCTTTTAGACACTTTGGTGAAACACGAGTTAGCTTCGTCGGCATACAACCGTCGCCGCGAGTCGTGTGAGAACGCCTGTGCACACATCGCCAAAAAGCATCCAGAGGTGAAATACTTGAGTGATGCGACCATGGCTATGCTCAACGAGATTGATGTGGAGATTCCTGCTGAGGATTACATGCGAGCAGAGTATGTCATCGGTGAAAAGCAGCGTGTTCTCGATGTGTGCGATGCTTTGGAGAAAGGTGATTATGAGACCGTTGGCGACCGCATGTACGGCACACACTACGGCATGAGTAAACTCTACGAGGTGAGTTGCGAAGAGTTGGACTACCTCAACGACATCGCCAAGGAATGTGGCGTGACCGGTTCCCGTGTGATGGGAGGCGGCTTCGGTGGCTGCACCATCAATCTCGTGAAGGAAGACCTTTACGATGCCTTTATCGCCACTGCGAAGGAGAATTTCGCCGCCAAATTCGGACATGAACCGAAGGTTTATGATGTCGTGATCTCGGACGGAGCGAGAAGGTTATAGTCATTAGTCAAATCTGTTTATGATGAAGATTAAAAAATACTTACGGATTGGAATGGTAGCGGCAATTGTGGTGGCATCAGTCATTATTCTTACCCAGTGTTTTTCCAATCATGAAAACGATAGTGGTACTTCGATAATGGTCGAGGTTTCGGCAACTGAAAATGAGTTTGACAAAATCATGGACCGTTGTTGTGAAGTTATGGAAAAGCGCATACAATTGTTCTGCGAAGATGAACCAGGTTTGGACAAAGCAAAGTTCAGCATAAAAAGAACAAACGACAACAAAAGAATCCAAATTGATTTCAAAAATGTGGAATTAGGCCAAGATCAAGTCGCTCGTGTTTTGAATTTGTTGCAATCGCAAGGTTGCCTTCAGTTTTATGAGACATATACTTTCAACGAACTTTCTGATTGTTTTTACAAAGCCAATGTCAAGTTGGCCGAGAAGGACAACCCGAATCAAGAAGCCGATTTCAAGTTTTTTTTAGAGGGTCCCCTTTTCGACTTGCTGAAACCTAGTTTCAATCAAATTGCACCAGGAAAATATGAGGCCGAATGGACAGCATGTGTGGGTAAAGCAAAAACAATAGACACTTTAGCCATCAACCAGATGCTGATAGAAACAAGAGACCTGTTTCCGCATGACTTGAAACTTGCATGGACAGTGGAACCTGAAATTGTTGATGATAGCGAGGTTATTGGCCTTATTGCTCTGAAGTTGTCACCTGACAACAAATGTGCTCTTAATGGTGAAGCAATTTCGGATGCTCGTCTAGAGTATTCAAGTTATAATGGTGAACCAGAGATTCTGATCATGATGAATAATGAGGGGGCAAAGTCTTGGCAACGCATCACTGGCAACAATATTGGCAGACAAATTGCTATCGTTTTTGATGGCTATGTGTACTTCTATCCTGTTGTCAACAGTGAGATTCCTAATGGTAGAGCAACTATCTCTGGAGGCAATTTAACCACAGAAGGAGCTATAAATATAGTAAACATTTTAAAAGCGGGGATGTTGCCAGTTCCCGTAACTGTAGTAGAATAGATTACAAAACAACAAACAATTCAAACATAAATGAAACCAACCCTATTAGTTTTAGCCGCTGGAATGGGTTCCAGATACGGTGCCCTGAAGCAGATGGACGGCGTCGGCCCTAACAATGAAGCCATCCTCGATTATTCCATTTATGACGCCAAGCGTGCCGGTTTCGGCAAGGTGGTCTTTGTCATCCGCGAGGACTTCGCCGAGGCCTTCAAGAAAGTCAACAACACGGAGAAATTCGGCATCCCCGTAGAATATGTCTACCAATCCCTTGACAAGTTGCCTGAAGGCTTCAGCGTCCCCGAAGGGCGTGTCAAGCCTTGGGGCACTTGCCACGCCGTGTTGATGGCCAAGGATGTGATTCACGAACCATTTGCAGCCATCAATGCCGACGACTTCTATGGCAAGGAAGCCTACGAGGTTTTAGCCAAGTACTTGATGGAATGCGAAGGCAAGAAAGGTGCTTACAGCATGGTGGCCTACAAATTGCGCAATACTATGTCGGATTTCGGCACGGTGAGTCGTGGCATTTGCACCGCCGACGCTGAAGGCAACCTCCAGACCATCATCGAGCGCACCGCCATTGGTCATACCGAAGACGGTGGCGCGGCCTACACCGATGAGACTGGCAGCCATCCTTTGGATATGGATTCGCTCGTTTCCATGAACTTCTTCGGCTTCACACCTGATTTCTTTGCTTATTCGGAAAAGGGTTTCGTCGAGTTCCTGAAAGGGCCTGCCCAGACCAACATCAAGGCTGAGTTCTTCATCCCGCTGATGGTCAACCAAAGCATCAACGACGGCACCGCCAAACTGAAGGTGCTGTCGAGCAATGCCTCCTGGTTCGGCGTGACCTACAAGGAAGACAAGCCTGAGGTGATGCGCAAGATCCGCGAGTTGATTGAGAAAGGGGTTTATCCAAACAACCTATGGTAAAGTCGGCGTTTCGACAGGCTCAACGACCTTAGCTTTATGAAAAAGCGAAGGTTCCTGAGCCTGTCGAAGGCCCGTTTTAAGTTTTAAAATAACCGCATATGAACATTGAAGTGAAGGTTTGGGGCAAGACTCCCGACGGCAAAGACATCAAACTCTACACTTTGACCAACAGCAATGGTGTCAAGGTGCAACTGAGTGATATTGGTGCGGGCATCGTGAGCATCATGACACCCGACCGTGATGGTCACATGGACGACATCGTGCTGGGCTATCCCAATGCCACGGATTACTATGGAGACGGACCTTGTGCGGGCAAGACGCCTGGCCGTTTCGCCAACCGCATTGCCAACGGTCGTTTCAAGATTGACGATAAGGAATACCAGCTTGAAATCAATACTGGCGACGGCAAGCATCACCTCCACGGTGGCAGCATCGGTTTCGCCAACCAAAAATGGGCCAGTCGCATCAACGGCGAGAGTGTGGTGTTCACCTACCTCAGCGCCGACGGCGAGGCGGGCTATCCCGCCGAGCTGGTGTCGAAGGTGTACTACACCCTCAATGATGAGAACGAGCTGAACATCCGTCTTTGCGCCTATTCATCGGATACAACCATTGTCAACCTCACAAACCACACCTATTTCAACTTGAAAGGTGAAGGCAATGGTAACATCCTTGACCACAAACTACGACTGAACGCCTCGCGTTTCCTGCCCGCAACCAACGAGTTAATCACTACTGGCGAGATGCGGCAAGTGACCGATACACCCATGGACTTCACCCAAGCTAAACTCATTGGTCGCGACATTAAGGAACCTTATCCTGACCTAATTAATGGCAAAGGCTATGATAGTTGCTGGGTCATCGATGGCGTGGCAAAGGAAAAGATTGTTTTGGCTGCCGAGTTATCGCATGAAGGTGTGGGTCGTATGGTGAAGATTTATACCACCCAACCTGGTGTGCAGGTCTATACCGGCAATTGGCTTTCAGGATGTCCGAAAGGCAAGAAAGGCCACATCTACGAGGACTACTCGGGCGTCGCTTTGGAGTGCCAGGCCCTCCCCGACTCGCCCAACAAGCCTAACTTCCCCAGCACCTTCCTGCGTTCGGGCGAAGAATATAACGAAACGATCATTTTTAAATTCTCATTGTTATGATGAAAACGAACTACGAATTAAACGAATTGAACAAATGTCGATTTCAAAATTAGGCAGCTAAAGCTGCAGATTTTACGAATTCGCACCCATCCGCAACGAAGTTGCAAAATTCTGTCGGAAACAATTCGTATCATTCGTGCAATTCGTAGTTAAATAACTGAATATTTAATCTTTAAATCTCAAATACCTATGGAAACAACCGTAAAAAAACAGAACTATTTCATTCCGATCATCGTGATGATTCTCTTGTTCGGTATGATTTCGTTTGTCACCAACCTGGCTTCGCCCATGGGCGACATCCTGAAGAACCAGTTTAAAATCCCGAATTGGCAAGGCACCCTTGGCGTGTTCGCCAACTTCATCGCCTATGCTGTGATGGGTATCCCTTCGGGTAACTTGCTCCAAAAGAAAGGCTACAAGAAAACTGCCCTCATCGCTGTCATCGTGGGCTTTATCGGTGTCGGCATCCAGACCTTGTCGGGTGTCTTTGGCAGCTTTGCCGTCTATCTCCTCGGCGCTTTTGTGGCGGGCTTCAGCATGTGTCTGCTCAACACCGTGGTCAACCCGATGCTGAACCGCTTGGGCGGTGGTGGCAACAAAGGTAACCAGCTCATCCAAATCGGTGGCTCCTTCAACTCCCTGTGTGGTACCGCCGTCATCATCATCACGGGCTTGCTGATTCCCAGCATCGTTGATGCCAAGATCAGCGATGTCTTCCCGTTGATGTACACTGCTTTGGGCATCTTTGCCTTCGCTTTCATTGTCATCCTGCTGACCAAGATTCCGGAGAACGAGCAGAAGCAGGACGTTGTCAAACAAGTGGAAAAGGGCAAAGGCCCCATGGCTTTCCGTCACTTCGTGCTCGGTGCCATCGCCATCTTCATCTATGTCGGTGTCGAGGTGGGTATCCCGAATGTGTTGAATAAATGGCTCCAGAATCCTGAGCTTAATGTGCTGGGTAGCGGTGTCAATGCCGAAGCCGTAGCTGGCTCTGTGGCTGCCACCTATTGGTTCCTGATGCTCATCGGTCGTCTGATTGGTGGTATCATCGGCAGCAAAGTGTCGGCCAAAGCGATGCTTACCACAGTGTCGGTTATCGGTATTATTCTAACTTTGTTGGCTATGTTCGGTCCTTCCACCATGGTGAAGTTCCCCGCCTTCAATGGCGCACATGGCTTCGGCATGGAAAGCATCCCGCTCAATGCAGCCTTCTTGGTTTGCATCGGCCTCTGCACCT
The DNA here is from genome assembly GCA_902801625.1 of uncultured Bacteroidia bacterium. Classification (GTDB taxonomy): domain Bacteria; phylum Bacteroidota; class Bacteroidia; order Bacteroidales; family F082; genus Limimorpha. Next base: position 89,212 of record CADCJI010000004.1, on the reverse strand, counting down.
CGGTGATGTGGGGTGGCATCTTCAACCTCGCTGTTGAAGGTTTGGGCAAGTACACCGAAAAGGCTTCGGGCATCTTCATGGCTTTGGTTTGCGGCGGTGGTATCCTGCCTCTGCTTCAGAATGCCATCGTTGACGGCCTGGGCGGCGTCGGCTATCTCCAAAGTTACTGGGTGATCGTCATTGGCCTCGCCTTCCTGCTCTTCTACGCACTCTGGGGTTCGAAGAATGTCAACAAAGACATCCCTGTGGATTAATCGTCACAGTTAACCAATAACAAACAAGCCTGTCAGAAATTCTGGCAGGCTGTTTTTGTTTTCCAAGCTTAGGGCTTAGCGTATGCGTATTCTTCTGCCTACCCGAAGCTTGTCAGTCTTTTTTATCTTGTTGAGCTTGCAAAGAAGGGTGACTGTGGTTTGATGCTCCACAGCAATCTTGCTCAAAGTGTCTCCTTTCTTGACAATGTAATACTCTTTTTCGTGGTAAGGATGGGATGCCGATCTCGAGTCAACTATGTTGATTTTGAAGGTTTTGTCAAGGTTGGAGTAGGCATCTCTCATGATTTTGGTCGAAATACTATAGTCCTTGTTAACCAATCTGGCAGAGTCGGCCAAGGAGTGTGCAAACAGCCAGTCGTAGGTTTGGTCAAGGTAGAAGATGCGTGCCAGCTGCGAATGGTTGACGCCCCTCATCTTGTCGAAAATGAGCTTGCTGGTATCGCCACATTGAATCATGGATTTGACAACCCTTTCCGAACACCTTACCGGCACCGCTTGGTCGGCTGTACCATGGATGATCCAAAGAGGAAGTTCGTTAAGTCCACACAACTCCTTCACCGAGGCACCACCACACATGGCCATGGCTGCTGCAATCCTATCAGGATAGCTTGCCGCCACGTCGAGAGTGCCATAACCGCCAAGACTCATGCCAAGGACATAAAAACGGTTGGTGTCGACAGGATAATGGTCTTTCACCCAATCAAAAACGTCCATCACCTTTTCAGGTTTCCAAGCGCCTCGCGTTTGAGGTGCCACCACAATGGCATCAATGGTTCTGCCTTTGGTCAGGGCATCGATGCATCCGTAATTGCGGACCTTGTTCAGATTGTTTCCACAAAGGCTCTTCCCATGCAAAAACATCACCACGGGTTTCTTGACATCGGGAGCATTATAGTTTTCAGGCAGATAGAGCCAGAAATTATATCCTTGTTTGATGGAGTCGCGACAAGCAATCAGCTGCGCGAAGGCATTTGAATACAAGGCGAAAAGCAGAAGACTTATAATGATCAGTGTTTTTTTCATAGATTATTGTAACGAAATTTTGTAGATTTTATTTCCCCTCGACCCTAAAACAATTTTATTGTCGATGATAACAGGAGATGACTCGAAATTGCTGCCAACTCTTTGTGTGGCTACGATTTCGCCTGTCTTTCCCTTGATTACATAGACATTGCCGCTCGTATCAGCGGCAAAGATGAACATCTCGTTCTTGTCGTTGTAGAAAGCCACTGGCGATGACCAGCAGTATTGTTTGGTCTTTGTTTGATAAAGAATGCGACCGTCATTCTTGTCAAATGCCGTAAAATAACCGCGAACAGCCGTTGTGTTGATGCAGAAGTTGCTGAAAATCATGCCTTCACAATCGCCGCCACCCAACAAGGGGGAACAATACATACCGCCGTCCAAGGTCTTTTCGCTGCCCATGTGAAGCCTGCGGCACGAAATAGTGTCTTCCCAAATCAACTCGCCTGTCAGTCCGTGCAATTTCACGAAATAGCTCTTTCCGGTATTGCCTTGACGGTCAACCTCACAGCCTGTGTACACGTATGGAATGCCGTCTTCAACGTCGACAAGTGGAGTGGAGTCGGTGTCGTCATGGTTCCAATAATGCCAAACGGGCTTCATCGTGTTGAGGTTGACGCAAAGGATATTCCCGCCATTGTCAGAGAGGTAGCCGTAGTTCTTATAGACCGCCATCGACGACTCGATGCCCGGCGAACTCTTGGATTTGGTCAAGGAGTAACGCAAAGTGGATTGCAAAGTGTAGCCTCCATCGCCGATATAATATTTGTAAAGTGTGCCATTCTCGCCTGGACGGAACACAAAGCCTCCAATGACAACGGGCGAGGAATCGTAAGCACCCCATGAGCGCCATGCTTTCGGGTCTTTCCCAAAAGAATGTATGGTCTGATGTTTGAACATGTCGAAAACGATATTGCCAAAAGGAGCATGTTTCTCAACCCCATGTCCAACATAAAGATGACCGTTAAACAAAGGATTGAGTGAAGGCGTGCCTTTCAGTACGTTTTTGGTATCTAGGCATTTGCGGCTTTCTTCACCTGTTTGGAAATCAATGAAGTACACATTGCCGCATAATGAGGCAATAATGAGCTCTTGCGGACATAAATGGTTGATGATTGTGTCGTTCAATTGCTCAAAACGTGCCAAAATGCTGTCTGGCCATTGTACATAGACCGGTTGTCCGGTCCAACCTGTGCCGCCGTACCAAGTACCGTGGGAAGTCTTGGAAGTATCCATTCCCGTCTTAAAGACCCAATCCACGTTGATATTGATGGAATCGCCTTGAAGATGCCCGCAGAAATTGGGGTTCCTTGTTGGGCTGCCACGAAACATGAAAATGCCAGGTGCATCTTCATAAAGGTCTTTGAAATCAGACAGTTCGCTTGGCACAGTCATGTCGAATGTGTCGACCACAAACATCACTTTCTCGGCAGAGGCAAACATAGTGTCAGGAAAACCGTAGTCGATAACGACTGGCGGAATGGTATCTGCAATCTCCACTTCTGTCTCTTCCACTACAACCTGAGGATGTTCCATCGTACATGATGGACTGGCCATAATGATGCTGAGAAGGAATACGAAAGCTAATTGTTTCATTTTGAATTATTTAGTAATCCAACCATCATCGGAAATGGTCGGGGGATTGTCGTAAAAATCGGTCGCGCTCAACGATTTGATGCTTTTCAAGGCTTGGTTCTTCTTGTCAATCAAAGGGCCTTTGTTAGGGTTGACCTGATAGGTGGAAATTACTTGAGCATCAATGAAATCACCTGTCTTGGCATCCATACGGATTCTAAAAATAGGTGCGATTCCCAACTTGCCGGCAATCTTGATTTGGCTATAGGTGGCAAAGTTGCCCATGCTGTATGCGATGAACTTACCATTGTATATCTCTACCCCACGTGTGACATGTGGTCCATGACCAAGAACGACATCGGCGCCAGCGTCGATGGCCAGATGGGCAAACTCGTAAGCATTGCCTCGGTTTTGTTCAATATAGTAGTCTGCTTTGCGCGTGACGTGCTCATAGGCAACACCTTCGCCGCCGCAATGCATCGAAACGATGACCACGTCGCAGGTGGCGGCGAGTTGGCTCACCAGACTCTTCATGTTGGCATAGTCGTGAAGCGGCACGATGCTCGTGTTGGGCGAGAAGGCACAAAAGCCATAGCGCACACCGTTGATCACAAACGTTGCGGTAGGCTTGGTTTGATAGCCAGCCCAGTTCAAGTGGTTGTCGTTGAGAATCTTAGTTGTGTTGTCACGTCCGTATTGTCGGAAGTCATTGCTATGGTTGTTGCCTACGCTAATCAAATTGAATCCAGCATCCTTATAGTACTTGATATAGTTAGAAGGCATGCCGAAGCAGAAACTCTTGCATTCTTTCACCAAACTATCAGCCAACACTCCTTCCATATTGCAGAAGACGATGTCGCCACCTTCGAAATAAGGCTTCACCTCATCGAAGAAATGCCTCGCCGTTTCGTCATCAGCCAGATCCGAACGTGTTGGGTAAATCGTTCCCAACATCACATCACCGACGGCAACGATGGTTAAGGTATCCTGCGCGAAAAGCAGGGTTGGCAAAAGCGACAAAAACAAAAATGCCGCCTTCAGCAAATGTGAATAGCGTTTCATTTAAATCCCATCTTTCAGAAAGTTTGCAAAGATAGGGAGTATTTTTGTATTTTTGCCAATTATTTTGATTTCGGCCGTAAAATGTTCAAGAAGATCCTTGGAACGGGAGCAGCGCGCGCTGTCAATGTGCTGACGCAGTTGGCCACCCTCATCATGGGTACCAAGTGTCTTGGTGCCGCGGAATGGGGCAAGGCTTTCATCGCCCAGACCGACATCACCTTTTTATTAATAGGCATCGAACTCATTGCAGGAAGCGGATTGGTGTATTTTACGCCACGTAAGAAAGTCGCCACGCTGATGAAGATTTCATACGGCTGGATTGCCTTCGTAATGCTGGTTTACCTGCTGTTGTTCAATATCTTACATTTCTTCCCGAACTTCTATCACACCATCGTTCCCGAAGGCTATGCTTGGCTCGTTTTGTTGATGACTTTTGTCTACAGCCTGCATGAATTCAACCTCAACCATTTCCTTGGCAAAGAAAAGGTGGCAACCTATAACTGGCTGTTTCTCATTCAGATATTGACACAGGTCTCCATGATGGCAGTATTGATCTTCGCTTTGAATCTGAGGACAGCGAAAGCCCTACTCTACTCTCAACTTTGTGGCTATAGTTTGGCCACCCTCATCGGATGGATTCTGCTCTTCCCAAGGCTGAAACGCGATGGTGGAGAACCTTTGAAAGACAGTTTGAAGGAAATGCTCCATTATGGTGCTTTCATGCAACTTTCAACCTTGGTCAGTACACTGAACAAACGCTTGAGCCTCTATTTGTTGAACACCCATTGTGATGAGAAATCAATCGGTGTGTATGCCTCGGGTACACAAGTTACAGAAGGTGTGAACATCGTGGGACAAAGCATTGGTTTGGTGGCCTTCTCCTCGTTGAGCAACACCGAAAAGGAAGAGCGTGCCTCTCAACTTACCTTGCGCTTTATGAAAGTAGCCATTTTGCTGACATTCACCGCTTTGTTTGTCATTTGTCTGCTCCCGACGGTGTTTTTTGAATGGGTGTTTTCAGGTGAGTTTGCTGACATCCGCACTGTCATCCTTCTGATGGCACCTGGTATCGTGTTTTTCTCCGCGCACACTATTTTGGCCAATTATTTCTCAGGCACGGGCAAGCCCAAATATAACCTTTATGCCTCACTGATTGGCCTTTCGGTGACCCTTGTTTCCGCATTCGTTTTGATTCCCTTGCTGGGCATACGAGGTGCTGCCATCACCACTACGTTGACCTATGCGACCTTGTTCGTTTACCAATGGATTGTCTTTCACAAACACACTGGAAGTCGGTTGGGACAGCTGATTCCAAACCGCGAAGATTGGGAATGGGTGAAAACAACGATTAAGAGCCTATTTTGATGTTTTTTTAGTAATTTTGCGCAAAATCCACATTTATGAGCGAAATCATTGATGACGATATCTTCAATCAAAACGAAGACCCCACTCCTACCGTAGAAAACTATAACGACGACAGCATTGTCCACCTTGAAGACATGGAGCACATCCGTCGCCGCCCGGGTATGTACATCGGCAAACTCGGTGACGGTGCCTCTCAGGATGACGGCATTTATGTGCTCATCAAAGAGGTGATTGACAACTCCATCGACGAGTTCACTTCCGGCTTCGGCAAGAAAATCGAGGTGACAGTGAATAAGGCGGAAAAGAAAGTCAGCATCCGCGACTATGGCCGTGGTATTCCTCTTGGAAAGCTGAAGGAAGCCGTCTCGCAACTCAACACGGGTGCCAAATATGACAGCAAGGTGTTCCAAAAGTCGGTCGGCTTGAACGGTGTGGGTACCAAGGCCGTCAACGCGCTTTCGTCTTATTTCAAGGTGCAGTCTATTCGCGAAGGCAAGACGCGTATCGTGGAGTTTGCGCAAGGCAAGATGGTCAGCGATTCGGGCATCATCCCTTCCGACGGCGACACGGGCACACTCACCGAGTTCATCCCTGACTCCGCGCTGTTCGGCAACTACCACTATGTGGACGAATACATTGAGAAGCGCATTTGGAATTACGCCTATCTCAACCGTGGTTTGAGCCTGATTTACAACGACAAACGCTATTATTCCAAGAACGGCCTCCTCGACCTGTTGCAGAACAACATGGAAGGCGAAGGCCTCTACCCCATCATCCATATCAAGGACGGCGACTTTGAGGCTGCTTTCACCCATGTCAACGGTCAGTCGAGCGACTATTTTTATTCGTTTGTCAATGGCCAACACACCACTGAAGGCGGCACACACCAGTCCGCTTTCCGCGAAGGCTATGCCCGCGTGGTGCGCGAGTTCTATCAAAAGGAATACGAGCCTGCCGACATCCGCCAAGGCCTGATTTGCGCTTTGTGTGTCCGCATTCAAGAACCTGTGTTTGAGGCACAAACCAAGACCAAACTCGGCTCCACCCACCTTGCGCCTAACAATCCAGACGGCACAAACGACAGTCCCTTCCTTAAAACATACGTCTTCGATATCCTGAAACGCCACTTGGACAACTACCTGCACAAGAACCCCGAGACGGTCAGCGTGTTACAGGCAAAGATTCAGGCCAACGAAAAGGAACGCAAAGAGATTGCCGGCATCAAGAAAGCCGCCCGCGAGAGTGCCAAGAAGGTCAGCCTGAACAACCGCAAGCTCCGCGACTGCCGCATCCACCTCAACACCAACCACGAGAAACGCTTAGAAAGCACCATCTTCATCACCGAGGGCGACTCCGCCTCGGGAAGTATCACCAAGAGCCGCGACGTGCAGACCCAGGCCGTGTTCAGCTTGCGTGGCAAGCCGCTCAACTGCTTGGGAATGACCAAGAAAGTGTGCTACGAGAACGAAGAGTTCAACCTCTTGCAAGCCGCCCTGAACATCGACGAGGACATCGAGAACCTGCGCTACAACAACATCGTCATCGCCACCGATGCCGATGTGGATGGTATGCACATCCGCCTGCTGATGCTCACCTTCTTCTTGCAGTTCTATCCCGACCTCGTGCGCAACGGTCATGTCTATATCTTGCAGACACCCCTCTTCCGTGTGCGCAACAAGAAGGAGACCTACTACTGCTACAGCGACGAAGAACGTATTAATGCCAAGGAGAAATGCGGCAAGCAGGCCGAGATCACCCGTTTCAAAGGCTTGGGCGAAATCTCCCCCGACGAGTTCCGTGGCTTCATCGGCCCCAATATGCGCCTCAAGCCAGTCATTCTACGCTACGACTTCGGCATCAAGGAACTGCTGGAATACTACATGGGCAAGAACACCATGGAACGCCAAAAATTCATCATTGACAATCTGCGGATTGAGGATGATTCGGAGATGGATAAAATGTAAATTTTCTTCATAAACTATCATATAATGCAATAATTTACTATTTTTGCAATCTCAAATGATAGTTTATTATGACAAAATCGACAAAAGGCACCCTGCTTCCAAGGAAACTCGCCAAGAACCTCTCCATCGTTGGAGAACAAATCAAATTGGCTCGATTGAGGCGTGACCTGAGCATCGCACAGGTGGCCGAGCGCGCCACCTGCTCGCAGCTTTCGGTGATGCGCGTCGAGAAAGGTGCGCCCACCGTAGCGATAGGGATTTATTTGCGCATTTTGTATGCCTTACAGTTGGACGAAGACATTCTCTTGTTGGCACAAAAAGATGAAATCGGGCGAAACCTGCAAGACTTAGACTTGAAGCAGCGCCAAAGGTCTTCAAAAAAGACGGAATGATGGAAAGGCTTCAAGTATATGCGGATTTCGACTGGCTTGATGCCCCTGTTTTGGTTGGCACATTAAGTCATGAAATGCTTAGAGGAACGCCTTCATACGGTTTTTCATTCGATGCGGAATGGCTACGCTTGAATCGTTCTATCCTTTTAAGTGGAGACTTGATGAATTTTTCGGGCAAACAATACAAATCAGGCGAGATTTTCGGATGTTTTGGAGATGCCATGCCCGACCGCTGGGGCAAAAGGCTGATTGACAAGCGTGAGAGAATCAAAGCCGAACAAGAAAAACGCATCCCCAAGGCTTTTACCGACTATGATTACTTGACCCAATTGGATGACTTTTCACGGATGGGTGCTTTTCGTTTCATGCATAACGACGCTTTCATAGGTGCATCGGAGAATGAAATGCGTGTACCGCCATTGACCAGTCTCCGTGAATTCGTTTTCATGGCACATGAATATGAAAGAAATGAGCAATCAGGACGACCCATGCGTGAAGAATGGCTTGATAACCTGTTCCACCAGGGTTCATCGTTGGGTGGTGCTCGACCCAAAGCCAATGTCATGGACGAGCAGGGTCATCTTTGTATCGCTAAAATCCCTTCGGTTTCCGATGACTATGACATTGCTCTTTGGGAGCATTTTGCACATGTGTTGGCCAGAAAAGTTGGCATCAATGTTGCCGAAACCCGTTTGTTGAAACTTGACGGCGTAAAATATCACACATTGTTGTCACGTCGTTTCGACCGAAACGACAATGGCCGTCGTAGGCATTTCGCCTCTGCCTTGACTTTGGCCAACCTCAAAGACGGTGACAACGCTTCCACAGGACACGGTTACCTGGACATTGTGGATGTCATCATTGGCCCCACAGGGGTGGCTGACACAAGTGCCACGCTGAAAGAATTGTACCGCCGTGTGGCATTCAACATCTGCATTGGCAACCATGACGACCATTTCAGGAACCACGGATTCCTTTTAGGTAAAAAAGGTTGGCAACTGTCGCCCGCTTACGACCTGAACCCAACTAATATGACAACCCAGAGTTTGTTGATTTCTTCCAATACAAACGAGTCCTCTTTAGACATTCTCCTTGATGCCTGCGAAGATTACATGATTGACCAAAAAGAAGCTGGAACCATTATCCGAGAAGTAAAGCAAGGAATAAAGAATTGGAGAATCACGGCAAATCAATGCCAAATCTCGAAGTCTGAACAAGAGAGGTTTGCGCAGAGACTTGAGTGGGCGATTATTTGATTGAAAAATCGACTTTACTATCCTGTTTTTACATCAAATGTACATTGGTCTCACTTGACCCTATCACAAGAATATCCGAAGACAAGGAACTCTTTTATGTGACGGGTTTTCTCAAGATGCTTTGGGATGGCAAGATTTTCTGAGAATTACATTTTTCTTCTTGTCAGTTACCGAGATTTCCTCGGATACTTAAGTGATGATTGTTTCACAAACCGAAACAGTTGCTGTTTTGAGTGGTTATTTCCATTTTGGGAACCATCATGATTGATTTCCTTTCTGCTGGAGTTGTTCGGTTTTTCCGAACTACTGACAATTTCCAAAATGGAAATAGTCGTGCAGTTATTGCAAAATTTGCAACAACTGAGGATAAATCGGGAATTCCGATTATTCTATGAAACAACTGAATGAATTGGTCGGGATTTCCGACAGGTTGCTTTTTCCCAACTCATTAGATGACAGTTGCAATTTTTGCAACAGTCATTTTTTCAGTTATTTCCATTTTGGAAAGAACTGCTTAGAAACTTGATTAATTGCCCCCTTATCCCATTTTTGCAATTAAAACTGAGAGGATGGTTTTTGATAACTTTTTATTGCGCTGAGCGAACAAGGCGTACGGATCGACCATAGTAACGACTGGTGCCGCTGTTCGTGTCAAGGTTGCCGTCATAGAAGTTCACGTAGTACGCGCTATAGCTATCGCTGCAAGAGGCAGACCAGTAGTAGCCATAGCTGCCAGCACTGCTGACTAAAGTCCCGCTCCGGTAGCCCGCAGCGGGCAGAAAGACCGCACCGTGCTGCTCCAAAGCGGCCCATTGAGCAGCAGTGATGGTGTTGCTGCTGAAACTTGCGCCGATGCTGTTCGTATTGCTCAAACTGTAATAACTCGTGCTCCATTTGTCGGGCAACAATATCACGCCGTTCACATTGTTCACCTTCGCCTTGGCGTAGCGTATGCCCGAAATGGTTGTGCGTGTGTCGAAAACATACGACCACTCGCTTCGCTTCAGGGTGCGCCAACCTGTTGTGGCAGTGTTACCACTGTATATGGTGTTGTAAACGCCCCAGTCGGAGTTGGCGTAGCTGCCTGTCAGGTTGAAGATTCCTGGTGGTCCGTACGAACTGCCACTGCAGTTGTTGTTGGTATCCCATGGACGATAGTAGGTGTTGCCACAGTTCCAGCCACTCGTGCCCCAACCGAAAAGGTCACGGGTAGTACTTTGAGCGCTATTGCCTTGGCTCGACCCAATGACTTGCCATTGGTTGTCGGCAAACTTCCATTTTTGTGTAGTGCCGACATATTGCAAATTCCCTTGCGAGAACCAAACTTGCTGTGTGGCACTCACAGAGAAGAGACCATTTATTGCACCAGTTGGGGCTTGAGGTGTAACAGTAGCCGAAGCAGAATTTGACTTTGGTGATTCAACATTGTTATAAACGGTAGAAACCCGATAAGTATAAGTTCCTGGACTAAAGTTGCTGTCAGTATAATGGGTTGTAGTGACATTTGATTGGATCAGCGTATTGTCTCTGTACACTTTGTAACTTATGGCAGGGTCAGCCGCCGTCCAGCTAAGATATACATTGTTGCCATTCTGCACTGTAGCAGAAAGATTTGTAGGTGGACATACCACGGTAACCTTGCAAGTGCCACTTACTGTTTGACTGCCACTGGTTACAGTACAAGTATATGTTTTAGTCGTAGTAGGTGTCGCTGTTGGATTTTGGATATGAGCATTGTTCAAGTCTGTGGAAGGTGACCAACTGTAAGTGTAACTACCGTTGCCACCAGATGCAACTGCTTTAAGTTGGGAACTACTACTTTGAGCAATCACCGTCGGATTGGCAGAAACATTAAGATTTAACCCTGGCAATTGGAAATGCGCCACATACTCAGCAGATTCCGTTACTTCAATATGACACGTGGCTTGTGTGGAAAAATGGTTGCCATTTTTCGACCAGTTTACGAAGCTGTAGTTTGGCTTAGGTGTAGCTGTAAGCGTGCATTGGTCGCCATAATGGAATTGGCCGTTGCCAGAAACCGTAACCGTACCGTATTCTGTGGGTTCTGCGGTTGCAGTTATCGTGTATGTCTTCAAAGTGAAATGGGCTATCAAGTTTCTGTTCCCCGTTACATCAAAAGAATAGGTTGCATTAGTGGAAACCTGGGAGCCGTTTTCCGTCCACTTATCAAAAGTAAAACCAGGGTTGGCAGTTGCGGTGAGTGTACATTGGTCGCCATAATTGTATCCGCCAGAACCCGAAATCGTTCCACCATTTTCGGGATCAGGAGTGGCAATGATTGTGTATGCGTGTGCAGAAAAGTGTGCCACTAGATTACGGTTGCTCGTCACATTAAAGGTGTATTCTCCATTCGTGGAAACTTGTGTATCATTTTCCGTCCATTTTATAAAACTGAAACCTGTATTGGCCGTCGCCTTAACCGTACAGGATTGTCCCTCTTGGAAAGTACCAGCGCCTGTCGCTGTGCCGCCATGACTCGGGTTGGCAGAAACATCAATCGAATAAGATGGCAATGGCTTCGTAGTGAAACTCACCTTACCACTTGTACCTATGCCACCAGAGTTTTTTGCGAAGGCCTCATAAACGTATGTTGTGTTGGGCTCAAGGTTGTTCAATTCGGCAGAATAAACACCTGTGCCGCTACCACAGAAAACGGTATCAAGGCTACTGTCTGAAATGCCGTAAACAAAACCTTTTAATTTCACTTCGGCACTGCCCTGGTCGGTCACTTCGGCAGAAACGCTGGCTTTGTTATAGTTGATAGTAATAACACCATCAAGGACTTTTACTGTGGGTGGATCTATCTTCTCCTCCTTTTCTTTCTTGCAGGTAGTCAGTCCTAATGCAAAAACTGCCATTATTGCAACGGCAGTAATTCTTTTATAGTGCATACTCATAAGATTGATTGTTTAATTAGTTGGTTTTCAAAATACTAACAAAATCCTTGGCGGCATCCTTCAACTCTCCAAAGGCCTGGTTGCCTAACGATAACGAACAATCCAAATTCAATATGATAAGAGAACTGTAGTATTCATTGTTGACCTCGGTATTCCCCGAATTATTCCATTCAGAGTTTTGAACCCAAGTATTGTCGTCGAGACATGTCCACTTCTTGACATTTGCGATGTTGCTGTTCGTAAAGTGGTTGCCGTTAGCGTCTTTCATGCCTTCAAACTTGAATTCGGCCTTGATGTCTCCCATTGAACTTGCCGAGACCGCGTTTCCGCTTGAACTGCTCAAACCCACATATTGCACATTGGTCAGCACGCCATTTCCGTCAGAGCCCATAACAAAAACTCCTTCGATATATTGATGCGACTGTAATGCGCTATTTGCGGAATCGAAAGTGAAACGTATTCGAGCGGGCAGCGTATTTGGAACTGGGAAGCGTATCGTCAGAATCGAATTTTTTGAGGTTTGGTGAAGATTCTCCGCGATTTCCTCAAAATAGGTCTTAACCTGAGAAAAGACCTCAGCTTCATGCACATAACTCTGAGACGAAGAAATCCCTTCAATTGTACTACGGAAAAAGTTATAGTCATAGACATCAGCACCTTTGAATGCAATGGTATGGGCTTCAATGGGTTTCTCGGCAATTTTCATATTTTGGATACGCTGCGTTACCGCTTGAAGATACTGGGACCCATCACTATAGTTTGTGCCATGATGGCTATTAGAATAATGCCACGAGCCTTCGTCCATACCATCGGTGAAGTTGACAATGGAGACATTGATCAAATCCTTCGGAATACCGCTTGAATAAAGCATATCCAAAGAAGTATTCACTGCTTCAATAAGCAAAGTGGCATCATCCATCTGTAAATTATCAATAAAAGCGCTGGTTTCTCTAATCGATTGCTCATCAAGACGGGTAATCGGTTTGGTGTGCAAGGAGGTATTGAAACCTATGACACCAAGATACATACCAGCTGGAAGTTCTGTTCCGTTGGAACCACCCCCACCATTTCCGCCATTATTACCACCATTATTAGGGTCGTTCGGGTCATCTGGTTTAGTACATCCTGCGGCACAAACCATTGCTACCGTTAGCATTAAGGCTGCTATGACCTTTATAAACTTTTGCATATTGATTATTTTAATGTGATTTCATTTCTTTTTGTTGGTCGACTCCTTCACCAACCGAATAAACCATCATTAAAACATAAAAGAAAAAGCGCGGGAGTCATAACCTTGCTTATCCCACACATTAGGCTCTCGCATTGCCCATCTCTCGAGGATAAACAATGCCGATGCCCACGCTTCGATTATATACACAAATGTATATACGAAACAATGGACGTCGAACATTGTCTTACCGTGCGAGAGATTAGAATTTGCGAGATTCAATGTGTCGCAGATAAAACGTCAGTTCAACGTCTTTCCATCATGTCTGTCAAGCGCATTATTGTGCGTTTGGCAAGGCAAAGAAACAAAAAAATATTGAAATGGAGAAGGAATTATGAAAAAAAATGTCATTTAGTCTAAATACCCATCTTCTCGAATAAGCTGCTCCAAAGTGTCGAGAAAGACTACAACAGTGGGCACCAAGGTTTTTTCTTTCTTAATCAGTCAGCATAATATCACCCCTTCCCTATCAATATTATCATAAAACAATGTGCCCTTTCGTTTGGCCCATTCCACAAAGGTGTAGATTTTCGGGCTGAAATAAGTGCCATATTCCTGGCCTAACTCTACGAATGGATAGGTATACGTTCCAAAAATGTCGTTTTGCAGTTGCTTATCGAGCAAGATGAGCAAATCCCAGACGGAATCTTCACGCACGTCGTTGCGGGCCTGCGATCCAAACAGGATAAGCCTGGCTCCTTTAGGCAGCACCTTGGCACCCAAAGCACGAATGGAACTCAATATGGTTTCTTTTTCTGATGGCAGCATACACTTTTCAATTATGACGCAAAACTATAAAAAATAACAATTCACCGCCACTTTTCCATTTTCATATAACATTTTGTCGTACTTTTGTTTGCTGAATTTATGGACTGCTTCCATCACGCTTCGCTCGTGGCAGGCTCAACCTCGCAGTGACGCGAAGCGACGACAAGGATAGTCCCGAGCCCGTCGAATCTTTGAATTTTGAATTTTGAATTTTAAATCTTTAAATCAACCATAAATGAAAAAACTCACCTTATTAGTTATGGGCACAATCACCCTATTCGGCTGCAACCAACAACCACAGCAGCCTGAACGCTATTCCGTCAAGGCTTACCCCGAGACGAGAAAAGACACTACCGTCGTTGAAGACTACTTCGGCACGAAGGTCGCCGACCCGTACCGTTGGCTCGAAAACGACACCTCCGCCGAGACCGCGAAATGGGTCAAGGAACAGAATGAAGTCACACAAGACTACCTCAGCCACATCCCCTTCCGCAGTGCTCTCAAGGACCGCCTCACGCAACTCGTGGACTACGAACGCTACGGCATGCCTTCCAAGAAACACGGCCGCTACATCTACTCGAAGAACGACGGCCTCCAGAACCAAAGCGTCATCTACATGCAGGAGACGCTTGACGGCGAACCCACCGTCTTGTTAGACCCCAACAAACTCTCCGATGACGGCACCGTCTCGCTGGGCGGCATCAGCTTCTCCAACGACGGCAAATACATGGCCTACACCATCCAGCGCAGCGGCTCCGACTGGGTCGAGATATATGTGAAGGACATGGCCACCCTCGAACTCCTCCCCGACCACATCGAATGGGCCAAGTTCACGGGTGCCTCGTGGTATAAGGACGGCTTCTTCTACGCCGCCTACGACCGCCCCGAAGCCGGCAAGGAGTTCAGCAACGTGAACGAAAACCACAAGATCTACTACCACAAGCTCGGCACGCCACAGGAGCAAGACGAACTCTTCTATTCCAATCCTAAACAGCCGCGTTACTTCCACCAGGTCGACCTCACCGAAGACGAGCATTACATGTTCCTCTTCGAGAGCGGCCAAGGCGCAGGCAGCACGCTATGGATCCGCGACATGCAAGACCCGAAGGGCAAGTTCGTGCAAATTGCCGATGATATGGACTACCAATATGGTCCCATCGATGTCATCAACGACACGCTGTATATCTTCACCAACTACAACGCACCCAAGGGCCGCATCTGCCGTGTGCCAGCCAAGACCCCGCAGATGGAAAACTGGGTCGACGTGATTCCAGAGAGCGACAACGTCATCGCTGGCATCAGCCTCGCCAAGGGCAAGATGATTGTCACCTACGACAAGGATGCCGCCAACCACGCCTACGTCTACACCATGGACGGTCAGCAACTCCACGAGATTGCCCTGCCCACCTACGGTGCCGTCGGTTTCAGCAGCAAATACGAGGAGCCCGAAGTGTTCTACGCCTTCACCTCCTTTGCCTTCCCGACCACGATTTACCAATACAACATCGACGACAACACCTCGACGGTGTTCCGTGCTCCTGCCATCGACTTCAAGTCTGACGACTACGTCACCGAACAGGTCTTCGTCGACTCGAAGGACGGTACCAAGGTCCCGATGTTCCTGACCTATAAGAAAGGCCTGCAGAAGAACGGCACCAACCCGACCTTCCTGTATGGCTACGGCGGCTTCAACATCACCCTCAACCCGGGCTTCAGCACCTCGCGCCTGCCCTTCATCGAGAATGGCGGCATCTACGCCCAGATGAACCTGCGCGGTGGCAACGAATACGGTGAGGAATGGCACATCGCCGGCACCAAATTACAGAAGCAGAATGTCTTCGACGACTGCATCGCCTGCGCCGAATACCTTATCAATAATGGCTACACCTCGTCGAAATACTTGGCACTGAATGGTGGCTCCAACGGCGGTCTGCTCGTCGGTGCTGTCGTCAACCAGCGCCCCGACCTCTTCGCCGTGGCCGTGCCGCAAGTCGGCGTGATGGACATGTTGCGTTACCACCTCTTCACCATCGGTTGGAACTGGGCCAGTGACTATGGCACCAGCGAAGATGATGAGGCCATGTTCAAGGCTTTGTATGCCTACTCGCCGCTGCACACCATCAAGAGCGGTGCTGACGTACACTATCCCGCCATCATGGTCACCACTGCCGACCACGACGACCGCGTGGTACCCGCCCACTCGTTCAAGTATGCAGCTGCCTTGCAAGCCGCCCAGACCGGCGACCAGCCCAAGATCATCCGCATCGACACCAAGGCCGGTCACGGCGGCGGCAAGCCGATTTCCAAGGTTCTGGAAGAACAGGCTGATATTTATTCGTTTATCCTTTATAACATGGGATTGACATATCCTAAAGTCGTGAAATAATCACCGACTTTTATATACAGAAATCGCCCGTTAGGAACAATCCTGGCGGGCGGTTTTTTGTAAAACCATTCAAATAATTCAATCTAAAACAACAAAATATTCAAAAAATGTTGTTACTTTTGCGGTCAGAAAGAAATAGTAGATCAAAATGCACGGAGTATCCATCAATATCAATTTGCCGACTTATGGCAATTTCTCTCCTGAAGAACTTACTCGAAAAGTGAGGAATTTCGCAATGGAATTGGTGTCGCAAAAGGAAAGAAATACCGACACTCCACCATGCTGCTACACTGAGGATGAAGTGGAAAGACTTCTCAATGAGCGCATGCAAAGCATCGAAGATGGCACAGCCGAATTCGTTTCTCATAATGAGGTCAAGGCTCGTATCAAAGCGATGTTGGCATGAGAGAGATTCTATGGCTCAAGGAAGCAGAAGGCGAATTGGCTGCCATAGTTGATTATGTCCTTCAGAATCAAGGACAAAATGTGGCTTTGCAAGTTTACGACAACATCATTTCCCAAATTGATTTGTTGGCTGAGTTTCCCGAATTAGGCACTTCTGAATCAAGATACAAATTCAAAGGCAAGCCTTTACGAGTGCTTCATTCTCGACATACAAGGGTATACTATTCCGTTCAAGAAACAAGAATTGACATCATTCTGCTTTGGAACAATCGCATGGATGACAAAAAAATCAGGAAGTTTCTTTCTGAAAGAAAGTAGTCATCAGTAGCAAAAATAGAGAATTAAAGAAATATGTCTTTGTGACAAATACAAAGAATCAATGTAGTTAAATCATTACCGATGAAAAGACTTCTACTCATCCTAGCAATAGTTTTATGCACGACTTTCCTCAAAGCCCAAGAACTCACCATTTGGCAAAAAGCCAACCATTTCCTGACTAAGCCAGCCGTGGTCGATACGACACGTATCTACCAGCCGAGCCCTTGTTTCTCATTAGGCTTGTTTACTACAGGACAGAAAGCCGGCTTCGATGTGGATGCCAATTTCATGATTGATTTCGCTAACAATGAAAGGCTGGCAGGCTTGTCGCAATACAGCCTCTCTGAAAACCTCTGCAAGAAGATTGGCCTCGAAGTGGGCTATGGCAATGTTGCCTTAGGTTACAGCTTGGAAGTGGGGCCACGAAGTGCATGGAAAAAGAGCGCCTTCGGCTTAGGCATCATGGGCAAGTCTTGGGGCGCGAAGTTCAATTATTCTAAAATCACCAATCCTTTTATTTCATCGTTGACCGTTGGTCAAGAAGGTGTCGAGGGCTACTTTCACGACACAATCACCACCAAAGAGGCTGCCGTTTTGAAGAACTTTACCGTTGACGGCTACTATGCCTTCAACAACAAGCGTTTCGCCTACCCTGCCGCCTATAAGATTGGTCTCATACAACGCCATACGGCAGGTTCCTGGATGCTGACGGCACGCTATATGCAAGGCAGCCTATACAACTCCCCTGAGGCTTCATGGGATTCCTACAACATGCTGGATTGTTTCTCAACCATGCAAGCCTCAATAGGCGGCGGCTATTCTGTCAATTTCGTTCTTTGGCATAAAGACCCCATTGGACCTCGTGACCAAGGCCTACGCAACATTACCCTAAACCTGACGGCCATGCCGGTAATTACCTTAGTCAATTACCTGAAAACCACATCGTATGAATACGGCTCTGATGAGGAGACCAGTGAGGTTTACAATACTGGAGAAAAGATTTCAAAGATCTGGTGTTATCCCATGCCCAACTATATTGGCAGTGCTGCCGTTGGCCTTACCATGTGGCGATTCTTTTTCTCCACTCAGTTTACATACAACAGGTTCTACTTCCGCAGCCGTGACGCTTTCGATGCCAGCCAGATGGACCTTCCCACTTATGTGGACGACATCAGTTTCAGAGGCGTTTTCCACGACTGGATGCTGAAAGGAATATTGGTTTATAGGTTCTGAACCAATTGTTCATCATAGCTACCAACAATACTTCACCGCATACCAAATGGCCACAAACTGTTCGATGGTGACATTGTCGGATAGGGTGAAATCGACATCCGATGAATAACTGGAGTTGTTTTTATACACTTTGAGACCTTTCTTATTGGCAAAAATGTCTGAATTATAGTTCGAATTGCCTTTATAGAGCTTGCCATCCTTGATGGTGAAAACAACATCAGATGAATACGATGACGATCCTCTATAGACTTTGCCATCCCTGATGGTGAACAAGATATCACTGCGGTAGGAGGAATTGTTCTTGTACACCTTGTTGTCGTCAATCCGGCATAGGATGTCGGATGTGTATGAGGAATTGCCTTTATACACTTTGTTATCCCTCAGGTTGCATATCACATCGCTGCTGTATGAGGAATTTCCTTTATACACTTTCACTTGGGCAAAACTACTGATAAAAGCCAAACAGAAGCATACGGTCAACAAGGTTCTCTGATAGTGTTTTTTCATGGTAGTCGAACATGCATTTTACTCTGCAAAAGTAGATAATACAAAAGTATCTCGCTACTTTGAGGAAGATTATTTTTCTGTCATCCCCAAAACATACTCTTCAATGTTCCCTCGGGCCTCGGACATTCCCAGTTTCTTGCGGATACTGGTGCGGGCTTTACCGATCATCGCGGATGACACATCCAAAATGTCAGCCACTTCCTTCACTGAAAATGGCATCATCGATAATATACAGACCTTGAATTCACTATCGGTCATAGCAGGTTGGTTGCTCTTGATGCGTTGAACCACATCGGGATAAACCTTGTTGTATTCTTCAAAGATGGCGTCATAGGTATTGTCGGCCTCGCGACCGCAAACACATGACTTCAGTTTATCGAATGAGGTCTTGTCGATGTCCTTGTTTTTGCCTATTAGGAAGACCTTGTAAATCATCATCACCTTTCGGAAAAGATTGTCGCGGTTGGTCTCTGCCATAGTTTCATACTCCTGTTGCAGACGGCTAATATCCAAGTTCAACTCTGCTATGGTCGCTCGTTTTTGCGCCGAACGGTATAACAAGAAAAAGACGAACGCAACCAAGGCTATCAAAACCAACGAAATGACAATGATTATCTTACGTCGGCGAAGAAACACTGAAATCATGTTCTCGCTATGGTCCAAGTCGCCATTCAAAGTCGAGATGGTGGTCTGCACTTTTTCCATCAGTTTGATGTCTTCGCTCGACTTGGCCAAGACAATGGCTTCGTTCAAGGCTGCCATCGCCGAGTCGAAATTGTTTTGCTGCCAATAGACGCAACCGCTGTAGAGTGCCGAAAGGGTCTTCATCTCGGCATCGTTAGTCAAGTTGAAATAACGCCGCGCTTGGAAGATGGAGGTGTCCTGCGAGATGTCCTCTCCCCTGCTGAACTTGCCTTCTATCTCCAATACGGTGCGCTCCATATTGTCCATGTCGGACTTCACATTGCAGGCCGCAAGAATGCATATCAGCACAAAGGCCAACCAACATCTTGATCGATAAAGCAGATTCAACATGGTTTCAACAACAATTAAACACTTCAAGAACGTAACAATTCAACAATTATTGCCCTGCCGCTTCCCCGCCATTTTGGGCCTCTTGTTCCAGTTCAATATTACCGAAACGCAAAGTAAAACCCGCGCAAACACAAGATGAATTGTATCTTGATGTCTCTGAAACCGTTACCGATGGGCTATCAACGTATGTGTCTTGCTTCAACAAGCCAAACAAATCGTAGCCGTTGACAAACACCGAAAACTTATGATCGAAGAAATCGGCACGCAGACCACAATCAACGGAATAATTGGCACCTTTTTTCCAAAACAGCGTCTGGGTCGGAGAGTTGTAATAAGCAGAGGCGTGCACTTCCAAACGGTCCCATAGTTTGGTCCATAGGTTCAGACGAAAACTGTAGCAAAGCATCTCGCTCGGTTCCAATAAATCATCGGTCTTGATGTAAGAGTCATAAAGGTTGGCATAAAACCGTAAATTGAACATCCCATTCGGACGATACATCATGTTGAACTCACCACCCGCATTATACGACCTGCCTACGTTAACAGGCCAATTGAAAGAGACCACCCTGCCATAATGCTCATGGTAAGCTGCATCAGTTATCTTGTTGATTTCGTTTTGTTTTCCCTTGTAATAACCCGTCAAACCGACAGAACCAAAATCGTCCCAATACTTCGTCCAACTCGCCTCTATGTTATGGGTGAAGACTTGTTTCAACTTAGGATTGCCCGTGGCATAGGATTCCTCATCGAATTTGATAAATGGACTCAGTTGCTCTGCGTAAGGATTTTGGATTCTCAAAGAATAACTCAACTTGAAGTTGTGCATCGACTGGGTGTGATACGACAGATGCAGCGATGGCAAAGGATAGAAATAATAAGCTGTAGAATCATATTTTGGAGCGTCGGGATAGACTATACCCGTCCGATAATACCTCAAACTTAATGTGGGCTGTACGGTAAAGTTGCCGAAACGATGCCTCACCTGAAAATAGCCGCCCAATTGATGATCGACCTGACGGAATCTATACGACATTACCGAGTCGTGCACATATACGCCATTGGCCAGACTGTCCAAAGGACTGCGTTCGTTTTTTCCTTCCCAACCGGCATTGATGCCCATGCCAAATTCGCCATTCTTGGAATAAGGTAAATTGTAATCCACACGAGCATTGATGGGAATGTTGGTCGAGACATAGTCCATCACAAATGCCCTTTCATAGGAAGTCGGCAAAGTATAAGTCTTGTGATAATCTACAGGAATGGCCATACGGTTAATACTGCCGTTCAAACGCAAAGTGATATTGTGTCCTTCTTCGTCAAACTTATGCTGATAATTCAATCCGTATGGAAAAAAGAGATAGTTGTTATTTCCTTTGTTAAGGATGGAGTATTTGTATTCACCAGATTGCTCAATGTATTCGATTCGCTCGCGTTCCTGCCTTACCTCCGATGGCCCAAACGAATCCCAAAACATGGCATACAAAGAGAATGTGTTCATCTCGTCAGGCGTGTAAGTCAGGTTGAGGTTGACCCCTGGGCTGTAAGTAGTGTAATTGTTGGACATGCTACTCTTCAAATGGCTGGTCAAGACTTGGTTTCCTTCTTCATCTTCACCATACAAATCCTTCTCAGAATGAGCTTCGCCCTTACCATGATACCAATAGGCGTTAGTGTAGGCATTTACCGTCCACTTATCGTTTTTCCAGACGTAGGAAGCCCAAGGCATCACATAGGGTTGCGAAGAAACATTGGTGCCGAAGCATAGGAACTCGTTCCGTTTGATTTTGGCGTTCATCACGATGTTGATGATGCCGTCGGCGGTGGTGGCATAACGCGCCGAAGGGTTGGTGATGACCTCAATGCGGTCGATGGCATTGGCGGGCAAGGTTTGGATGTAGGTCTTGAGGTTCTCTTCCGTAAGGTTCGAAGGCTGGTCATTGATCCAAATCTCCACCGAGGATGTTCCTCTCAACGTGATGTTGCCTTCCACATCCACGCTCACACCAGGCGCGTTCTGTAAGACATCCGAGGCCACACCACCTTGCACGGTCAGGTCGTCTGATACTTGATAGATTGTCTTTTCTCCTTCCACCGAGAAAAGAGGTCGCTCGGCAGTGATGGTCACGCCTTCAAGCAGCAAAGTGTCGACCGCCATTTGGAGACTATCGGCTTTCGGTTTGACTTCAGGGATTTCGACTTGGGCAAAAGTTATCGCACAGAGCATGGTAAAGGCAACTGTGAGGAATTTGTTTCTTGTGTTCATTGCATGGTACATTTTGAAGTTTTACCATGCAAAAGTATAGTGAAAAAACAAGCTTTCCGCAAGCCTCTGTCTCGCGTAGAGACATTTGCGGAAAGCATGAAATTAATTGTTTATAATTCAATGGATTACAAAACAGATGGTAGAGACTTTTCTCGTCTCAAACCTCAGTCCATATCCAACTCTTGATACTCATATCTCACCTTCTCCCCTACATTGACGACCAAATAACTCGGTGTCACCTTGCCGTCATTGAGGTTGTCGGTCATGATGTATTGCACACCGCCAAACTGGCGCTGCTCACGCATGTGGAAATGACCCATAATCACCATATCCACGTTGCTGTTGCTCATCAGGTCCATGAAGGCGTATTGTTCATCCTGCGGCAAGTTGGCAGCAGGCGTGGTGGTGTAGTTGTACGAGGTGCGGAACAACCAGTTGTGACTGATGACGAAGCAGTGACGGTAGTCCTTGCGATGCGAGAGCTTCTCCTCCAGCCATTCCAGTTGGCGCTTGCCATGGGTGCCATTGCCAGAATCCAAGAAGATGAACAAATCTTTGTATCCACTGACAGTATTCACCGTTACGGTATAGGTCGAGGTGTGGAAATACTGCTTGAAAAACGGCGTACAGTCGAAGTACACATCATGGTTGCCCATAACCAAGAAACATGGGTCGTTTTTAGCTTGATTCACGGAATCGTATCGCAAAGCGTCATTAGTCATTCTGAAACCTGCTTCGCCGCTCTCGTTAACCATGTCACCAGCATGGATGGCAAAGATGGACTTCGGGTCGTTGCGCTCGGAGGTGATGTATTTGTAGAGGCGGTCTTTCTCGCCATGTGGCACGATGCTGTCGCGCTCGGAATAATGCGAGTCGGAGCAGGAATAGACATGGTACTCATCAGGAGCGTTCTCGATGACGGGTTCACTGTTTTGGGCATTGTAGTCGAGCCAGTCGGCGACGCGCTCTTCAGTGTCGCTGCGATTGATGACCATTCCAGCGACATCAAGACGGTTGCAGCCTGTAGCAAAGATCGCGGCTGCTGCGATGATAAATATAAAGTGTTTTTTCATGATGTTCAGTTTTAAGGTTTCCAAATCAGTCCGACATTGCCGTACCAGCCATTGTATTGTGCCGAGAGGTTGAGTACGCCGCTGGGATGCAGTCCTGCTTCGGCAGTCAAGCGCAGCCCATTGCCAAGATCGTAATAGCCGTTCACGCTATAGAAGAACAGTGTGAAGCGCTCGATGACAAAATCCCTGTAGTTGGACACGCGTGCACCCACATTCCAAGGATGCTCTTGGTCAAACAGATTGCCTTCTACACAGAAAGTGACATTCATCGGCTCAAAAACAGTCTCCATACCGCCATTTTTACGCAACGGTATAGGTGCCGTGTAGCGGTTGGTCAAGCCCAACTGGAAGTTGAAATGGCGGTTGCGCCAGCCTAAGTCAAAAACACCATTGAATTCCTGCAAATTGTAATTTGGGAACAAACGATACAAATAACGGTTTTCCAAATAAAGTGTGCCACAATTGGCCTTGAGCAGATTCACCTGGTATTGCAGATTGATGGCATGACGGTTCAGCGTCGTGCCTTGATAGCCAAAGCCAATGTTGAAGTTTTCGGCCAACTGATAGTCAGCTTTTAAGGCCAACGAGCCACCATTGCCGGAAGTACGCGTGTAATCGTACTCGCCATAGGTTTGCAAAGTCCACTGCGCCCTTGCGGCAAAGGCGAAGATCAGCAGACCGAGTGTAATCAGTACTTTCTTCATAGGTTAAAAATTTGGCGCAAAAGTAAGGAAAAGTCTAAAGCGAATGAAAAGCGATGGCTCTTTTTCCTATTTTTGCACTTCATTCAAAATACCTTATTGTTTATGAAAAGCATATTTATCGGAATCTTCAGCCTGTTCGTTTTCAGCTTTTTATCCCTTAATCTTTCTGCCCAATATGGCCCTCAGTTCGATAATCGTGGTTTTGAGCAATGGACCGACCGCGTCAGCGAACCTGTCCATTGGCATTCAGGAGGCACGGCGACTGGTACTTTTTCCGGGTTCGTGTCAAGCCAAATCGAAACTTCTACACAAACACGACCAGGTTCAACAGGAAGCAAGAGCGCTCGAGTGTTCCCAACGAGCGTGCTCGGCATCACGGCCAATGGCAACATCACCAACGGTCGCATGAATGCTGGCAGCATGTCGGCCACTGGCTCCAGCAACTACAACTACACACAACGCTCCCAAGGCGCATACAACACTCCCATTAATCAACTTCCTGACTCGATTTCTGTTTGGGTATGCTTCCGCAGTCAAAGCACCTCAGATAAAGCCCAAGTGAAAGCCGTAGTCCACGGTGACGCCGACTATAAATTCATCGCCAACGGCACGGAAGAGCCTACCGACAAACATGTCGCCACAGCAGTGTCGTCATTCACTCGCACTTCAACCGCCAATGGCGCTTACACTTGGCGTCGTTTGAGCATCCCGTTCAATAACAATGGTCCCTGCACCGACGTGCGCTACATCCTTTTTACAGCGACCACCAACGAAACACCTGGCACGGGCAGCACCAGCGATGACTTGTTTGTTGATGATGTTTTGCTGATTTACAAGCCGACACTTAGGTTGGGCAACCTTAACCAAACCCAATTCAAGCCCGACGAATCCATTAACATTAACTTCACGCTTACGGGAACCATGTCGCCCGATAATCTCAATAATGCTCCAAATGAAGTCATCGCCCAGCTTTCCGACGCCAATGGCAACTTCAACAATCCCATTGAGTTGGGGCGAAAAACCACAAACGAAAGCGGTGCTATCATAGGGACCATTCCGAGTGTGCCCAATGGCGACCACTATCGTGTTCGCGTGATTTCCACCAATTATCCCATGATTGGGGACAACATTCAAGAAATCCGCATTTCAGATACCTTGGACATTAATGAGAACACGTTTTTTGGTAGCCTGTACCCCAACCCTTTCACAACTACCTTGAATGTCATAACGGAAGATGAGGTCAAAAGCATTCGTGTCTATGATGTTAACGGTCGAATGCTGAAGGAACAGTTCGTTTCGGGCACACAATTCAATCTTGATCTGAGCGAATTGAGTATTGGTACCTATCTGCTGCAAATCGATCACGGCCTCTGGCAAAGCCATCATCGGATGCTGAAGGTCGAATAAACAGAAATCGCGACGAGGTGCTCCCCCGCCGCGATTTTCTTTTAGCTGCGTTTTGTTTAGAGTCTTTCGTTCACCACATCCCAATTGATGATTTGCCACAAAGCATTCAAATGGTCGGGACGTCGGTTCTGGTAGTCGATGTAATAGGCATGTTCCCAAACATCAAAGGTCAACAAGGGCTTGAAACCTCGTTGTACGGGGTTGCCAGCATTGGTCTCCTGCGTGATTTGCAGTTTGCCGTCTTTGTCGACGGAGAGCCACACCCAGCCTGAGCCAAACAAGGTAGCGCCTTTCTTCGTGAATTCCTCCTTGAAGGCGTCGAATGAGCCGAACTGTTGGTCGATCCACTCGGCAATCACCCCTGTTGGCTTGTTGTCGGCTTTCGGAGCGCGGAACTGTGTGAAATACAAGTTGTGGTTTAAAATCTGGCCAGCGTTGTTGAACACGCCACCATCGGCGGTCTTCACGATTTCCTCCAAAGGCATCTCTTCGTATTTTGTGCCTTCGATGGCCGCATTCAGGTTGTTGACATAGGCGTTCAAGTGTTTGCCGTGGTGGAATCCCAGAGTCTCTTTGCTGATGACAGGTTCCAAAGCGTTTGCCTCATAGGGCAATTTGATGAGTTCGTATTTCATATGATGTCGTTTTAGTGATTTGACTGCAAAAATATGAAAAAAGTTGAAATATAAAAAATGACCGCCTATGTCATTCCCTCGGGAATCTATAGGCGGTCATTTTTCATTGGTTCATGTACATCTGGTAAAGTGGAGAGTTGGGCTCCGTCTTCAGACGTTTCAGTGCACGGTCGCGAAGCTGACGGGTGCGCTCACGCGAGATGTCGAGCTTCATGGCGATTTCTTCCAAGGAATACTCACGCGAAGTGCCGAGGCCGAAGTACATGCTGATGATGGTACGTTCCTTCTCGTTGAGCATGTCGAGCGAGTTGCGGATGGCGTTGCTGGTCGATTCCTGCTCCACGGCAGCATCGGTCTTCACTTCATCATCGGCGACAAAGACATCCAAGAAGTTGGCATCGTCTTCATCGTCCAAAGGCGCGTCGGTCGACACGGTACGCGAGTTGAGGTTCATCAGCTGTTCCACCTTGTCTTCAGGCATATTGATCTCGTCGGCAATCTCCTTGATGGTAGGACGGCGTTCCAGCCTCTGCTCCAACAAGGAAACGGCCTTCTTCACCTTCGCCAAAGCGCCTACTTGGTTCATGGGCAGACGGATGATGCGTGCCTGTTCGGCCACGGCCTGCAAGATGCTCTGACGAATCCACCATACGGCATACGAGATAAACTTGAAGCCTCTGGTCTCATCGAAACGCTGGGCGGCTTTCACCAAACCCAAATT
Source organism: uncultured Bacteroidia bacterium (assembly GCA_902801625.1). Lineage (GTDB taxonomy): Bacteria > Bacteroidota > Bacteroidia > Bacteroidales > F082 > Limimorpha. The sequence continues at coordinate 62,699 of CADCJI010000004.1, read as the reverse complement.
GCCCTCATTAATCAGGTCTTGCAAGCTAAGACCTTGGTTCTGATACTGTTTGGCCACCGAAACGACAAATCGTAGGTTGGCCCTGACCAGCTTGTCCAATGCGACCTGGTCGCCCGCTTTGATGCGCTGCGCCAACTCGACTTCCTCGTCGGTGGTCAGCAACGCCTCCTTTGCAATGTCAGCCAGATACTTGTCCAAAGTACCGGCATTGCGGTTGGTGATTTGCTTTGAAATTTTCAGTTGTCTCATTTTTCGTAATCTTAATTATTGTTTTACATCGTTGTTTTTTACATCTTCTCTCTTCATGCCAATCTCCTGTTTTTTTGCATAATCTTTCAGATTTGGGATAAGCCAACACCAGCCGACTTCTCTCAAGTCCAAAAATTAAATACTATCAAAAATCGTACCGAAATCTCTGTCTTTCAAGGAAAAACTACATCATTTTTGATTTTTGTTTTTCCTACTATGACCAGGGACCTTGACTATGACTGCTTTCACTTTCGTTGAAGCGGTCATAGTCATTGTCACATAGCTTCAAGTCTTTTAAGCGATTTAATCTCGCTCATTTACTTAGTAGTAGAACGATCCCGTCATGCCGTTCGGGAAGACACCTTCGATGGTTGTGCGGCGCGAACGGGCATTCTTCAGCGCATTTTCAAGGTCGGTCTTGTTGTTCACGGCATAGCCGTTCACCTTGGTGATGACAAAGTCTACCGGCACACCCGAGTTCATGAAGCGGCCTTCGCGTATTTCGACAATTTTCAGGCCGTTCTTGATGTTCAGTCGGCCCATGTCGTTTTGATTGATGGGTTGCAGCATCAAGCCAAACTCCGAGTTGTAGAAAGCCTCGCCATTCTTGACCAGATCCACATTGCCGGCTTCATTCAGCAGGGTCAGCTCATAATGATGGTGATGGCCTTGACGGTTCACCTCGACATCCACCTTGTCGCCAGGACGGTATTGTCCGATGTTTTCCTTGAGTTGTGTCGTGGAATTCACCTTCTTGCCGTTGATGGCTGTGATCACATCACCGTCTTTCAAGCCTGCCAATTTGGCAGCGCCGCCTTCGGTAACCTCGCCAACATACACGCCTTCAATGTTTTCCAAGCCTTCCTTTTGGGCTAATTCTTGGGTGAGTTCAGCGATCTGCACTCCGAGATAGCCACGTTGGGCTGTGCCATAGAGCAGCAAGTCGTCGACCACCTTGCGGACGATGTTGGACGGGATGGCGAAGGAATAGCCTTCGTAGGAACCCGTATGCGAGGCGATGGCTGCGTTGATGCCAATCAGCTCACCTTTAGTGTTCACCAAGGCACCACCACTATTACCTGGGTTGACAGCAGCATCAGTCTGGATGAACGACTCAACCGAAGTACCTTCGCCCAAAATGCTAAGGTTACGAGCTTTGGCGCTGACAATACCCGCCGTTACGGTAGAGGTCAGGTTGAAAGGATTACCCACAGCAAGCACCCATTCGCCAATGCGGACATTGTCGGAGTCGCCGAAGGTAAGGAAGTGCAAGTCGGATGCTTCCACCTTGATGAGGGCCAAGTCGGTGGTTGGGTCAGTTCCGATGATGGTGGCGGTCTTCTTCACCTTATTATTAAAGGTGACCTCCACTTCATCGGCACCTTCCACGACGTGGTTGTTGGTGACGATATAGCCGTCAGGGGTCAGTACCACACCGGAACCGTAGGCCACCATCGTGTTGTTGCGCGTCTGCCCTGGGTAGCCATAGATTTGGCCAAGCAAGGCACCGAAGAAGTCCTCGTAGGTGTTGCTTTGTCTCACCACTTTGGTCATGATATGCACCACTGCGTCGACACTGTTTTCGGCAGCATTGACGAAGTCGGGAGTGTTCTCAGTAGGCACAAAAGCCGTCCGTTGTACACGGGGTTGAACTTGTTCAACTTGCGAGACGCTTTCCTCTTGCAGTTGTTCCTGTTCTTTTTGGTTCTCGTTCTCTTTCGCTTTGTTAAGCATGGCATCACATGATGTTGCCATCAGCAGTCCGGCAAGCATCAACATCAAACTCACTTTTCTCATCTTGTCTCAATTTTATGGTTTCTTTTTCTGTTTTATAGTTTCATTAATGCTTTTTTTCAACCTTTATTGCACTGAAAAGTGTATTTTTGTCGAAAATTTGACTATGTCGAATCCGACGATTTCAGCGGGCTATGCCAATCAAATTATGTGCCAGCCTGCATGGAAAAGTGGTATTTTCAACGAATTGGACAAAATGTTCATCAAGAATGACACGATAATGCTCCGTTGCGCCGAGCCCGAAGATGCCGGACAGATTTTCCTTTGGGAGAACGACCGCGACATCTGGCGGGTCAGTGGGACGCACGTGCCCTACACCCGTTTCCAGATTGAGCAATTCCTTTTGAGCAATAATGACTTGTTCAGCAACAAGCAACTTCGCCTGATGATCGACTTGACCGAAAGCGGAGAGACCATCGGTTGCATCGACATCTTCGACTATGACGGCATCAACCAACGGGCGGGCTTGGGCATTCTCATAGACAAGGAACACCGCCAACAAGGCTATGCCAAGGCTGCTTTGGCCTTGTGCATTGAGTACCTTTTCCACGATGTCATGCTGCACCAAGTGTATTGTTCCATAGATGAGACCAATTTGGAAAGCCAGCAATTGTTTGTCGGCCAAGGGTTTGAATTATGTGGAAGACGGAAAGACTGGTTGAAGACGGATGAAGGGTATTTGGATGTTTTAGAGTATCAATTGATGTCCCAAATAAACCTTAAAGCCACTCCCCATTTAAAGGGGGCTGGGGGGATTAAACCTACCCCAACCGACCGATTCTCGATTTTCACTCCTGACTATCTTCAACAAGACGGGATACAAACAGATAACTTAATATTTGTACCATATAATCTTCCATACAATCCAAATCTAAAACAACGAAGTCGCAATTTGCGCAATGATTGTCAGTTGTCGGAAAAGCTATTATGGAATCAATTGAAAGGTAAACGAACTGGCTATACATTTAATCGACAGAAACCCATACTAAACTATATAGCAGATTTTTATTGCAAAGAACTTGACTTAGTTATTGAGATAGATGGAGCTTCACATTTTAATGAAGAGGCTCAAAAATATGACAAGGAAAGAGATCGACAAATGCAAGTATTAGGATTGAAAGTTGTTAGAGTGTTGGACAGCGAGGTGAGAAAGGATTCTGAACATGTTGCTAAGAGTATTATGAATCAAGTTTTATCAATTACAAAATGAGGAGAAAGCATCTTTGAATCCCCCTAACCCCCTTTCAAGGGGGAACAACTCTTACGGAATTTGAAACATTATATAAGAACAAGTACACAAATGGTCAAAATAGAAACAAAACTTCCCAACGAGAAAAAACCGCGCAAAAGCGGCAAAAAGAAAAACGGCAAAAGCACACGGCGCACGATATGGCTTGTGCTCATTATCCTGCTGATTTTTGCCTTAGCGTTCGGCTACTGGGGCTACAAAACCGTTATGTCGCCCAATGTAAAGACCACGGACGGACAACCTATCGAGCTATTCATCCCGACAGGCTCCAATTATGACCAAGTGAAATCCCTCTTGGCGGAAACGCATTGCATCGTCAACGAGAAGGGCTTCGATTGGTTGGCGGAGAAGAAAGACTTGCCCGCCAACATCCATCCTGGCCACTACATGTTGAAAAACGGCATGACTAACAACCAACTGGTCAATATGCTGCGCGGTGGACTGCAAACACCTGTGAAGGTCACCTTCAATAATATGAGAGATGTGAATCAATTGGCAGGCCGCATCGCATCCCAAATCGAAACTGACTCCACTTCCCTATCCAATCGGCTTCACAATCAGGAATATATCAAGCAATTGGGCTTCAACAACTACACCATCCCTGCCCTCTTCCTCCCCGACACCTATGAGTTTTATTGGAACACCGATGCTGAAGGCTTTGTGAATCGTATGTTCCAAGAATACAACAAGTTCTGGAACGAAGAGCGCAAGCAGCAAGCACAATCCAAGGGCTTGACGCCCGTACAAGTGAGCACCTTGGCCTCTATTGTCAATAAGGAAACCAACATGAGCGATGAGATGCCTCGCGTGGCTGGCGTCTACCTCAACCGTCTGAAAAACAATTGGCTGTTGCAAGCCGATCCCACCCTTGTCTTCGCCTGGAACGACTTTACCATCAAGCGCGTGCTTGACCGTCACAAGGAAATCGAATCACCCTATAACACATACAAATATCCTGGTCTACCGCCCGGACCCATCTGCATCCCGTCCCTCGCTGCCATCAAGGCTGTGCTGAACGCCGAAGACCACCATTACTTCTACTTCTGCGCCAAGGAGGATTTCTCGGGCTACCACAACTTCGCCAAGACCCTGGCCGAGCACAACCGCAATGCAGCAAAGTATCAACAAGCGTTGAATCAAAGAGGAATAAAATAGCTGAGGCCCCTGAGCCCGTCGAAGGGCCGACCTAAAATGACGGTGCTTCGATACTTCGTCAAGCTCAGTACTCAGAAACCTGCTTTAACTGAACAACTGAATAACTGAACAACTAAACAACTGATAAAATGAAAGCATTCAAAGCATACGACATCCGTGGTGAATGGGGCACTGACCTTAATGAAACCATCGCCTACCGCATCGGCTATTTCCTGCCTGATGTACTCGACACCGACACCTATCTCGTGGGACGCGACATGCGCCTCTCATCGCCCACGCTCTTTGATAATCTCACCCGTGGACTCACCGATCGTGGCAAAAATGTCGACTTCATCGGCCTTTCCACTACGCCATTGGTCTATTGGTCGACGGCCAGATACGGCTATGGCGCATCCATCCAAATCACGGCCTCGCACAATCCTAAGCATCACAATGGGCTCAAGATTTCGGCCAAGGATGCTCTTCCCGTGGGCTACGATACCGGTTTGAACCGACTTGAAGCTCTTGTGGCGAGCAATAAAGCCACCGTGCCCTGTGAGAAAAAAGGCATCATTCGCGAAAAGAATGTCTATGCCGACTACTTGGCCTTCCAGAAGCAGTTTGTGGGACCGCACGACAATCTCAACATCGCCGTGGATTGCAGCAATGGCATGTCGTCCATCTTTGTCCACGAGCTCATTGGCGAGGCGCACTACATCAACGACAGCTTAGACGGCAACTTCCCCAACCATGAACCCAATCCTTTGGAAGCCAATGCGCAAGAGCAAATCAAGGCCTTGGTGAAGAAAGAGGGATGCGATATCGGTCTGCTCTTCGACGGCGATGCCGACCGCATTACCTTCATCGATGAAAAAGGCCGTTTCATCAGCCCCGACCTCATCATTGCTTTCTTGGGCGACTATTTCATTGGAGAACAAAAACAAAAAGGCATTGTTTTGCAGGACATCCGCAGCTCGCGTGCCATCCAGGAATACCTCGACCGCTACCAAGCCAAGGTGGAGACTTGGCGTGTGGGTCGTGCCTACGCCGCATTGAAACTCCGTGAGTTGGACGGTTGCTATGGAGGCGAGTTGGCTGGTCACTACTATTTCCGCGACTTCTATTATTCTGACTCTGCCCTATTAGCCGCCTCCATCGTGCTTCGTCTGTTAGCCGAGTGCAAGAAAGAAGGCAAGACCATGAGCCAAATGATTGACGAAATCTCACCTTATTATAATTCGGGCGAAATCAACTTCAAGATTGAGCGCAAACAAGAGGCTATGGATGCCGTCAAAGACCATTTCACCCAAATCGAAAAGCCGGAGCGTTTCCTCGATTTTGACGGTTACCGCCTCGATTACCCCAATTGGTGGCTCAACATAAGGCCTTCCAATACCGAGCCGTATCTGCGTTTCCTTTGCGAGGCCAAAAGTGAGGCCAAACTGAAGGAAATCATCGACACAGTGACGGGAATTATTCACAAATTCGAATAACCAATGATGCTCCCTCGAAGAGGGATTGGGCAAATGAAGCACAAGCTGATTTCAATTCTTCTCGCATTGTCGTTTTGTCCCGCATGGGCACAACAACCTACCGATTCCATCGTCAGGCGCAATGCCAAAATCGTTTTGGGAACCGAGGCAGTGGCATATGCGGGTTTGATGGTTGGATTGAATCAACTATGGTTCAAGGATTGCCAATGGGTTGGCCTTCATACCATTAACGACAATGGCGACTGGCTTCAGATGGACAAGTTTTGTCATGCCACCACAGCCTACCACACCAGTTTGGTTGGCAACGAAAGCATGCGTTTGGCTGGCTTGGACTCGAAACGGTCAGCCCTTTATGGCGGTGCTTATTCCTTGCTTTTCATGACCTCCATTGAAATCATGGATGGCGGATATGAAGATTGGGGGTTCTCATGGGGCGATATGGCTGCCGATGTGAGTGGCATCACACTTTACACCGCCCAACAACTGCTTTGGGACGAACAGCGTATCAGCCTGAAATACTCATTCCACCCTACCGAATATGCCCAATACAATCCTGAAGAATTAGGCCACAATCTGATAAGCCAGTCTTTGAAAGACTATAACGGCATCACACTTTGGGCCGCCTTCAATGTCAAGGATTTGTTTTTGGATTCAGATAGCAACTTTCCTGAATGGCTCACCGTTGATTTTGGCTACGGTGCCAAAGGCATGGTTGAGCCACAGCCCACTCCCGACTTTGTGCGCGTGCGGCAATTCTATCTCGCACCAGGCATCGACTTAGCAAAACTACCCGTTGAAAACCGCTATTTAAAAGCTGTACTGAGAGCATTGAGCTTCATCAAACTGCCTACACCTGCATTGGAGTACAATGCTTCCGACAAATTCGTTTGGCATTGGCTCTATTTCTGAAAAAAGAATTATTTTTGCAGCAAATAATTACTGAAATGAAGAAACTAGCATTGATATTCACGACCATCTGCGTTCTTTTCCTGACCAGTTGTGAAAATCCCGCCAAATCGCGCCTTTACACGGAAGAAGGCTCCAAACAGCTGCTTCGCTATAGCGACTATAAAAAAGCAGAAGAGACCCTTACCGAGGCTATCAAATACGACAAAAGTAACTTCGAAGCCTATTATTACCGTGGCTGCGCCAAAGTGAATGCCATGAAATACAACGAAGCCATTGCCGATTTCGAAAAGGCCGTTGAACTGAAGCCCGACTATGCCGATGCCTATTTCAACATGGGCAAGACCTATTTCTTGATGAATGATGAGGACAAGGCTTGTGAATACTATAAGTTAGCGGATCAATATGGTCGAGCCAATATGGAGGATTATCTCAGAAGGTGTAATTAAGGAAAACCATAACGAAACCTACCACCTATGTCATTCCCATGGGAATCTATAGGTGGTAGGTTTCGTATTCAGTAAACAAACTCGACAAAAGTCTCTTCGGCGATGACGTCGCCTTCCTCGTTGTAGGTCTTCCAAACGCCTGATTTCTTTCCCTTCGTATATTGCCCTTCTTCTTTTAGGACTGTGCTAAGATAATAGGTCTTGGTGGGGCCTTCAAGCAGCCCATTATGGTATTGGCATTCCATGACTAAAGAGCCTGTGTCAGAGTATTTCTTGCATTGGCCTTCAGGTTGACCTTCAACAAATTGCGTTTCCTCGGCCAATACACCGTTCTGCGGGTTGTAAATCCTTGACCAGCCGTGAACCTTGCCCTCTTTGTTGTCCTCCACTAAACGAAGCTGCCCCGAATTAGGGTCATAATACTTCCACTCCCCGTCTTTCTTTTGGTTCAGGTATATGCCAGTAGCAATTACCCTGCCGTTTGGGGCGTAGGTCTTGTTCAACGCCTTTTCGCCTGACTTGTCGAACTCGTTGGTGGCCTTCAAATTGCCTTGCTCGTCATAATATCGGAAAGTACCCTTGCACTTGTTGTTCTTGAACTCTCCTTCGTAACGCAGCTGCCCGTTGGAATAGAAGTCGCGCCACTGCCCTTGACGGCGGCCTTTCGAGTCGGTTTGGTTGAAGTCCTGGGCAACGGCAACCAAGGCAAACAACAAAGCTGCAATGATGAGGCAATATCTTTTCATGATTTCTTCATTTTTGAGGCTGCAAATTTAAGGAAATAACTTAATTTTGCCGCGATTATTGTATGGCCGAGTATTCATCCATATTACTTGAGAATGCGGTTGAGTCGCTATCAAAATTGCCAGGCATTGGAAAGAAGACAGCTTTGCGCCTAGCGTTGCACCTGCTCAATAGCGATGATTTGGAAACCGAGCAACTTGCTGATTCTTTGCTGAAAATGAAGCACAACATCATGCTTTGCGAGCGGTGCTACAACATCAGCGACACAAAAGTATGCTCTATTTGCAGTAATCCGCGTCGCGACGAGAACACGCTATGCGTGGTGGCCGACATGCGTGATGTGCTGGCCATCGAGCGCACGGCTTCCTACAACGGACTCTATCATGTATTGGGTGGGGTCATTAGTCCAATTGAAGGCATCTCGCCTAATGACTTGAAGATAGCACAATTGGTACAACGCACGCAAAAAGAAGACATTAAGGAAATCATTTTGGCCTTGCCTGCTACCATTGAGGGTGACACGACTAACTTCTACATTTTCAGGCAACTGAAAGACTTTGAAGGAAAAATTTCGGTGATTTCGAAAGGCATTGCCGTGGGCGATGCCTTGGAATATGTCGATGAGGTGACCCTGGGAAGGTCGATACAGAACCGCATTCCGTTCAATCAGAAATGATGATTGAAGGGCTAATTGACAGTGCTTCGATACTTCGACAAACTCAGTACTCAGCAGCCTTCAATCCAACATGAGGGTTTCGGAAAACAAATCCAATTGGTTCTCGGTGAGGTATAAATCCGTTGGAACATCATATTCGTACGCAGTGATGAACCGCTCTATGTTTTTCTTGATCAGCTTGATAGGCGTTGTGCGACGAGCTTTGCAATAATTGCGAAGCGAGCGGTATTGCCCTGCCGACAACTTGAAGGTAATCGCATGGTATTTGTAGTTGCGACGCTTCCTCTTCTTGCTTTGTTGGTGAGCCATAACACATTGATTTGAAGGCACGAAATAACAAAATAAAAACGTGAAATCCAAATTCTCACAAAAGTTTTCTACTTTTGTCCTCCCAAAACAAAGGAATCATGAAGATTACCGTCATTGGAGAATCCAACATCGACATTGCAGTGAAGCCCCATGCCGAGGCAAATGCCAAGGGTTGCGTACCAGGAAACATCGCCTTCCATCATGGGGGCGTGGCACGTAACATCGCCTACAACCTCTGTCTGTTGGGTCACGAAGTGAAGTTGGTTAGTGTTTTTGGTAATGATGATTTCGCCAACCGCATGATATCCGACTGCGAGCAAATCGGTATGGACTTGTCGCTTTCCGACCAGTTCGTAGATGCGGAAAGCCCCATTTTTCTCAGTTTCAATGACGACAAGGGCAATATGGTTTCAGCGGTTTCCGATGTAAGCCTAAACGACCGTATGGATTTGGGTTGGCTCAAAGACAAGATGGTAGCCATCAACACAACGGACATCGTGGTTGCCGACACACTGCTCAGTACGGAAGCCCTCAGCTATCTCATCGACCATTGCGAGGCTCCTTTATACATTGATACGGTTTCTCCTAGTAAAGCCTTGCGATTTGCAGAAGCCATTAAGATATCGAAAAAGCAAGCTGTCTTTGCGTTAAAATGTAACATGGCTGAGGCGGAGCAAATTACTGGTGAAAGCACAGCAGTTGAAGCATCCAAAAAACTGAATGACAATGGAGTAAACAATGTCTATCTAACCATAGGTTCAAAGGGTGTTGTCTATTGTTCGGAAGGTGTAGCAACCACTTATCCAGCACTTTCCACAGCTATTGTCAATGTGACGGGTTCGGGCGATGCGTTCTTTGCTGGCGTGATTCATGCGAATGCAATTGGACATTTTGGAAAAGATGCGGTTGCTTTTGGCTTGAAGGCCGCCCAACACAACATAAAAAACGAAGCGCCGGTGAACCCGACGCTTCGCGTTGATATTTTCAAGGATTGATACCGATTAGAATCTGAAACCGATACGGCCGAGCACCATCACGGGTTTAAGTGTTCCACGATTGATGTCGTAGTTGCCGTTTGTTGCACTAGGTTTGTAGGTGCCTTCGCCCTTCACAGCGGCACCACCCAAATCGTAGAAACTGCAACCGATGACGAGGTTCTTGCTTACTTCAATGCCCAAACCAGCTTGATAAGCAAAGGTGAAAGCGGTTGAGTAATTCTCGGTGTCAGTGTGTTTCACACTCAGCAAGTCGGTGTATTTCATCGTGTAGTCGGTGATGAAACGGGCGTTGCCACCGGCAGCACCTTCAGCATAGATGGCTAACTGGGGAGTAAGATAGAAAGTATATCTCAGACCCAACATGGCAGGCACATTAATATACTTCGGTGTGGTTTGATCTACTTCATTGTTCAGATAATCCGTTAAATTCACTCTATCTTTATAGCATTGTTTCATATCAGCACTAGGTCCATTGTAGAGTCCGTCCACAGAAAGAACCACGGCAAGTCCAGGAATGCCTACACCAAAGTCCCATTTCAAGCCAGCATTAAAGCCAATGCCTGCACCACCGAAAGTCTGTTGGTCATTGCCCCACAAGGCAGTTGAGTAAAGATCGTTCACTTTGGCAAAATCACCCATTGGGAAAGATGCGCCGAGGAACATAGTACCATGAGTTTGCGCCATTGCCTGACCGCCCAAAACCAGCATGAGGGTCATAGCGAACACTTTTAATAATTTATTCATCTCTTTGATAATTAAAGGTTAGTTTTTCCGTTTGAATTAAAACGCGGCAAAATTACAAAAATTTTGTATTTTTGCCATTCAATTGGATTATTATGCTACAAAGACTCAAAAGATTCAAGGAAAAACACCCTTTCACTTCGCTGATGATCATTGCAATAGTGGTGAGAATCATCGCTGTCATATTTGTTCCAGAATACGGTTCGCGTGGCGAACTGCAACATACGACGCTTTTCATCGGATTCCTCGAGAAAATCAAGGATCTTCTTGGTATCGGTGATTCCCAAGGCATGATGTTGCTTAGTCGCTCGCTCTATGCTATAGTCTCGCTTTTCACCGTTTCTATGGTTTATCGTATCTGCGACCTGACTTCCAACAAACAGAATGCATGGCTGTTGGCACTCATTCCTGCTTTCAGTTGCATCATGCCCTCTTTCGGCATCATTGAAAATGCCAGCGCATTCCTCGGCTTGCCTCTGTTGCTTTATGGTTCCAATGTGATTCTGCGTCAAGAAGTATTACGACAAAACAATCTCAAAGAGAGTGTCCACCGCACTTCATTTCTCATCGCGGGCCTAATGCTCGGTTTGGGCATCTGTGTGTGGTACGAAAGCGTGTTTATCGTATTCAGCATCCTATTGGTTCTTTGCATAAAACGCAATTTCAAAGGCGTTTTGATGACCCTCATCGGAATGATTGCCTCGATTGCAGCGTTATGGCTGTTGCTGATGGTGCTCAATGTTGACCCGTTGAAATACATCATCCTATGACCAAGGAAGAAGCCCGCTTGCGCATCGCTGCTTTGAGTGACGAACTAGAGCAGCACAACTATAACTATTACATCCTCGCCAAGCCTACCATCAGCGACTACGAGTTCGATATGAAACTTGAGGAGTTGGCTCGGCTGGAAAAGGAATATCCCGAGTTTCTTTTGCCCACCTCGCCTACCCAGCGTGTGGGTGGTGGCATCACTAAGGAATTCCAAAGTGTCAAGCACCGTTATCCCATGCTTTCGTTGGCCAATTCATACAGCCGCGAGGAGATTGCCGAATTTATCAGTCGCATCAAGAAGACCATTGATGAGGAGGTGGAATTTTGCTGCGAACTGAAGTTTGACGGCTTGAGCATCAGTCTTCAATATGAAAACGGTGTACTCGTCCGTGCTGTGACCCGTGGCGATGGCACCCAAGGCGACGATGTGACCACCAACGTGAAGACCATCCACACTGTGCCGCTGAAACTGCATGGCGATTTCCCCGACTTTTTCGAAATGCGAGGCGAAATCGTGATGCCTTTTGAGAGTTTCAACCGTCTGAATGAGACTCGTGCCGAGGCTGGCGATGATTTGTTTGCCAATCCGAGAAACGCTGCAGCAGGAACACTAAAGTTGCAAGACAGTAAGGAAGTGGCCCGCCGCCGCTTGGACAATTATTGCTATTATATGATGATGGACGGGCTTGAGAACCGTTACCAGACGCATTACCAAAGCCTGCAAGCCGCTCGCAAATGGGGATTCAACATCTCCAATTTCATGGCCCTTTGCAAAACCATCGACGAAATCTTTGAATTCATCGACTATTGGGATGTGAAACGCCATGAATTGCCCTTTGCCATCGACGGCATCGTGCTGAAGGTCAATAGCTACGCACAACAGCAAGCCTTAGGCTTTACGGCCAAGTCGCCGAAATGGGCTATCGCTTACAAGTTCAAAGCCGAAGAGGTGGAAACCGAGCTGCAAAGCGTCGACTTCCAAGTGGGACGTCATGGTACCATTACACCCGTGGCCAATCTTGCCCCTGTGCAGTTGGCCGGTACGACCGTGAAACGCGCCACTTTAAATAACGAAGACTTCATCCGCCAGTTCGACTTGCATTATAACGACACTGTCACCGTGGTGAAAGGCGGAGAAATCATCCCGAAAATCATTGGTGTGAACTTGGACAAACGTCAAGTGGGTGCAAAACCTGTTGAGTTTGTCAAGACTTGCCCGATATGCGGTACCCATCTAGTTCAAAATGAAGGTGAAGCGGCATGGTATTGTCCCAACAGCTCTGGTTGTTCACCGCAAATTCGTGGCCGCATCGAGCATTTTATTGGACGCAAGGCCATGAACATCGAAAGTCTCGGTGAAGGCAAAGTAGAACTGCTCTACGAAGAAGGTCTTGTGCGAAATGTCGCCGATTTGTATGACCTCACCTACGACAAACTTTTCGGCTTGGAAAAAGTCATCACCATCGAGGATGAGTTCAGTTTGATGCCAGTGGCCACGCGCAAGGTCAGTTTCAAGGAAAAGACCGCGCAGAATATCTTGGACGCTTTAGAGAAGTCGAAGTCGGTGCCGTTTGAAAGGGTTCTGTTTGCCCTGGGCATCAAGTTCGTCGGCGAGTCGGTGGCAAAAGTGTTGGCCAAGGCCTTACATGACATAGACCATATCATTAATGCCAACGTTGAGGAAATGACCGAAATCAACGAAATCGGCGAGAAGATTGCGCTTTCGGTTAGGAATTTCTTTGATGACAAACGAAACATCGATATCGTCAATCGATTGAAACAAGCCGGTTTGCAGTTTGCCATGACAGAACAGGCTGCTTCAGACAAGGAGCAAGTGCTAGCTGGCAAATCGTTCGTGGTCAGCGGTGTTTTTGCCCATTACTCTCGCGATGGCATCAAGGAAACTATTGAGGCCTATGGTGGCAAGAACGTGGGTAGTATCTCCGGCAAGACAGACTATGTTTTGGCAGGCGACAAAATGGGCCCTGAGAAACGCAAAAAGGCTGAGTCTCTGGGTATTCCTATCATCACCGAAGCTGAATTTGAGGAAATGATAGGCGTTTCGCGCACACCAGAAGAAAACGGATTGTTGTTTTAATAAAAAACACTACATTTGCACCTCGATCTTGAGCCTCAAATCTTGAATTTTAAATCTTTAAATCTTAAATACTTACAAACAATGAGAATAGAAAAAATCATTGCTCGCGAAATCCTGGATTCTCGCGGAAACCCCACGGTTGAAGTGGATGTGACATTGGAATGTGGCATTATGGGTCGCGCCTCGGTGCCTTCGGGTGCCTCGACCGGCGAACACGAAGCCCTCGAACTGCGTGATGGCGACAAGAAGCGTTACGGTGGCAAGGGTACCCTGAAAGCTGTTGACAACGTCAACAAGATCATTGCTCCCGAAATCTTGGGCATGTCGGCTCTCGACCAGCGCGCCATCGACCACAAAATGCTCGCTTTGGACGGCACCAAGACCAAGTCGAAACTCGGCGCCAACGCCATCCTCGGCGTGTCTTTGGCTGTGGCTAAGGCTGCCGCCAATTACCTTGATATTCCGCTCTATCGTTACATTGGCGGCACCAACACCTATACTCTGCCCGTCCCGATGATGAACATCATCAACGGTGGCTCGCACAGTGATGCCCCCATTGCTTTCCAAGAGTTCATGATCCGTCCCGTGGGCGCCTGCTGCTTCCGCGAAGGTCTGCGCATGGGTGCCGAGGTGTTCCACACCTTAGCCAAGCTGCTCAAGAAACGTGGTCTCTCCACCGCCGTTGGTGATGAAGGTGGCTTCGCCCCTGCCCTCAATGACACTGAGGATGCACTTACCATCATCTGCGACGCCATCAAGGAAGCTGGCTACGAACCCGGCAAGGATGTGAAGATTGCCTTGGACTGCGCCGCCTCTGAATTCGCCTACAACGTCGACGGCAGGTGGTTCTACGACTATCGTGAGCTTAAGAATGGAACGAAGAAAGACCCCAACGGCAAGCGCTTCAGCTCCGACGAGCAAGTCGATTTCCTTGAGGAACTCATCAAAAAGTACCCCATCGACTCCATCGAGGACGGCATGGGCGAAGAAGACTGGGATGGCTGGAAGAAACTCACCGACCGCATTGGCGACCGTTGCCAACTTGTCGGTGACGACCTCTTTGTCACCAATGTCGACTTCCTCTCGAAGGGTATCCAATTGGGTTGCGCCAATTCCATATTAATTAAGGTGAACCAAATCGGCTCGTTGAGCGAGACTTTGGATGCCATCGACATGGCCCACCGTCACGGCTACACCACCGTCACCAGCCACCGTTCAGGCGAGACTGAGGACGCCACCATCGCCGACATCGCCGTGGCCACCAACAGCGGCCAGATCAAGACCGGTTCCCTGAGCCGCTCCGACCGTATGGCCAAGTACAACCAGTTGCTCCGCATCGAGGAGGAGCTGGGTGACCTCGCCGTGTATGGCTATAAGAAACTGAAGTAATCTCGTGATTACAAACTGAAAAGCCGTGCCTCGTGAATCGAAGCACGGCTTTTTCATGTGGTAAGTTAGTCTTATCCGAACACGGCCTTCAGCCGCTTCATTGCCTCTTCCACAGTCGTCCTCGGGCAGGCCAAGTTGATGCGGAAAAAGCCACTGCCTGCTTCTTCGCCAAAGTCCTTGCCTCGGTTGAAACCCAATTGTGCTTCTTGGGTCATCTTTTGCCAAAGCTCTTTTTCCGAAAGGCCATGGCCGTTGAAGTCGAGCCACATCATGTAGGTGGCTTGAGGTTTGTGGAACTTCACTTTGGGTAAGTTTGTGGTCAGGAAATCGGAAACATAGTCGATGTTGCCTTGCACATATTCCAACAGTTGTTCCAGCCATTCGTCACCTTGGTTCATAGCGGTTTGCGTGGCCACTTTGCCGAAAATATTGCCCAGATGAGCCTCCAAGGCTTCAACATAATCGACATAAGTCTTTCGCAACTCTTCGTTGGGTATGATGGCCGTTGAAGTGGCTAATCCAGCAAGGTTGAAGGTTTTGGAGGCAGCGTGGAAAGTGATGCTGTTTTGGGCGAATTCCTTATCCAATGAGGCGAATGGGTGATGTCGATAACCAGGCAACACCAAATCGCAGTGGATTTCATCGGAAATGACCAACACGTTGTTTTTCATGCAAATCTCTCCCAAAAGCAATAATTCGTTTTGTGTCCAACAACGCCCCACAGGGTTGTGAGGATTGCAGAGAATCAACATTTTAGCCGTCTTAACTTGCTCAACCAATTGGTCAAAATTGAACTCATAGCCATCACCTCTATTAATTAAGGTGTTGTAAACCAACTTTCGTCCATGACTGCTGACAGCGTGATGGAATGGCGGATACACGGGTGGCTGAATGATGATTTCATCACCAGGTTGGGTGAAAGCCAGCACAGCCATGTTGAAGCCGCATACCACACCTGGTACAAACGACATCCAGTCTTTATGCACATTCCAATGATGGTGTCGAAGAATCCATTTCCTAATGGCCTCAAAATAAGCCTCATCCTTGAAATGATAGCCGTAGACAGGATGCTCAGCCCGCTTGATGACGGCTTCGCGCACGAAGTCTGGGGTCTCAAAGTCCATGTCGGCCACCCACATGGGCAGCACATCGGGATTGTCAAAGACCTGTTGGCGCAGGTCATATTTAACGCAGTTGGTTTCAGCGCGATTGATAATTTTGTCGAAATCGTATTTCATCGTATTTGAATTTGATGCTGCAAAGTTGCGAAAAAAATCGTGGAGTTTTGCCGCAGGTACGGAAAAAAGATGTACTTTTGCAGCGCTTTAGAGAAGAGCATCGTTCTATAACATTTTGGGGGAGTCGCATAGTGGCAATTGCAACAGACTGTAAATCTGTCCGGGAATCCGTTCGGTGGTTCGAGTCCACCCTCCCCCACGACAAGGCGAAGTTTCAGGCTTCGCTTTTTTGTTGCAGTCAAGCTTAATCACATTTTTCACAAATTTCGAGTTTTTTTGTCAGTGCTATAAATATATTGTATATCTTTGCACTACTAATTTATATCATTATGAAGATTTTTGTCGCCAAACTAGCTTTTAAGACCACTACGGAAGATTTAAAAGCCTTGTTCGAGCAATTCGGCACGGTGGAATCCTGTAAGGTCATCATGGATCATGAAACGGGACGCTCAAAGTGTTATGGCTTTGTGGAAATGCCCAACGACGATGAGGCATACAAGGCTATCGTGGAAACCGATGAAACCGTTTTCATGGGTAACGAGTTGCAAGTCAAGAAGTCACGTCCTCAGGCTGCTGCTACTCCAAAACAGGAGAAGCCTGCTCGCCCGAAACGTCCTCACCATCCTTACGTCCCTAAGACAGAAGAATAAAACAGACAAATTGTATTTTTTTCGCTGAATACGGTTTAACACATAAAAAAAAGTCGTACCTTTGCACCCGCAAAGCGATGGCCTGGTAGCTCAGCTGGATAGAGCAACAGCCTTCTAAGCTGTGGGTCTTGGGTTCGAATCCCAACCGGGTCACGAAGCAATTCAACCCCTATCTTGTAAACCAACAAGTTAGGGGTTTTTCTTTTTGCGACATCCTTGTATCAATGGATACAAAAAAACATCCCAGCCCTTTACGGGACTGGGATGATTCGTTATCGATGGAACAATAACGCAATTTACTTCACCTGGTCGACGATGGCCTTGAAAGCCTCGGGATTGTTGAGGGCGAGGTCGGCAAGGACCTTGCGGTTGATCTCGATACCCGACTTGGTGAGCTTGTCCATGAATTGGCTGTAATTCATGCCATATTCACGCACGGCGGCGTTGATACGGACAATCCACAGGCTGCGGAACTCGCGCTTCTTGTTTCTTCTGTCGCGATAAGCATAAGTTTGACCCTTTTCGTAAGAGTTCTTCGCCACAGGAAGCCACTGCATTGACTGATCTTGTCATTTTGTTTGATTTTTTCGTCCAGCGCCTCGCTCCTTTCGAGAACTTTTCTGCTGAGACAAATTACACATTTGGTTAATTACATGAGAAGCATTTGTTTCACGACTTTCTCGTCTGCTCTCTCAACGATTGCAGTGTGGTCGAGGTTGCGTTTTCTCTTCTGGCTCTTCTTGGTCAGGATGTGGCCATGATAAGCATGCTTTCTCTTCAGCTTGCCGCTACCCGTTACTTGGAAACGCTTCTTGGCAGCGGACTTTGTCTTCATTTTCGGCATTTTACAAATAATTTAAAGTATTAAAAATGAGTTTATTTCTTCGTTGATTTAGGAGCTATCATCATCTGCATGCGCTTGCCTTCCAACTTGGGCATCATCTCCACCTTTCCGAACTCTTCCAACTCTTGCGCAAACTTGAGCAATATGATTTCACCTTGTTCCTTGTAAACGATGGAACGGCCTCTGAAAAACACTTCCACCTTCACTTTCGAACCTTCCTGCAAGAATCGTTTGGCGTGGTTCAGCTTGAACTCGAAGTCGTGGTCATCGGTTTGGGGTCCAAGTCGGATTTCCTTGATGACGACTTTGGTGGCCTTGGCTTTCTGTTCCTTCAGGCGCTTCTTCTGGTCGAAAACGAATTTCTTGTAGTCCATCGCCTTGCAGACCGGCGGGTTGGCATCGGGCTGGATCTCAACGAGGTCGACACCCAATTCCTCTACGATTCTCAAGGCTTCGCGCAAGGGATAGATGTTAGGCTCAACACCCTCGCCCACCAGACGAACCATCGGAGCTTTTACCTCCTCATTGATGCGATGATTGAATCCGTCTTTGTCCTTGTTCGGCTTTTGGCCCGGTCTTCCTTTTTGTGGAATCTGTGCTATAGTTTTAGTCTCCTATATTAAGTTTATATTCAGTTAGTTAGTTATCTCTTGTTCTGTTCCTCCTCGACTTGCTTGCGAATCATCTCTGCAAAGGCTTCCGTCGGCATTGTGCCAAGGTCGACTTGACCATGCTTACGCACAGAGACTTGATTTTCAGCCGCTTCCTTCTCGCCAACGATGAGCATGTAAGGATATTTCTTCATTTCAGCATCACGGATCTTACGGCCGATCTTCTCGTTACGCTCGTCAATGAGGGCGCGAATATCGGACTTTTTCAGATACGATTGCAAATTTTTCGCAAAATCGAGGTATTTTTCGCTCACGGGGAGGATAATCACTTGGTCGGGAGCCAGCCACAGCGGGAACTCGCCGGCGCAGTGCTCCAACAACACGGCCACGAAACGCTCCATGGAGCCGAAGGGTGCGCGGTGTACCATCACGGGACGGTGTTTCTCGTTGTCGGCACCGATGTAAGTCAAGTCGAAACGCTCGGGCAGGTTGTAGTCCACTTGGATGGTACCCAACTGCCACTTACGACCGAGGGCGTCCTTCACCATGAAGTCGAGCTTGGGACCGTAGAAAGCAGCCTCACCATATTCAACATGGGCGGGCAGGCCCTTCTCGGCGCAGGCCTCCTGAATGGCGGCCTCAGCCTTGGCCCAGTTCTCGTCCGTACCCACATACTTCTCATGGTCGTTGGGGTCGCGGAGCGATATCTGTGCTTCAAAGTTCTTGAAGTCAAGAGCCTTGAAGATGATTTCGATGATTTCCATCACGCGGATGAACTCTTCCTTCACCTGGTCAGGACGGCAGAAGATGTGGGCATCGTCTTGGGTGAACGAACGCACACGGGTCAGGCCGTGCAACTCGCCGCTCTGCTCGTAACGATACACCGTACCGAACTCAGCGCAGCGGAAAGGCAGGTCCTTATAGGAACGCGGCTTCCACTTGAAGATCATGCAGTGGTGAGGGCAGTTCATCGGCTTCAGCAGGTATTCCTCGCCTTCTTCCGGCGTGGTGATTGGGCGGAAGCTGTCTTCGCCGTAGTGATCCCAGTGACCTGAAGTGACATAGAGCTGCTTGCCACCGATATGGGGCGTGATGACCTGCTCATAACCATATTCCTTTTGAATCTTGGTCAGGTACTCTTGCAGGCGGAGGCGCAACTCGGTGCCTTTGGGCAACCAGATCGGCAGGCCTTTACCCACGGTGTCGCTGAACATGAAGAGCTCCAACTCACGGCCCAGCTTGCGGTGGTCACGCTTCTTGGCTTCTTCGAGCAACACGAGGTACTCTTCGAGTTCCTTCTGCTTCGGGAAGGTGATGCCATAAACGCGGGTGAGCTGCTTGCGCTTCTCATCGCCACGCCAGTAGGCGCCAGCCAGCGAGGTCAACTTCACAGCCTTGATGAAGCTCGTGTTCGGGATGTGGGGACCGCGGCAGAGGTCGGTGAAGGCGCCATTTTTATAATAGGTGATGGTGCCGTCTTCCAGTTCGCTGATCAGTTCCTCCTTATACTCGTCGCCTTTGTCGGTGAAGTACTTCAAAGCCTCGGCTTTGCTCACATCGACGCGCTCGAAAGTCTGCTTCTCGCGGGCCAGTTCGAGCATCTTCTTCTCAATTGCGACGAGGTCGGCCTCGGTCAGGGTGATGTCACCCGTGTCGATGTCGTAATAGAAACCAGCATCCACTGCGGGGCCGATGCCGAACTTCACGCCCTTGTAGAGGGCCTCGATGGCTTCAGCCATGAGGTGGGCCGACGAATGCCAGAAGGTAGCCTTACCTTCAGGGTCGTCCCAGGTGAAGAGCTGGATGGTGGCGTCCTCGTTGATGGGGCGCATGGCATCCCACATCACACCGTTCACTTTGGCAACCAATACGTTACGTGCCAAGCCTTCGCTCAAGCTCTTGGCGATATCCAGCGGAGTTACACCGGCTTCAAATTGTCTGACACTATTGTCAGGGAAGGTTATGTTAATCATATAAATAGGTCTTTTTGAAAGCGGCTGCAAAAGTACGAAATATTTCCTTACAAATTGCAGTTTCTTAGCCTTTGCGAAGTTTTTTTTCACCTTATTTAGAAATAATGCTAAATTTGCGCCAAAATTTGAACAATGAAGAAGACCCTTATTCTCATCATTTTTGTAATTATGTCATTCTTTGGCTATTCTCAAGATTGGTTCGGCTTCAACCGCTATAAGGCCGACAATGAGCGCATTATTGCAAGCAATAACTACCCAGAAGTGGTCTTTATAGGCAACTCCATCACTGATAACTGGGCCTATTACCATCCTGATTTCTTCAGTAGCCACAACTTCTGTGGTAGAGGCATCAGCGGACAGACCTCCGCGCAGATGTTGGTGCGGTTCTATGATGATGTCATAGACCTTCACCCCAAGGCTGTGGTCATCATGGCTGGCACCAACGATGTGGCACATAACGAATATTGGGTGTCGCCCGAACGCGTGGTCGACAACATCGTTGCCATGTGCAACCAAGCCCAAGCCAACGGCATCGTGCCTATCATCAGTTCCATCCCACCCTGCTCAGAGTTCCCTTGGCGTAAGGAGATAAAAAAACCAGGGCAGATCATCGTCGACATCAATAAGAGCCTGAAGGCATACGCCGATGCGAATGGAATCGTTTACCTTGACTACCATTCGGCTCTCACTGATGAGAACCTCGGTCTTCCCAAGACGCTCAGCGACGACGGATGCCATCCCCTTCCCGACACTTATTTCACCATGGAAGAGATGGTGCTGGAGGCCATTAGCAATGCCTTGAAAAACTAACATTTTTTTGTCTCTGCATATCTAAACAACTTTACTAACTTTGCGGCCAAATTAATCTACCAATGAAAAAACTATCACTCGTTCTAACGCTGCTTTTCGCAACTGTTTTCTGCACTTTTGCACAAACCTCAATGCAGGTTGATGAAATACGTGCTTACAAAACGGCGCAAGCTTTTATCAACACCAAAACAGCCTTTAAAAGCCAGAATCTGAGCCTGGTATCCTCTGAAGGTCTGTTCATATACAATGTTGGAGAACAAGGTTTTGTCATCATCTCCAGCAACACTGTCCTACCCCCTGTGTTAGGATGGTCTGATCAAAGGACATTTCCCGATATGGAGGACGCTCCCGAGAACTTCACCTCGTGGATACGGCATTATGACGAAATGATTGATTTCGCCACCACCAATGGCATACAACCCGAAACCAAAATCCAACGTCTTTGGGATGAAGCGGCTCAAGGCATCTTCGGAACCCGCAGTACCACAACTGTTGACCCCTTGGTCAGCACACGCTGGAACCAAGACTGTTACTACAACGAATATTGTCCGGAGACAGGTGGTGGTTGGTGGTGGGGCGGCCCTTGCGGTCACTGCTATGCGGGCTGTGTGGCCACCGCCATGGGCCAAGTGATGAAATATTGGGATTATCCCACAACTGGTTTCGGCTCACACAGTTATGTCCACAGCGAGTACGGCGAACAAAGTGCCAACTTTGGCGCCACAACTTACCATTGGGACCAGATGCCCAATGAGATTTGGAGCACCAACGATGCCATAGCTACTCTGCTGTATCACTGCGGCGTAAGCGTCAACATGAACTATTCCGCTTCGGGCAGTGGTGCCCAATCGGCTGATGTAGAGACGGCTCTTCGCTCTTATTTCGGTTACTGCGGTGCCAAATATCACATGAAGAGCAGCTATCAGGACGAAGCATGGAATGCTATGCTGAGAGCTGAACTTGACCTGTCGCATCCTATTTATTATTCTGGCTCCAACGGCGACAGTGGTCACGCCTTCGTTTGCGACGGCTATGACGACAACGACCTCTTTCACTTCAACTTCGGTTGGAGCGGCAGTGGCGATGCCTTCTATTCCACTTACGATGTGAATGGCTTCAACCAAGGTCAGGCAGTGGTGAATAACATCTTCCCAGTCAGCATTCAAGCCGATGCCAATGGAATCATTTATGTCAGTGAAAACGGTGTTGGAGATGGCTCATCATGGAGCAATGCCACCAACAAACTGCATTTTGCCTCTGCTCTCTCGAGCGGTGGCAGCACCAGGGTTTGGGTAAAAACCGGTATCTACTACGGCGACACCAACGACACGGAAGGCGCTTTCTACATCTCGCCAAACAACCGCGTCTACGGTGGTTTTGAAGGCAACGAAGGTCCCGATTTCGACCTCTCTCTTCGTGACTTTGACAAGTTTCCTACCATCCTCGACGGACAAGGGGCAAGGCGCGTGTTGCTGCAAGACCAAGCCTTCACCTCAGCCACAATGCCCATTTGGGACGGTTTCACCATCCAAAACGGAATTATCGGCAGCGGTGCTGGAGTCTACCTGAACAACTATGTTACGCTGAACAACTGCAACATCATCAACAACACTGCCACCATGTACGGTGGTGGCATTTACATCAACTCAACGGGTGGCACTGCGCATGTCACGCTGAACAATTGCCGAATCACTGACAATAGTGCCTCTATGGGAGGTGGCGTTTGCGACCGTATTGGCGCTGGTTACAACAACTGCCTCATCAGCAACAACACTGCCACCACCAAAGGTGGCGGCATATACCTTTATAATAACACAGAGCCAACGCTCAAAAACTGCATCATTAGTAACAACTCGGCCAAAAACGCAGGCGGCATGTATGCCCGAGGCAAGTTCACTGCCTACAATTGTGATTTTGTGATGAACCTCGCCACGGAGAGCATCGGAGGCGTCTATCATGAGGAAAGACACAACAAATACATCAACTGCATCCTTTGGGGCAACATGGCCAACGGTCAGCCGAGCCAGATGGATGGTGTGAGTGATTATGAGTACTGTGCTGTACAAGGTGGAGCCGAAGGCACAGAGATGATCAATCTGTCAGCCGAAAACAGTGGCGTTGAACCAGGTTGTTATGTACGATTCAATCATCCCGCCCAAGGCGCAGGAGCCGAATATCACAACAGCAATTGGAGCATTCATCCGCGCAGTATCTGCCTCAATGCAGGCAAGCCTTATACGACAGGTTTGGGTAACACCGACATTGCAGGTAATCTGCGCCTTCAGAAAGGTCGCGTGGAGATTGGTGCTTACGAAAGCTGTGCTTCGCTCACCCAGATTGAGGACGCTTTATATGAAAGCGATACTCCGTATTGGTTCTTCAGCCGTCCCTTGAACGAGCCCGGCTACTATACCCATGTCCTCGAAGGCCCTGATTGCGACAGTGTCATCGGCCTCACTTTGATGGTTTTGGAAGGCATTGAAGAAGCTGCTGAAACTGACATTCTTGTTTGGCCTAACCCGACAACGGGACAAATCCACATCGATGCTGAAACGCCTTGCGATGTCGAAGTCCGCAATGTGTTGGGGCAAATTGTTTTGAAAGCCGAAAAAGTAGAAACAATCGAGATTTCAAGTCTCGAAAACGGGATTTATTTCTTGATAATTAAACAAAATAGCAAAAGATTGGTCACCAAAATTGTAAAACAATAATGGAACAAACCCAACAAATAAAGATAATCGACAGAGTCAATCTTACAAAAGACGGCTTATTTGTAAAAGGAACAAAGCAAGATATACATCTACAACAAGGTTCATTGGACGGTGCTTGTGCTGTATATAGCATGATGATGTGCTTGATAATGAGCAAAGTAATAAAACGAAAAGAAATAACAGATTTAGATTTTCGTCACGATGGCCGCAAATCAAAAGGAAGGTTGGTCAGATTATTTCTCGAGCACCAAGGTTTTATTAGAAAAGGCTACTATTTCAAAGACCTTCAATCCGATTTGAACAAGGCGTTTCGGAGTAAAATCAACTCTATCTGTTATTATGAAAATGAAAGGACTTCTTTGGTCGATGACATAATTGAAGCCCTTCAAAACAACTTGCCTGTTGAGATTGGTTTTACGAGAAAAGGAAATAAAAACGGTCATGCAGTCGTAGCAATTGGTTATCAAGAGATTAATAATAGTATTTCATTCTACTGTCTTGACCCAGGGTATGACTTACAGAAAGGACAATTTTGGAATAACATTCTTCAAGTCAATACGGATTCTACTGCAAAATACAATTGCTTGAACAATCAAGAAGGATCCGTTGTTACTATAGACGAAATACTCATAATTGAACCAAAGTGATATGAAAAAAGCATATTTCTCAGCAGGATGCTTTTGGGGCGTGGAGTATTACTTCAAACGTCTCAAGGGCGTGACAAAGACCGTCGTCGGATTCATGGGCGGTGACATGGAAAACCCGAGTTACAAACAAGTCAAGACAGGCACCACAGGGCATTTGGAGACCATCGAAGTGGAATACGATCCCAAATTGGTTTCCTACGAAGTCTTAGTGCGTTATTTCTTCGAAATCCACAACTTTGAGCAGGCCGACGGCCAAGGCATTGATATTGGCACACAATACCTTTCCGCCATTTGGTTCAACGACACCACGGAGCGCGACACGGCCATTAAGGTTTTTGGCGAACTGATGCAGATGGGCTATCATCCCGCCACGCAGATTCGCCAAGCCATGGCCTTCTACCCTGCCGAGGACTATCATCAAGACTATCTGGACGAGCGGGGTGAAACGCCCGAGTGCCATGTTTGGCATAAGATTTTCTGAAAAACATGTAGGACTGTCACATCGTGGCAGCCGCATTTGTATTTGCAATGCGGCTGCCGTGATACGACAGCCCTACAACCTATGTTTGGGTTTATTTTACAATGAATTTTTGCGTAACACCATCAATGGCAATAAAATACATGCCTTGAGGCAGGTTTGTCACATCAATTTGTTGGGTTTCACCTGTGATTTGACCTACCAACATGGTTTGCCCCAGGGCATTGGTAATGCGGTAGGACTGATTTGGCAAAGACGCAAAATTTTGCGTCTCTACAAAGAGGATACCATGGGTAGGATTCGGATAAACAATTAAGGTCCCTGAGCCGTTCTCTTCAATGCCATCGGTATGCACCGTAACGAAATCATGGATGCCGTCTGCCGACATTCCCGGTGCCGATTCACATTCTCCACCGACAATTGTGTTGATGGCCGTCACCTGGTAATAAAAGGTCTCCGAACTGGTGTCATGGTCATCAAAATGCATGTCCGTACCAGTTGCAATACCAATCAAATCGTAGTCTTGACCATTGGTGGAACGATAGACATAGTAACCGTATGTCGAACTTAGCGTGCCTGCCCAAACCACATTGGTGACCGTGATGTTGTCAATCACCAAAGAATAGTTCGACACATGGGTGAAATGGCGAAAACCGAGGTAAATCTCCTGCCCTTCGTAAGCCGAGAGGTCGACAGAATAGGAGTGATACGGATAGCCGGAATCCCATTCGGCAATGGTGGCGATGTTCATTCCGTCACTTGAAGCCACGGCAACTCCAAAATGTTCCGTCGGATATGAGGGATCAAAACCCGAAGCATAAAACATCATCGAGGCATTTTCCATCACCTTGATTCGAGGCATGAAGGCGTAGTTGTCGGGCTGAAGCGATCCCAAGCCATTCAGATAGGAAAACGAACTCAGGGAGGCATTGGTGTTAGTCGTGTTCACTGAACCATCCGAGTTCATACCGCCACCATTATATATGCCAAAGATCTGTCCATCGCCATCGGCATCAAGGAAGGTCCAGCCTTGAGGGTCTTCTTCAAAACCAGTGTAAATCTCGCGTTCCCACGAAATCCTCACTTTGTCACCCATATTCTCTGCCCTGAGGTTTTTCGGTGCCATGCAATCCAATTCGGCTTCAGCACATTGCGGAGCAGCAAGGGCATAATAGTCACCTGTCTCCCTGCTACCCTCTTGGATAATACGAATGCAATAATTAGAGGTATAGCGGTTCACATCGTGCGTAAAAGAACTCTCACCATGATTGAGCGTGGCAATCAACTCATCATCGGCATAGACCAGTGCTCCGATAGCAGGACGCGTCACTTCAGCCTCAACACCAGTCACCTTGATATCATCAACACAGAGGAAATAGGTATCACCCGTCGTGTTGAAGTGGCGAATGGCGACATAAATCTGCTGTCCAGCGTAGGCCGAAAGGTCAGCAGAATATTCGGTGTAGGTACCCGTGCTATTCCACTCTTGAATCATGGTGAAATCAGAAGGATTGGTGTTGCCCGATGTAGATACAGCCACACCAAAATGTTCAGGGTCGGGAGCAATGCCAGGCATGTCGGCATCGCAAGCCATGAAGGTGATGCGACCATTGGCGGTCGGAGTCAATCGTGGCGTGACGATGAAGTTGTCGGGGTTGAGTTCATCCATTCCAGCCATCCATGACCATGAACGCAGGCCAATACCTCCATTATAACCGCCATAAGGATACACACGGAAATTCTGTCCATCGTTGTTGGCATCGATAAGGGTGAGGTCCATCAAGGTGCTGTCGGCAAAGTCGTAATAGAGTTCCTCTACAGGGAAAGGCACATTCATCTCAGGCAATGTCCAAGAGAGTTGCACTTGATTACCATCGCTTTCGGCGTGAAGGCCGTTGGGCGAGCCTTGGAAATGGTCGGGCGTGCGGTAAGTCCAAGCGTAGGTTCTTTCCAAAGTTGAGCCCATCCCATAATTGGCCCTCACTGTGGTCGTGTGACAGGAACCATCGGCAAAGCCTTCTGTATCCAACAAGAAACGGTGTCCATGTTGATTTTGGGCTACCGTCTGGCCGTCGAGAATGATATCGCATCCCAACAACGGTTCATATCCAGACCCATCTCCAATGGAAATGTCGTCGACACAAAGGGCAAACTGGTCAGAGCAAGAACAGTGGCGAATGGCGAGGTATGCCTCCTGCCCTTCATACGCACTCAAATCGACAGAGATTTGCCACCAATCGCCTTGGCGGTCGCCAGTCACATCGCGGAACTGACGAGTAGATTGGCTTTTGCCAGTCAAAGTCCATTCCCACAAATTGGTGAAATCCGAAGGATTCGTGTTGCTTTCCGTGGAGATAGCCA
This sequence comes from uncultured Bacteroidia bacterium, assembly GCA_902801625.1. GTDB lineage: Bacteria > Bacteroidota > Bacteroidia > Bacteroidales > F082 > Limimorpha. The sequence continues at coordinate 35,376 of CADCJI010000004.1, read as the reverse complement.
CTGCAAGATGCTCGGCGGGATAATCCTCGTCCAAGGCACAAAAATAGAAGTTAATCAAACCGCCAGCACGAATTGTCATACGGGGCGAGACCAAGAAATTATCGGGCGTAAGGGGCGAACCGGAAACATAGTCGTAGGAATACGACACCACCATGCCATCAGTGCTATGATGTCCATAGCCACCTTGTGGGAACAGATTCCATGTTTGGCAGTCGCCATCGTTATCTATGGTAGTCCAATCCAAGAGTTGGCCTTCCTCATAGTCATCTTCAAATCCAAAGTATGCATCTAATGTTTCGGGATTGAAATTCGGTGCACGATAAAGCACGTAGCCCGAGGCAGAGACATAGTTCTCAACATCCATTTGGGCTTTGGCTCCAAAGGGAGCTGTCATTAGTAGTGCCATTGTCAGGAATGGCAGGATGTGTTTTCGCATAAAGAATAATGTAATTAACGTGAATTAAATTTGGGCTGCAAAGGTAGGGCTTTATCCTGATAATCCAAAATCTTAAAGCAAAACCAAATAAAAACATGCTTATCCTCTTTGATAAAAAGAAATAATCGCTACCTTTGCACATCATTTCACTAAAACCAACAATTATGGCAAAAAACATCGAAGAAATCAAAGCCGCGTTGGCCACTTACGGCATCACCGGCGTGAAAGACGTTTACTATAACCCGAGCTATGAGCAGCTCTTCAAGGACGAGATGGACCCCGCCCTGACCGGCTACGACAAAGGCGTGTTGACCGAACTCGACGCCGTCAACGTGATGACAGGCATCTACACCGGCCGCTCGCCCAAGGACAAATATATCGTCATGGATGCCAAGTCGAAGGACACCGTGTGGTGGACCACCGAAGGCTACAAGAACGACAACCACCCGATGAGCGAAGAGGTCTGGGCACAGGTGAAAGACCTCGCCAAGAAACAGCTCAGTGGCAAGAACCTCTATGTCGTCGATGCCTTCTGCGGCGCCAACAAGGACACCCGCATGGCCGTCCGCTTCATCATGGAGGTGGCATGGCAGGCCCACTTCGTGCTGAACATGTTCATCAAGCCCACGGCTGAGGAACTGGCCGACTTCAAGCCGAACTTCACCGTCTACACCGCCTCGAAAGCCAAGGTCGACAACTACAAGGAACTCGGCCTGAACAGCGACACCTGCGTGGCATTCAATGTCAGCAGCCGCGAGCAAGTGATTCTGAACACCTGGTATGGTGGCGAGATGAAGAAAGGCATGTTCTCGATGATGAACTACTACCTGCCACTACAAGGCATCGCCGCCATGCACTGCTCCGCCAACACCGACATGAAGGGCGAGAACACCGCCATCTTCTTCGGCTTGAGCGGCACTGGCAAGACCACCCTTTCGACCGACCCGAAGCGTCTGCTCATCGGTGACGACGAGCACGGCTGGGACGATGAAGGCGTGTTCAACTTCGAAGGCGGCTGCTATGCCAAGGTCATCAACCTCGACAAAGAGAGCGAGCCCGACATCTACAACGCCATCAAGCGTAACGCATTGCTTGAAAATGTCACCGTCGATGCCAATGGCAAGATTGACTTCAAGGACAAGAGCGTGACAGAGAACACCCGTGTGTCCTACCCCATCGAGCACATCGAGAAGATCGTGAAGAATGTGCGTCCCATCTCGGCTGGTCCCGCCGCCAAGAATGTCATCTTCCTCAGCGCCGACGCCTTTGGCGTGCTGCCTCCTGTCAGCATCCTGACGCCCGAACAGTGCAAGTACTACTTCCTGAGCGGCTTCACAGCCAAGTTGGCTGGCACCGAGCGCGGCATCACTGAGCCTACGCCTACCTTCAGCGCCTGCTTCGGACAAGCCTTCCTTGAACTGCACCCGACCAAATACGCCGAGGAACTGGTGAAACGCATGGAACAGAGCGGCGCTAAGGCTTACTTGGTGAACACCGGCTGGAATGGCACGGGCAAGCGTATCAGCATCCGCGACACGCGTGGCATCATCGACGCCATCCTGGATGGCTCAATCGAGAAAGCCCCGACCAAGATGATCCCGTACTTCAACTTCGAAGTGCCGACCGCATTGCCAGGCGTCGACCCGAACATCCTCGACCCGCGCGACACCTACGCCGACAAGAACGCTTGGGAAGAAAAGGCCAAAGACCTGTCCTCACGCTTCATCAAGAACTTCGAGAAGTTCACGACAAATGACGCTGGTAAGGCTTTGGTGGCTGCTGGACCGAAACTTTGATTGGTCTCACGCAGAAATCGCAGAACTAAATGAATGACAAGCCGCTCCGATTGGGGCGGCTTGTTTTTGCATTATCTTGCCTCATTTTCAAAACCAATATCTTTTCCCTCCACTTTGTTATTATTTTTGTATTTTTGCACCTTAAATTAATAAACGCTTAAACTAACTATACTAAAACGGCTACTACAATGAAAAAACTATTTACTCTTATCGCTGCTATCGTATTGTGTTTCAACCTAAACGCTCAAAATCCATTCGAAGAGGAGCAAGTCATCGTAACCCCTGTTTTTTTACATTTTTACTTTTATGCCTGTTCTCCTCATGGAGGTCAGGTGACCATCACCAATTATACCTCCGAGGACTTGGTCATCAACCGCTGCTATGCCGAAAACTTCAATGTGGAATGCCTTTACGAAGGTCGGAACATCGCTGAAACTGGTATGTTTGTCCCTATTGGTGAGACTGTCATCCTTGACACATATGCCTCCCCAATCACTAAAGACGTATATGGAACCTTGTGCATCGACACCGATTTTGGCATCTTTACCATAGCCATTTATTATGAGACCACGTATGGTGTTGATGAAAACTACCCGATATTCAGCCTTACCCCTATTCCAGCCAATGAATTCGTCACCATCAAGGGCGAAAATTTGGGCATGGTAAGCATTTTCAACATGTTGGGACAAAAGATGGAAGACCATTTCGCTGACGGAAGTGAACTTGTCATTTCCACGAGCCATTATCCGAATGGCATATATTTTGCTAAGAGCGCACAAGGTAAAACCCAACGATTCATTATTGCACATTAATCTATCAAATCAAATAACAAAAATCACATTAAAAAATGAAGAAAACTTTTAGAAGAATCATCCCAGCCATGCTCGTTCTCGTAGCATTGGCTACTCTTTCATTCATGGCCAAAGACGGCGTCACGCTCAGGCTGAAACCACAACAAGGCAAGACCTACAACCTCACAACCAAAGCGAACATGATGATCATGATGGAAGTGCAAGGCCAGACCATGAACATGTCGCAAAACATGGAGACTCGCCAGTCTTTCACGGCAAAAGAAACCAACGATGCACAATCGGCCTTTGAGACGCAGATTGAAGCCATAAAAATGAGCATCTCGCAAATGGGCATGAAGCTCGAATATGACTCAGAACACCCTGAGAAGGCCAGCCCGATGCTTGCCGGACAAACCCAGGAAATCGAGAAATACCTAAAGAAACCCGCCACAGTTACCTACGATGCCATGGGCCATATAATCGACTCGCTTGAGCTTGAAATGAGCCAATTGGGTGCAGCCATCGTTGAACTTCCAGAACAGGAACTGACTGTAGGTAGCGCCTGGACTTTCGACAAGAAGCAAGAAATCAGTGGCAGTGAAATGACCACCAAGATGACTTACACGGTTACTGCCATTTCAAAGAAAAGCGTCGATGTCAATATCACTGGCAATGTTGAATCAGCGGATGTGACAGGCACCTATACCGGCACGGCCAGCATCAATCCTCAAACCGGCCTGATCATCCAAAGCAATACGAAGTCGAACATCTCCATGACCATGAACGAGCAAGGTATGAGCATGCCTACGACTATTGTCGGCACTACGACTGTTGAGGTCAAGTGATTGTCTCACGCAGAATCCGCAGAAATCTTTGAATCGACAAAGTCAATTACATGAAAACAAAAAACCAGCGATGTTCTCGCTGGTTTTTTTGTTTTCGCTTTTACCCTTATACTTAGTTAAGCATGACTGGCATGAGCAGCATGAGCAGGTCTTCGGCCTCGTTCTCGTTGTCAACAGGAGTGATGATGCCAGCACGGTTGGGAGCCGACATGTCAATCTTGATTGTCTCTGAATCGAAATTGCCCAGCATCTCTTGCAGGAAGCGTGAGTTGAACCCGATTTCCATATCGTCGCCTTCATAGCTACACGTCAGGCGTTCCTTGGCTTCGTTATAGAAGTCGATATCCTCTGCGGTCAGCGTGAGCTCTTGTCCTGCAATGCGGAAACGCACTTGGTGCGTGGCTTTGCTGGAGAACACGGCCACACGGCGGATGGCCGAGAGGAAGGTCTGACGGTCGATGGTCAGGTGGTTGGGGTTCTGCTTCGGGATGACGGCATCATAGTTGGGATAGCGACCTTCGATGAGGCGGCAAATCAACATATAGTCGCCAAACACAAACGAAGCATTGGTCTTGTTGAACTCAATGCGTACAGGCTCATCGGCCAGTGTAGCCAAGATGCTCTTCAGCTGGTTGATGGGCTTCTTGGGCATTATGAACGAAGCCACCACATCCGATTTCACATCCATCCTTCTGTAGCGCACCAGCTTGTGGGCATCGGTGGCGACAAAGGTCAAGAAGTTGTCGGTCATTTCCATCAACACACCCGACATGATGGGACGAATCTCATCCATACCTGTGGCAAATACAGTCTTCTCGAAGCCCTTGGCTAGCACATCGGCAGGAATCTCCCATACCGAAGTATCGGCCATGGCAGGCAGTTGTGGGAACTCATCGCTCTTGTGGCCTGCCAGTTTGTAGCGGCCTTCACCTGCAATCAGTTCGACAGCCAAAGTGTTGTTGTCGACCGAAACCGTAATCGGCACATCAGGGAAGTTCTTCATGATTTCCAACAGCAAACGGGCTGGAATGGTCACTTCGCCAGTGCCCTCGACCATGTCGGGAACGAGACTGACCGTCATAGTCACATCAAGATCCGACGATGTAATCTTCAGTTGGTTCTCATCCAAATGGAAGAGGAAGTCATCCAAGATGGGCAAAGTGTTCTTTGAGCCGATGACGCCACTCAAGGCTTGCAGGCTCTTCAATAGTTTGAGGCTTGATACTATGAATTTCATTGCGTTATGTGATTATTATTCATTCAAATTTGAAGTTGTAAAAATACAAATAAATTGGAATATGAAGGACAATTTATCGAAAAAAACTCAATTTTTAGAAAGACCCGATGCTCAGCCCAGCATATTTCAAGCGGTTCAAGAAGTCGAGCATCGACTCGTAGGGCACCGCAACATATTGGAATTTTTGCTCATCCTTGGTACGGGTGCGGTTCTTCTCTTTCGTGTCGGCCAAGCGCTGGTTGATGTCAGAAAAGGTGCAATGCACTTGGAACTGTCCGTCGCCAGAGTTGTAGTTGATGTAGGTTTGGAACATGTCATCCTGGAAATAATAGGTGATGTTTCCCAAACGACGGTCGAATACAACACAGCCATCCACATACTTGTTGACGACATGGCTACCAAAGTTGCCCAAACCAATCTTCCCTACCGTCACAAAGGCATGCAATTGGTCGTTCCACACCATCTTCAAGTCGGGAATCACAATCGTATTGCAGTAGAAATCGGAAGAAGACTCCATCTGCGGATAGCCTCCAGCCAGTTCGATGTTCATCCGCATTTCCTCGGTTTTTTCCTCCGAGTTTTCAGAACGGTAATAAGGCAAGAAATTGGTCCGTGTCAAGTCGATGGATTCGCCTGCGACGTTGGCAAAGACTTCCGCCATGGACTCCATGGCTTGGTCATCGAAGACGGGTGCATGGAAGACATTCAGTCCTTGTAAAGTGATGCTGTCGTTGGGATATTGGGTATAGTCGCCATGGAAAGCAAACTTGGCCAAAGGCGTGTCGAAGCCCAAGTCGGTTGTACCTTGGCCATTGATGACGCCGCGTTTGTCAAGCTCAAGGCGGCTATCGAATTTTGTCGTATCAGTCACCACAAAACGCAAACTGTCAGCATCGAACCACAAGAATCCGTTGCATGGCTCAGCTTCATCCAACTCTTTCCTACCCTCTTTTGGCGTAAGGAAGGAGCCGAAATAGCCGCCATCGATTGCCAGCTCATAATAAAGGCCGTTGGTCATCCTTGGTTCCTCTTCACGAATGCGATCCATATCGATGGGGATGCGAATTGCTGCCGGGTTGATATGGGTGGCCGAGACGAACCAATGGTTGAGAGCGGCGATGGTGTCTTGTGCCGTCTCTGCAAGGGTCCCTGAGCTTGTCGAAGGGCCCGATTCATCCAACTCCGTTTCCATTTCTTCTGTTTCAATAACTGTTGAGTCAAGCGGCGTTTCGACAGGCTCAACGACCTCAACTGCTATAGGCTCTTCAAAGGCTAGCATGGCGAACTTGCCATCAAAATAGCCTAACTGCTCCGTGGCATCCAATGTCAGTCGGCCTTGGAAGCCGAACTGCGTGTTCAACTTGAATTCAGCCACATCGGCAATATGGGCATAGCCATGCGTGATTCCGTCAACAGGGACAATGGTATCCATCCTAATGGGGGTGCTGACTCCATCGGCATTGGTATAATCCCATGTGCCTTGGGCATCATAATAGTTGCGACTGTGGATGTTCACCACGGCATCCTTATAAAGGTGATATTGGTTCAGCGTGTCGGCCAACAGGTCGCCATTCACAGGCTCCAGCTTCGACTCGGCGTTGATGTCTACGTCGTGCATATAAGGGAACACAGCAGCATCAGCCACGCGAATGATTTTCACGTCGTGGGCATGGATGACATAGTTGGTCATATCGTATTCCGCACTCATGCTATAGAACTGCAAAGAATCTTGCTCAGGAACGAGCGAAATGAACTTGGAGGCATTATTGTGCACTGCCAGCAACTCCTCATGTGTTGTTGCAGTGGCATAGTCACCGAAACTTTCCACCGGATTATATAGATGCAAACTATTGGAGGCCATATCCCATTCGGCTTCTTTCAAAGAACAGATGTATTGGTTCATTGGGAAGTCGAGGTTACTGGTCTGGTCGAGGTAGTCATATTTCACTTTTTGTGCGTCGAAGTCGACATTGGCTCGGTAGTTGGTCGCCGCAAAAGCAATGTTCGTTGTGTCGGCAGAATACAACAGGAATTGAGCCGAATCGGCCACGAAGGTTCTGGAATCCAAGGCGAAATGGTCGGAGTCGAATTCCGTCAGACCAAAACGCATCTTACCGTCAGCCGAATAACCGTCGGGCGAGAGCACAGTCTTGCCTGAGAAGTAGGTGTCGCCATACATACAGATAGGTTTGTCAAAGGTCTCAGTGGTCAATTCCGGAATGCGAATGTCCCATTTCAGCTTAAGTGCATCGGCCGAAGCCATAGGGAATCCCGTGCCGTCCTCGCGTGGCACCATCTTGAACTGGTTCGTGATAGCGGTGACCGAGTCCAAATAAAACATGAACTGGTCGGAATTGAACGCTGCAGTCTGATAATCGAGCTTTCCCTCGCCGAAGAAACCGCTACCCGATAGGAAGACCTTGTTGTGGAATCGGCCCAGGTCGCCATACAAAGGATAAGAAGCTGTTTCATCCTCTCCTATCTGATGGACAAAGCCCAAGGAGAAATCTTCCATTACTACTAGCGGCTGCTCAATGTTGGGCATAATGCCACCCGAGACCAGTTCGCCATCAAAACGCACCTTTTTCATCGAGAGGTCGTTCAGGCTGTCAACAACAAAGGGATACACACTGTAATAGAACTTGCCGTCAAGATCCTCGGCAGTCATCACTGAGTCGACGCTGCCGGGATGGAACACGCCACCGTTGATTTTCCTGTAGAACTTGAAGCCTTCGGCTTCGCTGTGGAAGATAGGATAGGCTGGCGTTTCATAACGGCTTGATTTGTTGTCGCCGTGGTCGATATCCAAACGACCCTTCAGTTTCTCCAAGGTGCCATCAACCGGGATAACATGGTTGTTATAACGCGCATAGAAACGCAAGGAGTCGACCTTTTCCATTTTGATGGAGAAGTCTTCGTAATTAAACTCGCTGTCTTTGGTGAAAAGTTCGAACATTCCCGCCAAGATGCCACCGGAGAACTTGAAATTCTGGTGCTTCGTGAAAGTGATGCGTCCCAAGTCGGGAACAATGACCACGCGTTTGCGGTCACTTAAAGATATGGCTGAGCCTTCAAAACCATCAATCTGGCTCGTGATGCCATATACTAGTAAGTCGTTGGTAGTCAAGTCGAGACGTAGATTTGGCTGACGGTTTGTGGTGAGCGTGTGCAACTTAATGACATCGTAGTCGATGGTCTCACGATAGGAGTCTACCACATCGAAGAAACGCGGCAAGGCTGTTGCCCATTTCGTTTCGGGATCATACTCCACATAACCCTCGGCTCGTAGCTTGAGCATCAGTGCAATGACCTGCTCGATAGGATAGCCGAGATAAGAAGCCAAGTCGCCAACAGCAAACTTCACCTGCCGGTCCACATTGTCGAAGCCTTGCAGGAACTTTTCGATACGTATCATGGGATGCGAACTGTCGAGACCTTGCAAGCGTTTGAAATCATCGTGGCGGAAGTAGTTCACCGACACCACATCGCCTTCGCTTACCGGGTTGACGCCTTCCATTCTCCTGAAATCCACCTGATTGCCATCGATGTCCCAATACATGGCCTCGAGGAAGATGTCAACACCATGGTAATAATCATGGAAAGGCCCGTCGCCGAAGTCCTTTTCGGAACGGAAAGCCATCATCTTGCGAGTCTTGTTGTCGTAACGGAATCCAATGCCGTTGTGATAGAGGGAATCCATTTCTGTTCCTACCGTGTCCATCAAATAAACACGCAGGGCGACGTTGTCCGACACCAGAAGCTCATCCATCGACATGAGGAAGCGTGGCGCTTGCACCCTCACGACTTCCCTACCTCCTTGACGGAAATGGAAAACTGCCTTTTTGCTAACACCTCCAAACACATCCACTTGGTTGCCCATCATGCCGATGCCACCTTCAAAGTCGATGTTTTGCATCAGGTTGGAGATGGCATAATCGGAACGATACGATTTCACTCGTGGAAACATCGTTTTTTCGTTGGGCATATTCACGAAGACCTTGTCTTCAAAGCAACAGAGGATATCTTGATGGAAATGCGTGCGTTCATGGAAAATGGCCGAGTCAATGGTATATTCCGAGCGGCTAAGGTCGAGCTCGTAGAAGTCGGGCAAGGTGACATAGACTTTTTCGGCAGGAATGTTGAAGCGCGACCAGTCGGCGCTACCTCCAGTCCCTTCCCAACGGTTGCCGTCCAAGTAATACACACCTTTGGTATTCTTCAGCAGCGACTCATCCTTTTGCGACACCAAGGCCAAGGTACCGTCGATGCTCAGTTCGAACTGCTCCTTTGAAGGGAAACTCCATAGTGCATCTCGGAGTGTCCATTGGGAGTTGCCTTTGGCAGACAGGACTTTATCGACAAAGATGCTACGGCATGAGGCAAAGTATTTGTCCACGCCGTTCAACGACTTCTGTGTCTTGGCGTCAGTAAAGCAGAGCCAATTGTTTACATCCGTGTGGGTCAGTCCTGCAGTAGGAATCTTTTGCACTACTTCAATGTAATTGAAAATGTTGGTGTAGGCCTTTCCACCCGTTCGGGCATGCAGGAGTTCGCAAAGCCGCATGATCATTTCGGCCTCCTGATTGTCGTAGTAGCTGTCCCATACCCCTTTGAATGACTGCATGATGGCAGTCGCATCTTCTCGATCCTGTTTCGCAGTGGAAGAGTTCAAATACGACGAAAGCTTGTCATAAAAAGCGTTCTTTTCTGTTGGAAAAAAGGCCTGAGCAAACGATGGGACAGCGCTCACGAAAAGCGCAAAAACAACAATCAAGATTCCTTTCTTCATCAAATTATCAATTGTAAATTGTAAATTATCAATTACTTAACAAACTCAGCAGCCACCCAGTTGTTGCGGCTCAGATGACGGCAATAGTGCAAACCAAGACGTTCCGCCTCAACCTTGATGCTGTCCAAATCCTCCGTGTAGAAGCCACTGAAGAAGATATGGGCATTCTCACGCATGGCATCCACATAATAATGCATATCGCGCAAAAGGATGTTGCGGTTGATATTGGCCAGCACCACATCACATCGCCCTTGGATAGCCAAAGCATCGCCAAGCACGATTTCGATGTCGGAAATGCCGTTCAACTCGCAGTTGGTGAAGGCGTTGCGATAGGCCCACTCATCGTTGTCGATGGCCACGGTGCGAGCTGCGCCAAGTTTTTTGGCTAGGATAGCCAATACCGCTGTGCCACTGCCCATGTCGAGCACCTCTTTCCCTTTGAAATCGGTTTCCAGCATCAGTTGGATGATCTGGGCAGTCGTCTCGTGGTTGGCCGTGCCAAACGACATCTTGGGCTCAATGACAAGGTCGAACTCAAAACTTGGGTCGGGTTCATGGAAAGGCGCCCTCACCCGACAACGTTTGTTGACCACAACGGGCTGGTAGGAAGCCTCCCACAGTTCGTTCCAGTCCTTGTCGGGCATTTCCTCCACATTCAACAGACGGATGTCTGTGAAGGACGGCTCCATCAAGAGGTTTTCCACAGCCAAATCATCACGGCAATCTTCTGAGCAATAGGCTTTCAGGCATCGATCTTCGTCCATAAACGAGTCGAAGCCTATTTCGGCCAACATAGTCACCAGCATATCATGCTGAATGTCAGAGCCAGGTGCTGTAAAGGTGTATTCAAACGTCTTCATTCTTCGCCGATATGTGAGGCTTGGTCGCAGATAGAGACAAAGTCCTCAGCCTTCAATGAAGCGCCGCCTATGAGGCCGCCGTCGACATCGGGTTGTGAGAACAGCTCGGTCGCATTCTTGGCATTGCAGCTGCCACCATAGAGGATGCGAATGTCGTCAGCCGTGGCTTCATCATAGTGTTCCTTAATCAACGAACGGATGTAGGCATGCATCTCTTGTGCTTGCTCGGGCGTGGCAGTCTTGCCCGTTCCGATAGCCCAAACAGGTTCGTAGGCGATGATGGCATCGTAGATGGCATCGCCGTCCAAGTGGAACAGACCTTTCTCCAGTTGTTCCTTGACGACCTCGAAATGGCGGCCTGTTTCGCGCTCTTCCAGCACCTCACCCACGCAATAAATGGGCGACATATTATTCTCAATCAGGCGGTTGATCTTCTCGGCAAGGATTTCGTTGGTCTCACCAAAGTATTTCCTTCTTTCGCTGTGACCCACGATGCAGTAGTCCACATCGATGGATTTCAGCATCTTGGCCGAAACTTCGCCTGTATATGCGCCTTTGTCGTAGGCACTACAATTCTGTGCGCCCACGTTGAAACGCTGTTCATCGAATTCAAAGTCGGTCAGCAGTTCAAGATAAGGGAATGGCGGGCAGATGATGACTTCGCAGTTCAAGTCATCCATTTCGTCAAGGCGGTCAAGGATGTCATCGACCAAGGTTTGTGCCTCATCGAATGTGAGATTCATTTTCCAGTTTCCGGCTACGATTTTGCTTCTCATAATTATTTAGATTTAAAGATTAAATACTCAATTAAACGAAGCGAAACTTGGGAATTAGTGACTCCAGACAAATTATCGCTATTTAAATTACAAAAATACGAATAATTTTAGAACAATTATGATATTATTTGTTTTTTTAGCAGCAAAACCATCTTTTCATAAAATTGTGTATTTTTGCAGAAAAAAAAGATGAAATATGACTTATCTGAATCAATTTCACAAAGAAGCAGTGGAGAGAAAGATGCGGAAAATCACCGAATTAAGAAAATCGCCGATGAACTCCGTAGACGCTGTCAATTATATGAAGAGGAATCTCGAAATGGCAAAAGCAATGTAACCCATTTTGAGATTGAGCAACGGATAGTTGAGAAATATGCCAAAGACAATGACATTTGGCTTCCTATGGATGAAGCATTCAATATTGGAATGCCAGGGCCAAGCGGAAACGAGAATTATACTTTCATTAATAACGACATCATATTCAAAATAAACAACCTTTTGAACAGTGGAGGTGTTTCAAATCTTCTCGACAAGATTGTTCTTCACAACACTATTTTTCCTGAAACATTTTATTACTTCGTTGGTTTCGCAGGCTATGATGGACGAAGTGTAATGCCCATATTACAGCAAGACCTCATTAAACAAGCAATACCAGCTACAAGTATAGAAATTGATACATATATGTCAGCAATCGGTTTCACAAAAAGTGATAATGATGGTAAGTATTACAATGATTCATTTATCGTTTGGGATGTCGTTCCGCGAAATGTGCTAAAAGACAAAGATGGGGACATATATGTTATTGATGCAGAAATATCATTATATTTAAGTAATTATAAATCAAACAATTAGTAATCTATAATCTATGAAAAAAGCACTCATTTTATTATTATTTCTTTTTCCCCTCAATTTATGTTATGCCCAAGATGAACTCCCCACGGTTGTCTCAGACCGTCCAGGTTATACTTGGGGTACTGATGTAACACCTTACCAAAAACTTATTTGGGACCATGGCTTCGACTTCGAAAAAACACCCGAAGGAGCCAGCACACTGACACTCAGCAACAGCATCTTGCGTTTCGGACTCTTCGAAAACATGGAGCTGCGCGTTGGCACCGATTTCATGATGTACAACGACGGCAATGCCAAGGAACCCACTTTCGGTTTTAGTCCACTCACCATCGGGACAAAGCTGAAGGTTTATGAAGGTTCAGGCATCCTGCCATCCATAGGTCTATTAGCCGAAGTGAAATCCCCTCATGTTGGATCAAAAGACTTACTCCCCTCCCATCTCGCTCCATCAATGTATCTGATTTTTGAGAATCTTGTGACCGACTGGTTTGGAATATGCTATAATGTTGGCGAACAATGGGACGGCGAGTCGGCCAAGCCCACCACCTTTTTAGGGTTGTGCCTCTATTTCAACTTCAACGACCAATTTGGCGCTTTTGTGGATTCATACAACTATTTGAACTCCGTGGAAGGCAACCAATACATGAGCGAAATCGGCTTCACTTGGTTAGTGTCGCGACGCGTGCAACTGGATATTGAAGGTGACTTCGACCTTCAAAACCTAGGCAAATATTACTCCGTGGGCTGCGGTGTGTCTTGGATGATCAACTAGTCTTATTTCACTCTCACCCTTCGCCCCTTCCACAATTTGGTGGTTTTCTTGAATTTATTGAGCTTGCACAAGATGGAGACAGTGGTATAGTTCTCCACCGCAATGGAGGCCAAAGTGTCCCCCTTCTTCACAACATAGTACTTCTTCTTCTCCCTGAGCCTAGGATAAACTGCCTCAACGATATTCACGGTAAACTTCTCATCCATGTCATCGTGAGCCACTTCCAGCAAGTCATTCGACATGGAATAGGATCTGTTGACGGGTCTTCCTTTTTGCTTCAAAGAATGGGAAAACAGCCAGTCGTAAGTCTGCTTGAGATAGAATACGCGTGCGAGACGGGAATGGTTCACGCCTTCGAGGCGGTCATAAATCAGTCGGGTAGTGTCGCCGCATGAGCGGATGGAGTCGACCACGCGGTCGGAACAGCTCACGGGCACAGCATTATCGGCCGTACCATGGATAATCCAAAGCGGCAAGGTGGAAAGGCTGCACAGCTCTTTGCCTGATGCCCCGCCGCACATCGCCATGGCGGCAGCCACACGGTCGGGGTATTCTGTCGCGACATCCAAAGCGCCGTAACCACCCATGCTCATGCCAAGCACATAGAAGCGGTTCGTATCCACCTTATAGTGGTCATCAAGCCAGTCGTATAATTTCATCACCCTTTGCGGCTCCCATGCTTGCTGCGCTTGTGGCGCAACCACGATAGCATTGATGGCGCGCCCCTTCATCAGGGCATGGATGGAGCCATAGCGAAGCACCATTTCCAACGAATCACCGCTCAAGCTTTTGCCGTGCAAAAACATTACCAACGGCAACTCCTCCGCTTCCTTATAATTGTCTGGAAGATAGAGCCAAAAGTCATAGCAGTCCTCGACGAAGCCGCGGCATGCCATCAACTGCGCCCTAGTAGTCAAGGGCAACATGAAGAGCAGTACTATGACAAATAGCGGTTTCTTCATGGGCATTTTATTCGTTCATGTCGGCGAAAACCACTTTGCAACGACAAATCTCAACGGTTTCATTGTTTCCAGTAGCGGTCTTCGTCAAACGGATATAAAACTCATTCTCAGCAGTTTGCTCAAGATAAAAACTCAATTGGTCGCCTTGGTGTGCCTCGGCGACATAAGCAATTTCGAAACGCTTCAGCCGATGCTCACGATACCAAGCGATGTCCCACAAATCCAGCACATGTTCGATGTATTTTATCGAATTGACATGTCCATTGATATCGATGTCGTTATAGCAGGTGTCCAGTGTCTTCACCAATTCGACATTGTGATCCATTTTCACGCGACCGCCTTTCTCAACCGGACAAGGTTTGTCAACCACAATCCATTCTTTAATCGCACCGTTGTCGATGGAATAGATGTCCGTTGGTTGTCGTGTTTCCGTGTCAATCATGGCCCAAATGGAACGACCGTAACCATAGATTTTCCTTTTGCCATCCGACACGCAGAAGTTACGACTGGTGAAGAACCTCATGGCACTTTCCACCCAAGTCTCAATCGTAAAATGCTCGTACTGCGCCGGCATCTCCTCCATCTCGATAACTAACCGTGACAGCACCCACGAGCGTTGTATGGTCATCAAGTATTTCATCCCAAAGCCTCGGTCAGTGGAATGGAAGTCAGCGGCATTGAGCATCTGGTTGCCCAAATGCCCCAGGAACATCCTTCCAGAGAAGTCGCAGTGGAAGGGTTCAGCTATGAATTCGTATGTGCCTATTTTATTCAAGATTCAAAATTTAAGATTCAAAATTCAAAATTCCCATTTATCAACTGAACAACTGATAACTGGCTTACTAGACTGCTTCGCTCCTCGCAGTGACGCAAATCGACAACTGAACAACTGAATAACTGAACAACTGAATAACTGAACAACTGCTAACTGATTCTCACCCTCGGATCAATGATCCCATAAATGATATCTACCACGATATTCACAATAATCAGCATGACCGCAATCAAAAGCACCGCACCCATAATGACCGGGAAATCGTATTTGTCCAACGCATCGACCACAACCACACCGATCCCCTTCCAGTCAAAGACATACTCTACGAAAACGGCACCTGCCAACAACGATGCAAACCAACCTGAAACGGCCGTCACCACAGGGTTCAAGGCATTGCGCAAGGCATGGACGCAGATGACGCGCCACGGCTTCAAGCCTTTGGCCCGCGCCGTACGCACATAATCCATCGACATGGCTTCCAGCAAGGAGGTGCGCGTCAACTCGGTCACTACGGCCAAAGGACGCATGCCCAAAGTCAAGGCAGGCAAAATGAGGTTGCGCAAGCTGAGAAACTCTCCCCTGCCGTATTCATCAACAGTGTAGAGGCTACCTGTCATGCTCAAGCCCGTATAGTGCTCAAGTAAAAAGCCGAAGATCCATGCCATCAAGATGGCGGCAAAGAACGAGGGCAACGACATGCCTATGGTGGTGATGAACAGCGTCAACTTATTGAGGAACTTGGTGTTGATAACAGCTGCTAAAATGCCGATAATCAAGCCCAAAACCATGGCGATGGAGATGGACACCGCCGCCAACAACAAGGTATTTGGGAAGGCTTCGCCCAAGATGTCGGAGACCTTGCGCTTGCTTTGGTACGACATCCGCAGATAAGGTCCTTTCAGCACAATAGCCGTTGCACCTATGGTCGCCAATTTGGCATAGTTTCCAATCTTGTCAAGCTTTTGAGTGCCTTTTGAAACATCGTAGAACGAAATCGGAACAAGGTCATTGAGGTAGTCGACATATTGTTTGCCTAGGCTTTGGTTCATGCCGAGCTCCTCGCGGATGGCATTCACCGAGGCTTCATCGGCACGTTGGCCGAGCATCATTTGTGCAGGGTCGCCGGGCAGGATGTTGAACAGGAAAAACACCAGCGTTGCAACGCCCCAAAGCACCGCGATACCGTATAGCAACTTCCTGATTACATAAGCACCCATGTCGTCACAAAACCTTCAAAACCTTATTGAAGTCCACAGCACTCCATTTGTCCTTCACCAAGCCGTTATCCAACCATATCAGTCCAGGATTGTAGCGCACTATCGGCTTGATTTCCAGCTCATCGGCATAATATACTTCATAGAGAAAATCATATTTCTCGCGCAGCTTTTCCACATATTCCGGCTCATTGGCGACCGTCCATATCACAATATAACCTTGGTTTCCTGCGGTTTCTGTGATCGCCCGAGCCTTCTCCCATTCCTTTTCGGTCACCTTGGATAGGTCGTGCGAGGTGAACATCAGCAGATTTTCGGTGTTCAAAATGGATTCCGTGACATCATTGCCGTCCTCATCCAAGGCTGTAAAGCCCAGGTAATTGGCACCGCCTTCCGTCCTTTGGTCGACAAACTCCCATTGCGACATCCACACCGAGTCGTTCCATGGATAATTCGGCGAAATGTACTCCTTTGTCTCCCCTGTCGCTTTATTTCTGTATATGAGATAGGTACGCGCTTCCTCAGCCGGTTCGGCATTCAACTGCTTGCCCACTTTCCAATTCATGAAATCAATGACGGGCAGGTGACGGTAATTGTATATCTCGAATCCCAAGAAAGCCGCGGCAAAGAAACCTCCGATAAGGAGCTGGGCTATCAATCCAAGCCTGTTTTTCAGTTGCTTGTTGTTGATAATCAACGGTGCAAGCACAGCATCGATGACAAGGTTCTTATAGAATGTCTGCCAGTTGCTCATCTTGATGGCCGTACCGAAACAGCCACAGTCGGGCACGAGGTCGTACAAGGCATCGAAAAGCGTCGTGAAGGTGAAAAACAGCATTAACAAAGTGGCACCGAGCACCGCCAATCGAGGCAACACCTTAGTAATCAAGCAAATTCCAACCAAAAACTCTGCCAAAATCATCAACATAGCTAATACCAGCGCAAAGTCGTTCAGCCAGGTCATGCCATAGACGGCAAGGTAGTCGAGCATCTTGTATTTCGTTCCGAGTGGATCGACACCCTTGGTGAAGCTGCTGAAAATGAACAAGGCACCCACCAAAAGACGGCAGATGGTCAAGGCAGCATTGGAGTATTTTTTACTAAAAATAAAGGAAACCAATAGGTTAAGCAGCAAAATGGCCAAAAACCAAATATGGTATTCAGGCAGGAAATAAATTCCCACCGCCGATGCTAGCGCCACTAAAATGCTTACCCAAGGAATCGTTGTCGTTTTCTTTCTCTTTTTCATAGTCATTCAAGTATTGGCCGTGGTGTTTATTCGCTCATCAGAATCAGTGCGAACACGGCGTAGTTGATCATATCGTAATAATTGGCGTCAAGTCCCTCGGAAACAAGCGTTTTTCCACCATGATCCTCGATGCTTTTGGTGCGCAGCACCTTGCTCATGATGAGGTCGGTGATGGAGCTGACGCGCATGTCGCGCCAAGCCTCATCGTAGTCGTGGTTCTTGCGCGTCATCAGTTCGTATGCTTCCGTGGTGACCTTGTCGTACAAGGCCGTAGCTTCTTCGGCTGTCAAGTCGGGTTGGTCGACCACACCGAGTTGCAGCTGGATGATGCCCATCGCCGCATAGTTGACAATGCCTATGAACTCAGGCTCAATGCCTTCATCTACAAGTTGCTCTGCGGTCGTTTGCAAGGTTCTGATTCTCTTGACCTTGATAAAAATCTGGTCGGTGATGGAAGGCGTTCTCAAAATGCGCCAAGCGGGACCATAGTCCTTCATCTTATCGATAAACAGCTTGCGGCATCGCGCCAAAACCGCATGAAATTGGGTTTTTGTATCTTTTTTTGGCATGAAAAATGTATTTTTGCAAAAATAAAACTTTTTTCAATGCTGCAACTCAAATTGGGCAATAATGCCCTCATTTTCGACCGCCCTGCCGTCATGGGCATCCTCAATGTGACCCCCGACTCGTTCTCTGATGGCGGTCGATACAACCAAATGGACAAGGCTTTGCAACACTGTGAGCAGATGCTTGCCGAGGGTGCCGACTTCATCGACATCGGTGGCTGTTCTACTAGACCAAACAACGATATCGCCACCGAGCAAGAGGAGATGGAACGCGTCATCCCCATCCTGAAAGCCGTCAAGACGGCCTTCCTCGATGCCTTGATTTCCATCGACACTTTCCGCAAAAACGTGGCCGAAGCCTGCATGGCCGAAGGCGCTGACATTATCAACGACATCTCTGGAGGGCTGTTCGACATGGAAATGTTGCCTTACATCGGAGAAAACCACATTCCTTATGTGATGATGCACTGCATTGGTACACCCGAAACCATGCACCAATACACGCTTGGTGGTGACATTCACCAAACCGTGCTGGGCTTTTTCAGGCAGCAATGCCAAATCTTGGAATCCTACGGCGAGCAACAAATCATCCTTGACCCTGGCATCGGTTTCGGCAAAAGCCTTGAAGCCAACTATCAGTTGCTCAGCGAATTGGATAGATATCGCTATAACAATCTCCCCATCCTCATCGGCATTTCACGGAAGTCCTTAATAAACAAGGTGCTGCACACCACACCCGACACGGCGGAAAACGGGACAACGGTACTGAACACCATCGCTTTGCTCAATGGCGCTGACATTCTTCGTGTCCATGATGTGAAAAATGCACGCGAGGCCATCGAATTGGTCGGGACATTTTGTCAATATATGTGATTTGCTTCGCAAAGAAATCAGTCAAAAATCTTAATTAAAATCATTAGAAATCAATTGATTATGTTTTATAGGATTATAAAATGATTTTTGAAAGATTTCTTGCCCGATAGGGCAATCCCACAAAAAACACTACCTTTGCAGCAAAATTTGGAATCATGATTGACCTTTTCATACAAGTCCGCGTCTTTGATATCATCGACATCATTTTGGTGGCCGCCTTGTTCTTTGGGCTCTACCGCCTGCTGAAAGGCACCTCCGCCATGAGCATTTTCATCGGCATCGTGGCGCTCTTCCTCATCTGGCAATTGGTCAAGTTCTTACAGATGGAGATGCTGACCGCCATCCTTGGGGCCTTTGTCAGTGTGGGCTTCATTGCGCTAATCATTATCTTCCAGCCCGAGATACGCCGATTCCTGTTCACCATCGGCGCACAAGCCCAAGAAGGCAAACTTACTCGAAAGTTTAAGTTCCTGAGGGTCAGGAGTAACGTGGATTTGGACATTGATGCGCTCACCAAGGCTTGCCTCAACATGTCGGACATCAAGCAAGGTGCACTCATCCTGCTAACACGCAAAAACAATCTGGATGACATTGTCACAACGGGCGTGGTGGTCAATGCCGACATCAGCAACCCATTGATTGAGAACATCTTTTTCAAAAACAGTCCTCTGCACGACGGCGCCATGGTTATCCGCCACAACCGCATCACAGCGGCTCGTTGCATTCTACCCGTGACACAAAAGACCAACATCCCTGGGCATTATGGCTTGCGCCACCGCGCAGCCATTGGCGTGACCGAGGTCAACGACTGCATTGCCCTTGTTGTTTCCGAGGAAACGGGCAACATCAGCATGGTGACTGGTGGAGAGATTCGCACTGTCAAGCCTTCGGAGTTGAAGGAATTGATAGAAAATGAGTTGAGAGTTTAGTTTTTGATTTCCACAAAGCCATCATCCTCTTCCGCATAGCGGAACTTCTTCTCATACGGGTCATAGCGCAACATGATCTGATAGGCGTAGCCTTGTTTCTTTAATTCCGCCCCGACATAGCTGTTCATCATATAGTCGTAGGTGTAACCCGCATAGAGTTTGCCCAAATACACGGCATAGTTATAGATATCCTCAAGTTCAAGTGTGTCAATAGAATAGCTGTAGTCGACGGTATTGGTCCAGATGGAAAAATCCGTCTTAGAGTCGAAACCGTCCATGAGGTTGTGTTCGCAAAACAGCACAGGCCTCCAGTTGCCATCGTTGACTTCAAACCACGAGGCCACATTGACCGTGTTCAACGGATGCCTGTAGCTGAATTCGTCCGTATCACTAAAAAGATAGTCTTCGTATTCCGTGATGCGCCCCACGACCTCCGTCTGCGAAAGGATGATCAGCCAATGTGTGGAGTCAATTTGCACATTGTCAGCATCTTCAGGAACATAGACATCCACACCATAATCGTCCATGGTTTCCGCATAGGCATTGTACATGACATCCAAGAACACATCCTGGTCGAAGCCGTTCAAAACCTCGGTTTTCTTGCCCAATTGGTCATTATACTCCACTTTCACTTCGGCCTGTTCGGGAAAATACACTGCCGCCGCGATGTTGGGTCGATTTGCCATATACCGCTTGGCCAGTTTCTTTTCCGTTTGGCAACTGGACAGCAATAAAACAAACAACAAACCTACTAAAGACAAGAAACTGGGGCTCACCAATATGGACTCTTTTACTGTCATGGCGGAGGAACATCCGCCATCTCCCAAACGCGAAGACGACACCCTTTTGTCTAGGAGATTGACTCGCTTCGCATCGTCGAATCGCGAGGATTTGCGGGTCAAGCCCGCAATGACGGTCCAGCGTTGGGTTTCGTTTCTCACTTGTTTAAACATTTTTGTTTCCTCCATCATTTAACTCATCAAACAAATCCATTTGCACTCCGTCACCCTTGGGTTCCACGATTTCCAGCGGAACATCTTCGGGGTTAATGGTAATCTTTTCAGTAGTCTCCTTCTTCTCAGAAGGTTCGTCGATTTCATCTGCACCATCAGGAGTTTCCACAGAAGGCTCAGGCTGATAGGGCTCCAAAAACTCCCAAGTGTCAATCTCTCTCGTAGAGAGACGCTTACCCTTGGCCTTGTAACTCTTAATGCCGATGAACTCTTCCACATTGACCTCATCGTCAGGGAAACTGTTGCCCGCGTCGCTGACCTTGTAGCTCAACTTCAAACGCGGCATCACATCGGTATTCATGCCCAAATACTTCGCTTCGGGATGTTCGCCAATGAAAGAGGCACGGCTGTTCAGTTTGGTCTCAGCCTCGATGGTGAAACGTTTCAAGTAGTGTTTCTGCGTCTCGCCTTCAATGTAAATGACGGAGAAAACCTCGTCCGGGTCGAACTTGCGGATTTCCACCATATCGTCGTCGAAATGGGTATTCAAGTCAAAGCCCGAAATCTTGAACTCGCCGTTGGCGAAGATTTGAAGGATCTTATCCTCGCCCTCGAAGGCACCAAGGTATTGTCCGCGTTTGTCAACATTCAGGCGACGCACGGTGTCGTCAAACCAAATATCGCGGGCGTTGAGCGTGGAGACGCCTTCCCCACCCTTCTTGATTTCCTTGACCTCGTATTTCGTGAGCAAGTTGCCGCGCGTGTCACGACCTTTAACAGCCAAGTCGGCAAACTTATAGTCGACAGTCTTCTGTTTCTTGTTGAACAGCACCAAGGTCACCTTGATGACCTCGGCCTCGCCGTTGGGATTCGATGAGAAATAGCGCACTTTCGAGCCTGGCTTGCCTTGTGTAAGGTCGTATTCCTTGTCACGAGTGACACCTTTCACGGCAAAACGCTTCACATAGTGCGGTGCACCGTTCTTGCCGTCGCGATAGACCACATTGTAGGTGGTGCGGTCGTCGTTCTTGTGGAACACATCCACATGGATGACCTTCTGTCCCACAAAGAGTTTCGGTTGCAACTTGACCACAGCATATTTACCGTCTTCGTGGAACACAATGATGTCATCCATGTCGGAACAGTCGCACACATATTCGTAGGCTTCCTTGTTCTTTTCGCGTTTCAGGCCTTCGCCAGTGCAGACAAAGCCCTCTTCCCTATTGACATACAGCTTTTCATTGTTGGCAGCCACGGCCACAGCGGAAATATTATCGAAGTTGCGAATCTCAGTCTTGCGCTCGCGGCCTTCGCCATATTTCTCTTTGATATGCAGGAAATAGTCGATGGTGTAATCCACAATATGGTCGAGGTTGTACTTGGCCTCTTCCATCTTCTTTTCGATGTCGGCCAATTGCTCATCGGCCTTCTTGATATCGAACTTGGAAATCTTGCGAACAGGTTTCTCGCAGAGTTTCTCCACATCCTCACGCGTGATTTCGCGCTTCAGCAGTTTGCGGTATTTGTCGAAGCGGCGCTCAATGCCCGTGAGTTGGTCGTCCCAAGTCTCATAGTCCTTGTTCTCCAACTCCTTATAGATACCTTTTTCGAAGAAAATCTTCTCCAACGAAATCCAGTGCCAACTATTCTCCAATTCTTCGATGAGGATACGCAGTTCCCAACTGAGGAGTTCCATCGTGCGGTCAGTGCTGAGTTTCAGTATCTCGCTCACACCCATAAAGGCTGGATGCTGGTTGACAATGACACAAGCATTGGGCGAGATGGACACTTCACAATCCGTGAAGGCATAGAGTGCGTCTATCGTTTGGTCTGGCGAGACGCCAGGGTTGAGATAGATGACAATTTCGCACTGCTCGGCGGTGTTGTCGTCGATTTTCTTTATCTTGATCTTGCCCTTATCATTGCATTTCACGATGCTCTCGATGAGGCTTCCCGTGGTAGTGCCGTAAGGAATTTCGCTGATGACCAGCGTTTTCTTGTCCTGTTGACTGATACGAGCACGGATGCGAACCTTGCCGCCACGCAGACCATCGTTGTAATTGGTCACATCCATCAAGCCACCCGTTGGGAAGTCGGGATAGAGCGTGAAAGGCTCATCGCGCAAATAGGCGATGGAGGCGTCGATGAGTTCGTTGAAATTGTGCGGCAGGAACTTGGAGGCCAAACCCACGGCGATGCCTTCGGTGCCTTGTGCCAGCAACAATGGAAATTTCACCGGCAGCGAGACAGGCTCGGCGTTACGGTTGTCGTAGGAACGGGTCCAGTCTGTGGTCTTATGGTTAAAGACAACCTCTTTGGCGAACTTGGAAAGACGCGCCTCAATATAACGCGGGGCGGCGGCATCGTCGCCAGTGAGGATGTTACCGAAGTTACCTTGCGTGTCGATGAGCAGGTCTTTCTGGGCGAGTTGCACGAGGGCGTCACCGATGGAGGCGTCGCCATGGGGGTGGTATTTCATCGTGTTACCCACGATATTAGCCACCTTGTTGAAACGGCCGTCATCGAGTTCATCCATCGAATGTAGGATGCGGCGTTGCACAGGCTTCAGGCCATCCTCGATGGCGGGCACGGCACGCTCCAAGATGACATACGAGGCATAGTCGAGAAACCAATTCTCGAACATGCCTTTCAGTGGTATCACATGGTATTCATCCTCTTGGGCCTGAGCGTCTTCAACTCCCTCTATTGGCTCATCTATTGACTGCTCATCCAAGGGTTCGTTTTCCTTATTCTCTTCGATATCCATAAGTTTTTTCTCCTGCTTGCAAAAATAGGAAAAATATCACTTCCAAAACCTCAGCACCAAAATTTCCCCGAGCAAAGCCAGCAAGGCAATCAACACAAAGAGTTTCCATTGCGAAGATTGGTGTGCCATAGCCTCCACTAGGTCAGCATTGGCAAAGTCAGAGGTGTCGAGGACGGCGGCCACATCGAAACCCGCTTTGGCAAAGGCTTTGCTCACCTCATCACGGTCAACAAAGTCCATCTTCGACTCCACACGGCTCTCGTTCCAAGCCGTGACTCGATTCACAGAATCATTGACTAGCAGGTCATAGAACCCAGCTGAAGGAAGATTGTCGTTCAAATAGAGATAGATTTTACCATTTCGCACTTCCGAGGCTGGCATTTGTTCAAAACTGCGGTCGGCATTGGCAAATAGGAAACGATGGTCGCCTTCAAGGTGCATGTCGTTCAAGACCAATATCTTGTCCTGACCTATGGTGTAGGAAAGCCTGCTCAATTGCCCACCCAATAAAGCCATCTTCACCATCATCGGAACGAAAAGCGAATGGTCGGCTAGATTGCTCCATTTCGGGTCAAGTGCAGTGGCCATGACAAAGGTCTGCCCCTGCCCCACTGTCTCGGAAAACAGCATCGGGTCACCGTTCTGCAAGATGAGCAAATTGTTTGGAATGCCATTGCTTCTCATACGCAAGTGCCGCTTCACCTTGGGCAGGTCGGCCTGTTGAGGCATATCGAGAATGACATCATTGAAGAACTCATGCCTTAGAGCCAAGTCCTGTGCCACCGTAGTATTGGTATCCAACTCCATGACTGAAAGACCAAGCTTGTTCAAAAGATAGGCATTACTCTTCGGGTCATTTTTCGAAGGAAATACCAGCATGGCAGCACCGTCATTGATGTAATTCAACAGGGTCTGCTGCAAAGTTTCGTTCAAGTTGGCGGTCTCGTTGACAATGATGAACTGAGCTTTGGCCAATTGGTCCAAGTCGAAGCGCGAAGGTTCCATCAAAGTGTAGCGGAATTGTTCATCATCTTCAAAAAGCAAGGCGCAACTCGTGGCTTCGCTGCCTAACTCAATCACGGAAAGGCTTGGCCTCACACCCAATACGAAGTCGTATGTGTCATCGAAGGTGATGGGATGATCGTTGAGCGACACGCTACAGCGTTGGTCGCCAGTACTCTCCACCACAAACTGCATGACAACTTCTTGCGTGCCGTTTTTCTCCAAGTCGATGGTGGTTGAAGCTGCCATAGCACCGTTCATTGTGAAGGTGACGGGCAAGCCTTTCACCTCTTTGTCGCCTTGGTTGACAATGCGCACATTGAGGTCATTGGTCAGGCCTGGCTGCACCACGGGCGAAGCCAACCACACGGTATCGATGTAAAGATTGGTCTTGAACTCGGGCGTCATCGGAACGACAACCACTTGCATAGCGGTATCGGCTTTAGCTGCCGACAAATCAAATGTGTTGTGTTGGAAATCAGAATAGACAAAGAATGTTGAAGAGGTGAAGCCGTGTTGTTTGGCCAACATCTCAAAACGGTCCAACACCTCGCCCATTGCCACAGGTGCACCATCGGGGTTCATGCGGTCGAGTTGGTCGAGCATCTCCTCCTGGTTCATTGGATATTCGTTCTGAATTTCGAAGCTGTTGGTCATCAGCAGGTAGCGGTTGGAGGGATTGAGTTTGTGCACCAAATCGCGCGCCGACTGTCGTGCATCCTCAATCAAGGTGGTGCGCTGCGACTGTCCCTTCATGCTCATCGAGTTGTCGATATAGATGCCAACGAGATTATTCTCCGCATTGACATTCAACTGTTTTTCAGGCGTGTAAGGAAAGGCAAAAGCCAGCACCAAAGCCGCAATGAACAGGCACCGCAACAACAAGGTGATGAGATATTTCAGCTTGCGCGTCTTGGCATTCTCCTGTTGGATGCTCCGCAACACAGCCGTATTGCTGAAATACACCAACTTATGCCGCCTGAAGTTGAACAGGTGGATGAGGATGGGAATCAGCAGGGCAAGCAAGCCCCAAAGCATATTGGGATAGAGAAAATGCATAACCTAAAACAGGCCGCAAAGATACGAAATCTTTGTCAGTATCCATATAAATGACCGCGATTGCCATGGCGGCGGTCATTTGAGAATGAAGCACAGGCATCCTTAAGGATTGGCTTCAGCGGAATGGCCACGCCTAATGTCACCTCCAAGCCTTGCGGCAAACGCCAACCCGTAATCTGATAGGCATTGACATTTTGCGCTTGGGCTGTGCCATCTTTCTCATAAGGTGAATAGCTGTCGACAAAACCTTGGTGGAATGTGGCACTAAGTTTCAGCATAACCTCCATCGCACCCATATTTATCCTGCTTCGGACTCCTGCCCCAGCAAAGGCTCCAGCATGCACCAAGAACATATTGGAGCTATCGGCAGGAAGGGTTTCATTTAACACGATTGGGGCTGTGCGATCCATGTGGATTTCCCCAAACAAACGGAAGCCCGCTTCGGCACCAGCCACTAAATAAGGTTGAAAATAAGGCTTGATAGGCCAATAAAACTCCACAGGCAGACGAAGGTCAGCATAAGCGACCTTTATGGAATAATGCACCTGAGCACCAGTACGATGTACATAGCGCATGTCAGTACCACGTTGCACATAAACAACTTCTGGGGCAAAACTAATACCTTCACTTAGGGGAATATCAGCAAATATTCCTCCCATTATCGTAAGGGTATCTTTTTGCGGCACTTGACTCAATGCAGCATTATTGAAATACAACATCCTCGGCATATTGATTCCTCCTTTGAGCCCTAGAGCAATCGTCTTGTCAAAAGGTTGACTGCTATTCATTTGGGCAACAATGTGTCCCATGAATCCAATCAGCAGCCCCGATAACAACAATATTTTCTTCATCTTCTTAAACATTTACAGTTTTTCAGCCAATCCATCTCCTTCTTCATAAATAAAATATGTGCCTGGCACAAATTGAGGCAAACCGAAAGCAGGGTCATTCTCCCAATTCAAGATAATGGAGGCATAACGGAATTTGGCATGACCATCCGAGACACCAGAAAGGCCTGCTGCAGTCACAGAGCCACACATGATGATACCGCGTTTAATCTTCACATGATATGTTTGTCCATTATACGCTTGGTCATATTCCTTGTTCTCTATAAAATATGCCGTAAAACCATTACCATTACCTATGATATAAACCGGTTCAGTCTTCTGCGTAATGGATGATTCCGTAAACTCTATAACTGCTTTGCTGTTGTGCTGACTCATAAATCTCATGGTCACATCCGACATGGATGCAGGTATTTGAATGTTTTCCATGTTCGATTCAACCAACATCGTTTGATTCATAACATAGGAACCCTCAAGCTTTGGAGGGATTAAATCTTCATAACAAGACGGAGTGGCATTTTGCTGATTAACAATACCCATTTTATTTCTCACCTCATCAAATGACGGCTTGACCTCTAAAAAGAGTCCTTCAACATCAATCATCTCTTCTCCAATGGGGACAAAGGTTTTGCCTTCACTACTCACTTTGGTGCAGGAACTTGACATGAATCCAATTGTCATCAAAAAACAAAGGCCAAATATGATTCGTTTTCTTTTCATTTTCCGAACAAGTATTTATTTAATTACCACCTTTTTGGCTATAGTGCCCTCTTTTCCATTGGCCACAAAGAAATAGATGCCTTTAGAGCCATTGAGTTGATACTTCATAGCTTTGGATTCCATATCATTGTAGGTCACAAAGTTGTCAATCAAATTGCCCATCACATCATATACTTTGACCTCAACTTTCCCTTCCAAACGATTGAAAACGAGTTCCATCTGTCCGTTGTTGGGGTTGGGGACAATGCTGAAGTCAGACATTGAAGTCTCTTGATCCTCTATGCCGTAGAAAGATGGATAGAGCAAGTATGTCGCTGTAACGCTATCGCAGTTGTTGACGGCCTTGAAACTGAGGCAGATAGGCTCAGGCACCCAGTCCATCGCATAGACAGTACACTCAAGGGGATTCTCAGGATTGGGGATAAGTCGCCAACTGTCTTTGGAAATATCCCATTTACACTTGTCGAGTTTCCATTTGGAAATATCAGAAATGTCATCCTTCACCGTGTAGGTATAACGGTTTACATTGAATTCCGTGGCAGTTATGGGATAATGGGGGTTGGGATTATCGCTAACTATGTATGGATGAGGTGTGTAATTGATGTTCCTGATGTTTAGTTTGATTTCATACAGACATCCCGAAGGGGTTTCGCCTGTAAGAGTAGTTTCGACATCATGGTCAAAGTAAAGCGTATCACCAATATTTGGATTATAATAAAAGACAGTATCGCAGAATCTACCCTCAACATCATCTTCGCCATCATAGGTGTAGCTCTCTTGCGTACTCGATTCATTGATGGTGATGTCAAGGATGTATGTACTGTCGCACACCTGATCGCCGAAAGGATACTGGAATGTTCTGACAATATGATGGCCTTGGTCTTCAGGTCCGAAGATTTCTCCGGTAAGAGGCCATTCATATTGGTCACAAGTAACAACGGGCGGCTCTTCACTATAGAACTCTTGGTGAAACTTGAGGTTCAAACGATACTTGAAGTCGCAGCCTCCATCGGGGTCAGGGACAATGGCTTCATCGTATGTGTCGGCTGTATAGACAACATTGTTTTTGTCCCATCTGAAATAAGGCTCTTCATCGTGCCCATAGCAGACATACTCTTCTTGTATCGGGGGCATTTGATATTGACCAACACTGAGGATGAGCTTCTCAACCTTTAGACAGCCATGGTTATCGATAGTGTCGAAATAGGCAATTTGACCGTCCTGATTATATAAGGTTCCATGAAAATCATATGTCTCACCAACACAAATGCTGGGGTCGACAACCGTGGTGTCGTTGGGTGGATAAAAGCTTAAACTAAGATGCACAACACTATCGCACCCATATTGGGTTGGAAGCGTATGCTCATATTCACCGGCA
This sequence comes from uncultured Bacteroidia bacterium, assembly GCA_902801625.1. GTDB lineage: Bacteria > Bacteroidota > Bacteroidia > Bacteroidales > F082 > Limimorpha. The sequence continues at coordinate 6,930 of CADCJI010000004.1, read as the reverse complement.
GTTGTCAGTTCTTGGCCATTAAAGTTGAAGCTATCTCCAGAGCAGATGGTTTGTTGGACTTGGGTTGCTTTGTTGGGATGGACAACAATGGTGACACTGACATCTTGTGTGTTACCCCAACTGACATCTGCCACATGACAGGTATAGGTAGTTGTACCCAATGCTGGGGTTGCCATTGGATGCTGCGAATTGGGATCGTCCAAGGTATTGGCAGGTGTCCAATTGTAAGTATAGTTGCCTGAGCCGTTCACAGGCAAGGCATGCAAGGTAGTCGATTCACCTTCACAAAGTTCATCATCATCAGCGGTAGCCGAGGCGCTCATGCTGCCCACATAAACCGTGCATTGAGGCGCACCCACCAGTACCAATTCGCGGAAGGAAATATCATCTAAGCCGAAGTCATTGCCGCTACCTCCAGTATTCTGATTCAAGATGGTGATGGTTGCCGTTGTGGAATTGCCGCTATACCATAATTCATAGAACTGTTCCCAAATATAACGCTCGGGCGGGGCTGAAAACACCTCTCCAAGTTGATTACCGTTGATACTGAATTGGAGCAAAGCCACTTCATTGGATTGACCTGCCAAAGTACAGACCCAAGTTGAGAAAGCATAGTATTTATTTGGCTGGACGGTTATTTGTTCTGTCCACACATTGGTGTTTGGAGAAGTAGCTCCGTTGACAATCATAAAGTTGCCATTGTCGCCATGTCCTTGGCCAAAGAAATTCTCGTGATGCAAGCTGGCATCATTGTCCACATAATAGGTGCCTTCACCCCAAAGATTAGAATTGTATTCATAGGCCGAAGTGAAACCCACATTACCTTGCGAAAAGTCTCCATTAACAACACTTTCAGCACCCGGGGCATAGCCTTCACAGGTATAGGTAGTGGTTATAGTAGGCGATGCTACCGTGACGGGACCTTCTGTGACCGAGAGCCCCGTGGCAGGCGACCATTGGTAATACACAGCTCCCGAGGCCGTCAATGTTACCGACTGACCCGGCTGGATGGTGGCTGATGGTGGGTTGATGGTTACAGGCTGGGCAAAAGCGCAAATCGCTGAAAACATCAATAAAAATGTATAAAATAGCTTTTTCCTCATGGCAGAATCTCCTATGTGCAAAAATAGAGAAAAATTCCTTTTACCTCGCCATTTTTTTGTTTTTAAAAAAGATGGCTCTACCTGCAAACAACAAGTCGTTTCCTCACGGTTCCACTCATCGTGTTGATTTCGAGCAAATAAATCGCAGGTGAATAGCCACTGAGGTTCAACATGACCGCGTCAGACCCGTTGCATTCGCGCAGGTCTAAAACTTGGCCCATCATATTGAGCAAACGGACACTTTCGATACCTTCCGCCTCAATTGTGACCGAAAAACGTGCCGGATTAGGATAAACCATCACCTCTACAACATCGTTTTCTTCCACACCAAAATAGGTGGAATTAATCGGAAGTACAACCTCAAATTCGTTCGAACACAACTCATTCGAGATTCGGGCATGCAACACGGCAGTACCAATCGAACTGACATATACCAAGCATCTCGCCATGCCCAAAGGCTTCAGTTGCCAATTGGCACCCTCAAGGCTCCACTCCACAGGCTGTTCAAGGCTGGTAGAATCGATGTGATAATCATAAATACCTGTCCAGAAGCTATTCATCATGGCAACTTGTGTTTCACCAACGATAGGCATATTGGGTGCTCCCAACAGTCTCAAGGTAAGCACTTTGCTCTCATCGTCACCACACGAAGTGTGCACGAAATACCGCAAGAGATTGCCGTCAAAGAAGTCGTCCACACGACTTGGATCAAAGACATGGCCTTCAAGTTCCGTGACCCAATTCGTACCATTCTCGCTTACCTTCCATACTCCAGACAGGCCATCGGGTGTTTCAATCCCCAATGAACCTCCCGAGCAATACGAAACTTGATCGGGCCAAGCTCCATCATTAATGGTCGGGCTGTCCATCAATTGAATGGTATACACTTCGCTGTTGTCCTCAAGATTCGGACATTGCGTGGATTCGGCATGATAACGCAAATACTTGCCATCAAAGTAAGCATCTACACGATTGGGGTCAAAGGCATGACCTTCAAGTACCGTACCCCAATCCGTTCCATTTGCGCTTACTTGCCAACCGCTCTCATTCTGTTCAGGCAAGACTTCTGGTTCGTCAATTCCCAATGAGCCACCAAAGCAAATTGTAATCAGATTGTTCGATGGCAAATCCTCATCATTAATGACAGGAGCAGAATGTACGGAAATGACAATCTCTTCACTGTCATTGCCGAGATCAAGACAAACCGAATGGTTCAAATGGTAACGAAGATGTGCTCCGTTATAATTTGAGGTCCAGGTTGTCGGTAAGTCTCCCCATGTGCCATCTTGAGATTGTATCTGCCAATGTCCATTCACATGTCCTTCACCATTATGGGGATTGATTTCAGGATCAGGCAATTGCACGACATCACCATCGCAAAACTCCCAATCTATCGGAGGCATTTGCGTCACCATAGGTCTTCCGTAAACATAGAGGAGAACGCCTCTGCTGTAGACAGGAACATCGCTACAATCACCAGTCACGCCATAACTTAGTCCAGCATTATGGTAGGACTCTATAATTTCAGTATTTAAATCTACTGGTTGGCCATTAATGTACCAACCAAGAGCGTTGTGAGGAACACTCGGATCGACCAATGACGGTGCCGTGATTCCCGATTGTTGCAAAAACTCTCCCACAGTTGTGCCTTCACAAACATACTGCGATTCGGTGGGTAATGTGCTGTTGTCAAACTCTGGTCCTGCCGTCACAGAAAGCGGCAAGGGCCCCACATAGTCAGACCAACCACAATCGTTGCCCACACGATAATAAATCAGGTATTCTCCTTCTACATCAAAAGTGTACTCATAGGGATTGAATGCATTGCCAGAGGTAGAACCTATTTTCCATTCCCTTTGTGTCACTGGATAACCGTTGGTACTGATCAACTGAAAGGACAAATACTGTCCTTTGCAGATACGGTCGGCAATGTTCCACTCCTCCAATGGCTTTCCATCCACATAGATTTCCACTTCGTGATGAATGTAAACATTACAACCTATTGCATAGTATTTAAGCCATCTACCATTATCTGAAAGCGTCAGGGCGTGGCCAGGAGCGATCTCCGTATATTCTCCATCTGGATCATAGCCCACGCTGATTTGCCAACCAGACTCATCAATATGTCCAGAAACAATCGGATTGGAAGGAATCTGCAATACATCGTCTTCGCAGAACCGGCCTAATTCAAACGGAACGGCATTCGAAAATACAGGAGCAGCTTCTATAGTGACAGTCAATGGGGTGCCATAGGCATCAAAACCACATTCATTAGCCACAGCATGGTAATTGATATAAAACTCTCCAGCTTCGGGGATACCGACCATCGGATTGAAATCGGAATAGCTGTTAGGCTGATTTGCAGGAGCATACTGCCATGAAGACGCCTGAGTGTTTTGGGTACACAAATGCCAATCAATTAGGGTATCCAAATCGATTGGAGTATCAACGCAGAATGTACTACTACCATCCAATGATATTTCAACCTCAGGTTGTCCCTTTACAGTCAATGTAAAAGGTGTAGGGTAAGGTATTTCGCCTCCACAATCGCTATTCAACACATAGGTAATTTGAATGCCGTTCCAACTCTCGGTCAACTGTAGAGGGAATTGTATCGCTCGATATTCCGTTCCGTCGATGTAAGCCCAATAGGGGTCGACATCAAAGTTATGCGAATCATATACCGGAGGCATCGGGAAATCATCCTCTTCCAATACACTTCCATCACAATAATAATCTGAAAAACCAAGCGAGCCGGAATTATTAAAGGAAGGCCCTTCTGTAACTGTCACTACTCCTGCCAGCAACAATTCATCACCACATTGATTGGTAGCCCGGTATCTGACCTGACATCCGTTATGGTTTTCATTAAATCCATAAAGATCCTCCCATGAGGAACCGTTATTACACGAAACCTCCCAGCCAGCAAAGATACTGTCAAACAAATGCCAATCATCCACATAAACATCATTAGCCAAAGAAGCCACGGAAGTGCCTGAACATATCGGATTGGGAAAATCTATTTGATAAGTGTACAATGTTGGTTTATCGCCCACCCAAACCCTGATGGGATCGCTATAGACATCGTTGTGGTCTGTACATTCTTTTTGTACATGATAGCGAAGCCATTTACCATTATCCCCAAGCGAAAGTTGGGTAGGCAGATTGGAGGAAAAGCCTGTCTGACTTTGTCCACTGCTGATTTCCCAACCGTAGCCATTAACAAGATAATGTCCACCTGGGCTCAGTTCTGGCAAAATGGAGCTTAGGGTTGTTCCTGAACAAACAGGTCCCAAAGAATCCGGAAGTTCATCCAATCCCTGAATGGCAGGCTCATCCCAAACAACGAGATCAAAAGCGGGATAAAAAGGTGTGAAACCGCATTCATCGTTTTGTAGACATGGGGTTACCGAAACCGAGCCATTATTCAAAGTAATAGTGCTACCTGTGATAGGAACATAGGAAGGAGAGCCCGAGGGGTCGTAATTCACATAATACCAACCTGGAGTGACACTCATCCCGTAAGCATTATACCATGAGGATTGAATTTGAGGCAACGACACCTGAGAATTCGGACAATAACCTTCATCAAACGACACCGGAATACTTGTGTTGAATTGCGGACCTGAGACCACATTGATGGTCTGCGATATCAACGGATTGCCGCTACAACCATCGTAGGTGACTCGATATCTCACCTGGTCACCAGGGAGCAAATCAAACTCTCCCCAAACGAAGTCGGTCCAGTTTCCGTTGCCACGCTTGTATTGCCATGTCTGGACACCTGTATTGTAATTCCATTCAATGCGTACAAATGGTGCAGAAGAGCCCGTACAAATTGAAGTGGCATTAGGAGCTGGATTCCATTCTGGCACATCACAAATGTTGAAATTGTATGGATCCGATTCCTGCCGACCGCAACTGTTTTCTGCAAAAAACTTAATGCTATACTCTCCTATTCCGCCCCATTGTGGAACCCAGTTTTGAAATGTGTAACTTTCTTGCCAATCGGTCACTCCTATCTTTTTATACAACCAGCCAGAAGGATTGATATTGCTGCCGTTTGACACCCAGGTTGCCGATGGGTTAAATGAAGCAACATCGCTAATGCATAGCAAATTATTGGCGGGCAGTCCTTGAGGAGTACAATTCGAGGGCAAATCGAACACATTGATGGTGATCAAACCAACAGCCGACAATCCAAATCTTGAAACCTGAAATCGGACATAATCCGTACCATGAAAGCCAGCATTGGGAGTATAGTAGATTTTATTATCGGTTCCAACATAAGCCACACCGAAGAAGGTATTAATTTGAGAGCTTACCCATGGATCATTGTTGTTTAATCTAATCTTGACCTCCATAGGAGGAGCTGAATTGCCACCCGAAGGATAAGTTATGTTATAATGATTGGTCAAATCAATCGGCGTTATTTCGCCACAATAGGTGACTGTGAAATCACTTGCTGTCAATGAATAATCATTGTGCAACCTAAAACTAATGTGATCCAAACCGAAATCGTCACCATGTCCAGGATTACCACTATAGACATCATATATTTCAATAAGAGCTTGTGTTGACGAACCGCTGGGCCAAGTTATCTGCCATTCTTGCCAATCGTAGCCTGTTGGAAGGGGATAATTCTCACAAGCCCATTCATTGTTGATTTTCAAACGCAATATTGCAGGATTGTGGGAAAAACCCATATAGGGTTGGGACAAATTCCTCACCCGTGCTGAAAAAGTATAGATCGTGTTGGGTGTTACCGTAACAGTCTGCCTCCAAGCCGCTTTCGTGGCATTGGTAGACTCGCCAAAACCATTGAACAACAAATAATAACCCGAGCCACCATACCCATAGAGATTGGATGGCCATCCTACAAGAGTACCAGAACCATGACCTGTGGAGTTGACTTCGTGAATAAACTCTCCTGACTCAACAGCACCACCCGTAATACGTGTGTAGTCAGAAATAGTTTGATAGTTAAAAGTGGTATTCTCAAAATCGCCATTAGTAATTAGATTCGGATGTTGGGCGAAAAGCGTCGTTGACGAAAGCATCAGCAACATAGCTGCTGTTTTGAATACTCCAAGAATTCGATTATTCACAGTCATTTTTCCTCGTTTTGTATAATACATAAACATGCAAAAGTGCAAAAAACGTACCAATTATGCAAGAAAAAGTTCATTTACAGAGCTTTTCCGTCCAAAACAGCTTCTTTCAGTGTGTCGTTTTCGTAGGTCAGTTTCAAGGAAAAGAAAGGTCTATGCTCATCGATAAGGCGAAGGAAAATCTTGTCGCCTTCCCATGTAGGCAACTCCAAAAGTCGCTGTTTGTCAATCCATTCAAGGTCGCCTTCGTTGCATACAATCTGCTCACCTTTCCATTCTGTGCAGACAAAGATGTGCATCTGTTCGGCGGGCCAGATATTGTGGACGAAAGTAACAATGCCGCAATAGCGCCAGGCGGTGACGGCGAAGCCTGTTTCCTCAAAGATTTCGCGTCTCATGCAGTCCTCGGGGCTCTCCCCTTCCTCGAACTTGCCGCCCACGCCAATCCATTTGTCGTGGTTCTCGTCGTTCTCCTTCTTGGTGCGGTGCAACATGAGGTATTGGTTGCCGCGCTCAAGGTAACATTGGGTGGTTTGTTTCATGGTCTTTTTGTTTTATGTCGGCCCTTCGACAGGCTCAGGGACCTCTTCTAACAAAAAGCAAGGCGGCCAAATTGACCGCCTTGCAAAAACCTTTTAGCTCTGGAATTAGATGATACCTTGAGCCATCATGGCGTGGGCAACACGCATGAAGCCAGCGATGTTAGCACCCTTCAC